>SAAW01000001.1 GCA_009929275.1 Clostridia bacterium
GCAAAGAGTATTCCTGTATAGTTTTCGTCTCTTGAAATGCAAAAACCTCTTCCGTTTGAGCCCGCCAGACCTGACTCTTTAGACACAATAACAACTTCCTTATCTTGTGGGACAGTAACGACAGAATTTGCGTCAATCACTTGCTCTTCAATTAGTTGCAAAATATGAGTTTCATAACTTGAAATTTGCATTATCGCGTCTTTTAAAGTTGCATAGTTTTCAATTTTATTTGCATCTGTGATGTCCACAACTGTGGCTTTTGCAACATAGACATTTTTGTCAATCAAAGTAAAACCAGCAGAAAGTCCAAAGAATTTTGAAACCCTTGCATAACTTGATTGTGTGAAAGTGGCGACCAAAGTTCGCACAAGCGTGAAATCAAAGTCAAACGCAAGCATAATCCTCGAACTGTCACTTAAAGTCTTATCAATAATGGTGACAACAGCGTTTTCCACAAGGCAAATCATATTTGCACTGCTTGTGATTGTGCTGTCAATCAACGATGAATTTGAGATTTGAAGTGCATTTGAAGAAATGTTTTTAAGATATATGCCCGAATATTTTTCACTATTTACTTCGGAAACATTCAAACTAATTGTGACTGTGTCAAGCACGACAAAGCCTCTTTGTGTGATGAAAATTGCTCCGCCAAGACCAGACTCAACAAGTGGTTGAGTGGCATTCTTTGCAGTGTTGTTTGAAATTGTTGCGTTTGAAATAGAAAGAGAGTTGTCGACAAACAAACCTGCTCCATTTAGCGCTGTATTGTTATTAACTTTCGAATTGCTATATATCATCAAAACTGGGACTTTGGCATTTTCGTTTGCAAGATAAATTCCGCCCCCATTTATAACTGCGTCGTTATATGAAATCTCGCACCCTTCAAGTTTAATTAAGCCGTTTATAATATATAGTCCTGCACCATTATTTGATTTGTTGTCGCAGACGACTGTTTGTCTTCCTAAAAGCACTTGAGCATTGTTTGCAACATAAATTCCACCGCCATTGTTCGCGCCCTCATTTCCTGCCATAGATTTTCCAATGTATGTTTTTTGAGAGATAGTGCCAACTTCAAGGACTCCACCCGACGCATAAATTCCACCACCATTTCCACCTATATTTTGCGAAATGTTGGCTTTATTTGACACCACACTTGCGCCGTTTATCGTCACTTTCCCACTTTCAATGTATAAAGCCCCGCCATACACTGCTTCGTTGCCTGAGATTGTAACCCCCGTTTTTATGTTGAGAGTGGCATTAAGAACATAGATTGCTCCGCCAAAATAGGACATATTGTTTTGAATGAAAAGGTTTTCTCCCGAGAGGTTCAGCACTCCACTTGCCATAAAGATTGCCCCGCCATAGTTATTCAATGAACTCTCGTTGCCATATTGAATTTGACCGGCTGTTATCGAAGAAAATCCATAAGAGTCTTCAATTGTTGAGGCAAAATATATATTTCCTCCATTTGTTGCAGTATTGCAAGAAACAATTGAGCCCGCATTTGTCATTTTCAAAATTCCACTTGCTCCCACATAAATTCCACCACCATTATTAATCGCAACATTTCCAGCGATTTGAATCTGAAGAGAATTCAAACCTCCAGTTCTGGTGCTCACTCCGATTTTGGCTTCTTCAACAATGAGTGTTCCATTCATCACAGCGATTGCCCCGCCATTTTTTGCCGTGTTAGAATAGATTGATGCGTCGTTTCTCAGTTTGACAAAACCTTCGTGGACATAGATTGCCCCGCCATTTTCTGCCGTGTTTGAGAAAATTTCCGCACTTGAAATGTCGACAGCCAAACTTTCGTCTTGAATGGAAGTGTCGATGAAGATTGCTCCTCCTAAGTTTGCCGAATTGCCATAGACAAAAACACTTGAATCAACTTCGTTCATAATAAGTCTGCTGTATGAAGAAATGTAAATTGCTCCGCCGTTTTGCGCTTGATTGTTAAAGATTGACCCAGCGGTGATTGTCAACTCACTGTCTAAGGCATAAATTGCTCCGCCACCCGTCGAAATACTTCTATCCCCATTGTTTGAGATTAACGCTCCGCTAACAGAAAGAGTGCCTTTTTCAACATATATTGCACTGCCCAAAACTGATTTGTTATTTTTTATAATTAAATTTTCAAAAAGAGTTAAGTTGCCACCGTTAACAAACACAAAACTCTCACTTTGAACACTATTCCCGTCAAAATTAAGCAAGGCATCTCTATATTGCACGCCACTTGCGTCGCTTGCAAAAATTCCACCAAAACTCGCATTCTTTGCTGTCACTTCAAACACGCTTTCAGCCGTGAAAGAAAGGTCTCTTGTAACCGTAATTTCTCTCGTGTTTTGAGAGAACCCGTCTTGCCCTTCCTGCAAAATCTCATAGCCAGCAAGAATAGTTATTTCATTTGAAATCACTATTTTTTCGTTTATTTCAAGGTCGTTTTTAATCATAACATAATCGCCGTTTTCAGAGGTAGAAACTGCTTCTTTTAGCGTTGCAAAATTACTTATAAATTCCTTGCTTGAGTTGAAGAGAGAAATTGTGTCTTCAACAATAATGTTATAATTCAAATATTTACCATTCAAAGTCACATAGAAATTCACATCGGTGAAGATATATGAGGTTGTGTCTGGTTTTACAAAAATATTTGTTGCATTTATAACTACCTCGAAAGACATATTTGAATATATCCTTGCGTTTTGCAGGCTAGAACCCGAAAAAGCAGTTACGTCAATTTTTTGAGCAGAACGTGGAATGGTGATAAAATTCACATTTGTTTCACTAAAAGCATTTGCCCCAACATTTTCAATTGCAGAAAGGTTGATATTTATTGGCAAATTCTTGCAATTATAAAATGCATTTTTGTCAATATTTTTTAGTTCACTAAACATAAACGCACTCTCAATGCTTTCAAACAAAACATTTTCGCAATTATAAAAGGCATTTTCGCCCACATTTTGAACAGAATTCAAAAATATTATGCTCGTGAGATTTTCGCAATTTTCAAAAGCACCTTGTTTCACTTCATTTTCAACTGAAATAACTACTGTTTTAAGATTTGTAGGGAGTTTGTCTATTCCGCCAAACACATAAGCAAAGTTATTGCTATCGCCAAAAACTCCACCCACAAAAGCAAGAGAAATTAAAGTTAAATTTGGCATATTTTCAAACGAATTTTGTGCAAAAGATGTCACATTACTGTCAACTGTGAGAGCCGTGAACTCTGTGCCGAAGAAAGAATATGCCAAGATGCCACTGATTAACACATCATTGCCACCAAATTTTTCCGAACTAACTTCATATTCGCTTGCTTGTGAATTTGAGATGAGGAATGTGTGAAGTTTTAGCCCGTTTGAAATGTCAAAAAGATTGCCATTATCGCTGACAATATACTTTTGATTGCCGTTTAAAAGAGTTATATTTGTGATTGAACCACTCACAAAAGCCCCATTTTCAATGTTGACACCATTTGGAATGCCTGTAACATATGTGAGGTTTGTTAGATTTCTGAAAGCAAACTTCGAAATACTTGCAAGATTTGCCATATTTATTAAGTCAAGAGTTTGAATGTTAGAGAGTTCGTCGCAAACAGCAAATTCATCAATAGTTGTTATTTCACTTCCATAAGTTACATTTGTCCCGTCGTATAAAAGGATATATTTTGGCAGAATTAAAGTTGCTTGAGCACTTATATTTTGTTTTCCGAGTTCACTTAGTCCCACGATTTTTGTGCCGTTATATTCAAAATAGAATGGATTTGTGTATTCACGCCAAACTGCATAAAGAGTTATGTCGCCACTAAATTTCACATCGTTATTTCCATTCACCTTTTGACCACTAACATAACTTGGATCTACAGCATCTTCAAACAAAGACCAGCCGACAAAATAGGCGTATACATTTTCATCATAATCTGCAATTAACCATTCAAGATTGTTTTTATCCTTAAAGATAAGCCCCGTTTCCACTGTAAAGTCTGCAACAGTTGTTGTGTTTGAATTATTTGAAAGAATGCTTAAAGTGGCTCCGTTTATAATGTCATAATTTGTGTTGAAATTATAAGTTATTGTGTAGGTTGCTGTGAGAACGCCAAAAAGTGTGATGACATTGTTTGTCACTTGTTGAGAAAGAAGTATGTAATTCATAACTTCATTTGTCAAAACAAAACTCTCGCCAAGTGCGCAATCGACAACATTCACTTTGTCGTTGAATGAATATCCCAAAAGAACAATCTGCTTGTCGAGGTTTCCATAAAGCGTTGTCTGAATTATCGCTCCGCCGTCAACATAAACATTTGTCCCGTTAGAAGACGCTGTTATGCTTTGAGTTGCATAATAAACATTCTCCACTGAGTTTATAATATATTTCAAAGAATATGTTTTTGCGTGCCATGCCACAAAAAGCATAAGTTCACCCACAGAGACAGTCCTAAGATTAATCGTCACCGAATCGTTTGAGAATGTAATCGCGTTGACATTTGAAATGTCGCTTGTTCGGCTCAAATATCCAATTTCAAACCCTGCGAATGAAAATCCTGCAGTTTCAAGTTCTTGCCTTGAAACTGTCACATATCCGTTTGCTTCGCTTTCTTTTTCAAAAATTAAATCTTCGCCATTGTTTGAGTTTATAACAACTTTTCTTGCTGAAATGATACCAAAGAGTTTTATGACAGCATTATTCTGCGATGTCAAATTTTTAACTTGTGCGTGATCTGTCAGTTCTGGCTCTAATATTGTTATGTCGGTGCTTGAAGTCCAGCCGACGAAGTAGTGGCTTGCATCAATGACAAACAAGAGTAAATCTGCAATATATGGAAGATGGTCATCAGTCGTGCTGTCGAACAAATATATATTACTGCTGAGGATTGAAGTGCTTCCCACAGAAGAATATAACTCAACTGTATATCTGTTTTGCTCCCACACCGCTAGAACAGTGACAGTTTCGTTCGTCGTCAAATTTCTGACACTTCCGCCTAAATTAAACACCATTGTATCGTCCACTTTCCAACCAACTTGATGATAACCTTCTGCGACATAAGTTCCTGACGGCAAGGCAAAATATTGCCCAAAGGTGACAGTTTGTTCGGCAAAACTGCCCGTGACACTCTTATTAGGCAAATTAGAACTATATTTCACAGAATAAATATTTGCTGTCCAAATTACATAGAGGTCAACAATCCCCAAATTATCAGCCGACAAATTTATTAGTTTTTCTTCAAAAGAATATTCCACTCCACTATCATCGCAAAGAGTGTTCAAATGTTTGGCAGTGTATCCCGGCGAAACGAAAATACTGCTGTTTTGAAGATATAAATATGTGTCAAACTCGCATTCAAAATCATCTGTTTCTTCAATTCCTTCTTCGTAGTTTGAATGATATCTGATTATATAGGTGTTTGCTTTCCAAATGGCAAAAAGAGTTGTGTCTTTTGAAGGCATCTTAAAGGTGCTGTTTGTGAAAGCATAACCTTGACCATTTATAAGCTGAGAATCACTGAATGAGTCTAGGGTGTAACCCAAACGAGTTAAATTGACACCTAAATCCGAAAGAACCAAAGCACCATATGATGAAGAACTTGTGTCGACAAACACATTAAGAATAATTTTGCCATCACTCATATATTGGTAGTATGCCGATGCCTGATCGAGAGTTGCTTTGTTCCCACTAAGTCCTTTTGTGTCGTTTAAATCTATTGTCAAAACATAATACATATTTGACCAAATAGCATAGACTGTGATGTCATCATAAGGCATTTTCATTGAAGTTGCAACATTTCCCTCTGAAGGTGTCAAAGAAGTGTTCCATTCGATGAAATATGTGTTATTCCTATTTGCTGAGATTTTGCTTTCATTGTGACTTTGGGAGTCTGTTGAATTGTAGATTGACAAGATATTTATAAGGTCGTCAAGATAACTCACTTCAACAATAATTTTGTTGTCAACAGTCCTATAATTATAGCCTGCAAGAGCATTTGAAAATTCTCCTAAATTTGTATCTATTGTGAGAGTGAAGATTGCTCGCATAATGACAACATATTGGTCTATGACTTTCACCCTAAAACAATCTGGGCTTGTCTGCAATTTATATATGCCTTTCACATCAAAAAATTCGGCATTGCAAGTGAGATTGTCGGCAAATTTGACAACATTAACATGATTTCCCGCAATCACTGTTTGATAATCGGTCAAGTCAATAACAATCTTTTCATTTTCACTATCAATGTTTTCGCTAACATAGATAATCGCCCCACTTTGAAGGACAACTCTGTCAAACACTGAATATGACGCACTGAAATGCAGTTCTCCTTTCCCAGCAAGATTGTCGACATAGATTGTCCCAATATTTGAAGCGTCTCCAACATTCCCGCCAGAAATCTTCACAACACCCGAAGAATTGCCATAGCCAACATATATGTCACTTCCTTTGCCAGTTTCGCTGATTAAAAGTGTGTTTTGAGAGATTAATCCACCCCTAAGTCTAAATGTGCCACGATAGACCGCCACACCGCCACCATAGAGTGATTCGTTTTCTCTAACAACACCGCTTGTCATCGAAACAATATGTTTTGCATATGTCATTTGGCTGTCGCCAACACAAATTCCACCGCCATATGTTGCTGTGTTATTTGCAATAGTCACTCCATTAATATTCACCGTGACGCTATTATTCAAGTTGTTCCCCATGATAAATATTCCGCCACCAAAGACGGCTTCGTTTTGGGAGATATTAAATAAGTCTTCTCTCACAATACCATTTCCAAAAGTGAAAAGCCCACAATTAAGAGCAATATAAACACCGCCACCTTTCCCGTTTGCAATGTTAGAATAAACTTTTCCATTAAGCATTTTGCCATAAAGACTGCTCTCAAAATATATGCCTGCGCCGTTCACTGCGTTGTTACTGAAAATTTCACCGCCATTCATTTCAAAATATGACGACAAGACATAGACTCCTCCGCCATTATTTGTGGAAATATTCCCTGAAATCTTTGTTGGGGAATTTATTGTGAGTCCGCTCATTGCATAGACACCCGCTCCGCAAAGAGCAGTGTTTCCATTTATATTTGCTCCGCTCAAAGTGAGAAGTCCTGCCGACTTGATACCTCCGCCATTTGCTGTGCCAAAATTGTTTGTGAGAGTGACTCCCTCGCCAAGAGTGAGGTTACCGTTTTCAAGGACATAAATCCCGCCATATGTTGTGGAAATATTGTTTCCGTCAATAATCAAATTATATAGAGTGCTAATCTCAACTTGTGCACCAATGCTCAACATATAGCCACCAAAAGAAGTCATTCTTATTAGCCTAACATCACCGATTGTAGACACCGTCACATTCCTTGAAATTGTGAGTGTGCTATTAATCTCAATTTCACTTTTAACAATGATGAGAATGTCTCCATTAACAAGTGCGTTTGACGCTTCTAACAGACTTTGATAATAGACAATTCTTGGCTCTTCTTGAGAAACGCCTGTTTGTGCTTTTTTGATATATGCCACCACTTCAATCCATTCGCAGTGAAGTTTGATGTATGTTATGTTATTAATTTTTATGGAAGAATTAAAGTCATTATATCTCTCGTCCGTAGATTGATCATATGTGCCGTCTGTTCCAGTGAAAAGCCCTGTCACAGTGTGATTTTGACGAGTGAAATCATTGATAAAATTGATAAAATCAACATATAAATCTTTTTGATAGCAAGTGTAGATCCAAGTGCTTTGTGCATCACTCCCCGGAGTCCTCACATATTGGCTTTCAAATAAATCGTTTGTCACCCCGCCGTTTGCGTCAATCTCAATTGTGACTTGTGTCCATTCAAAATTGCCGAGGAAATAAAAATTACTGTTTCCATTTGCCACAATGTCGTCATAAATTTCCTTGTATGTTTTGCCCAAAATCGAAGAACTTAAATTTTCATTGTTAAGCGAACTTAACATAAATTTCTCGGCATTTTGATAGGTAATTCCAGTGTGGACATAATTATTATTCACAATATAGCATAATTCCCAATTGACAAAAGTGCAATATTTCAAAGACGGAGCAGTGAGGACTTTCCCGCCCGCATAATTCATCGTGCCAAGGTCGTTTGTTATGGTTTGATTGGAAGCGTTTTGATAGACAGAATAGACATTAAATATCTTTTCAATCCATTGTGGAGTTAAGGTCAAAACTTTGACAGGAAGAAGACTTGAAGAATTATAAACTTTGCCTTTCGCGTCCACAAAATCCTGCGACAATTCATATCCGATTTTATATCCAAAAATGCTTGAAAGTGTTGTGAAATATGTTTCAGATGTGTTTATTGTCACTTTATATCTCTTAAAGTTCCCATTTTCGTCATTTTCAATTTGATAGTGCGTGTTTGTTTCAAAAGAAATCTCTCCGCTATTTTTTAATAAATAGAAGTATTCCGCAACTTTTGCAATGAAAAGTGTCATATTATCTTCGCTGTAATCCAAACAATATCTGCCAAAGACAGGGTCGACAATGTCAAGAATGAAATATTCTTTGCATAAGTCAAGAACGCTTAATGACAAGAAATTCACCACAACGTCATTTTCCAAATTTTGCTTTAATTCAAGACTTTTGGCACCGACAAATTTTAAAGTTGTCTTATTTGTATTGTATAACACACTTGAAAGTTCGCTTTGCACCTGCAAAACGGAATATCTCTTAATATAAACTTCACTAACAAATGCTGTTTTGCCAATTATGAGCGTTCCTTTTTCAGAGGCTAATGAGTCCTCCGCACTGGAATTGACGCCGATTGAACCGCTATATACCCCAGACAAGATGATAAGAGTTGCATTTTTGTCGATGAAGATTTCTTCACCCACAACATCTGAAGAATTAATCACATAACTCGAACCACTTAAAAAGGCATTGTCTTCAACAATAATTCCATTTAAAGTGAGCGAGATTGAAGACGAGTTTGTTGGAAGATAAATCCCTGCGCCACTTTTCCCCGCAAAATTGTTTGCTATGAGTCCACTTGTGAGCCTGCTTGAAGTGTTTGTGGAATTATAATAAATCCCACCTCCGCCATAGGTTGCCGTGTTTTGCGTTATTCCAGCATTAGAACCTTCGCCTGTCATTTGAAGATGACTGTTCATAGAAAGATAGATGCCACCGCCATATGTCGCCAAGTTCCGCGTCACACTGGCAGAACTGCCAAGGATAACGATTGAACTGCCCGTTGCAAAAATTCCGCCACCATTCACAACCTGATTTTGCGAAACAATCGCGTCAAAGACAAGTGTGGTGTTATTGACATATATCCCGCCACCGCTGGTGCTTCCAACTGTGTTTTTGCTGTAATTAAACTCAATCAAAGTGTTTGCGTCAATTGTAATAGACGAAGATGACTTTGCATTAGTTGTTACATATATTGCACAGCCGTTATATGCGGTGTTGCCATTACTTTGAGAGCCTTGTCCAAACAAAACATCAGTAATAGACACTGCTACGTCAACAGCATAGATTGCTCCGCCGTTTTCATTTGCAGAATTTTTTATAAACAAAGTTTGGTCAAGGTTAATGCAATTTTCACTATTAATTGTCAGAGTTCCCGTTGCATAGATTGCCCCACCACTTCCATTGCTTGAATTGTTTCCTTCAAAGATTGCATTTTTGATGATAAGATTTGTTGCACTATATATAGCCCCGCCATTTTCAGTTGCTGTGTTTCTAACAAACGTTTCACCAAACAAGACTTCAAGTTTATTCTCTGCATAGATTGCTCCGCCGTTTGTTGCCCTGTTATTTTCAAAATCTGGCCTTTCGCTTGAACTTTTGCCCAAAATGAGAGCCGATTTCAAATATAATGCTCCGCCGTTTGTTGCCGAGTTGTTGACAAAGAAAGTTTTTCCTAAAATGACATCAGTTGCATTGACTGATAGATATAATGCTCCGCCATTGACGGCAGTGTTGTAGGCAAAAGTGTTGTCGCCCACAAAATTGACATGCGCGTCATTTTCAATGTAGATTGCTCCGCCGTTTGAAATAGCGTTGTTGCTTTTTCCGCTCCCGCCAAAGAAACAGTCTGTCACAGTTAAATTGCTATTTTCTCCCACATAAATTGCTCCGCCTTCATAGGCACTGTTTAAGGAGAAAGTTGAGTTTGAAATAACTGCTGTCCCAAAAATGCTTATTGCTCCACCATTTTCAACACTCACAGCATTGCCACCAAACACATTAAGCCCTTTCATTTCAAGAGTTCCGCCACTCTCAACTTTGATTAGACTTTTTTGTCTTACAACATATTCGCCGTCTAAATTAAGTGCATTTGAAAGAGTGTAGGCTATTTTATTGCTCGCACCTTCACTCAAAACAAGAGTGTAACCGTTCGTAACCGTGAACATTGTGCAAGAACTTAAAAGACTCACACTTGGAGTAATCTTAAGAGCGCTGTTCACAGCATATATATTTATGTTATCCCTAACGATAATTTCAGTTGAAACTGTCACATTTGTCATCAATTTCACAGTGTAAGAAGTTGGTTTAACACTGAAAATGTGAGCGCCGATATCATTTATTGCTCTGTCAAAAGACGCATAGTAGACATTAAACAATTTGTTGTTATATGCCACCACATTTTCCACATAACAAGATGGAGAACTCCACACTGCATACAACGTGATCACCCCTGTGGCAGATTCTCTGACGGTAAATTCTTCAGAGTTAGAAAGGTCTGGTGTAACTGCACTCGAAGTATAGGCAAAGCCCAAAAGGACAGCACCTTTTTTATAGATAAATCTCTCAATTCCGTTGTAGGTTGTGGAGGAAATGTTTGATGGGGTGACAACTGTTGAGCCAACGGTTTTTGTCAGGCTAAACGAGGAACTAGCATCGTTGCCTTTGTTTGTATCAAACTTAACTTCCACAGTCATTTTGCTGAAATAGATTGTTATGTCAATTGTCCTGTTTGCCGTGTTTGTGTCGGCATTAGTTTTTAAGATTGTGAGAGTTTGAGAAAGATTATAGACATTGCCGTTTATCACAAAATATTTATAGGAATATCCGTCTGGACGATAGTTTTGTCTTAAAACATAAGAAACGGAATTGTATGTGAAAGAATATTGCCCGCCGACAATTAAAATATCTCTCACAACTGTTTCTTCGCTTTCCGAAAATGAGATGTGCTGTGGGTAAATATTTGGGTCTTTTGCTGAGTCATTTGATAAAACAATATTATTTTTTGAGAAAATGCTATATGCTTTTAAGGCACTGTCAATATAATATCTCACATTTTCAGACGTGGTGAAATAGTATTCCAAGCGAGTTTCGTCGAAAATTATATCGTTGTTTTCATAAACATTTGATTGCTTATCCACAACCCTCACAGGAACTCCATTTGTGAAAGTGACTGTGACATCTTCATAGTGAACGAACATAACCGAATTGATGTCGTTTGCTGAAAGTAAGGTGAAAGTTTTTCCATAATTTACCGTCTGAGTTAATGTTAATAAATTCTCATCACCCACGGCTTGATCGTCTATTTTATAAGTTGTCGTCCCCGGATATTTGTCATATTCGGTGTCGTAATGATAGACCACAGTAAATTCGTTTGGTTGCCAGACTGCATAAGCATATATGTTATGATTTGGCAGTTGCAATCCATTAATCTCAGAAGTGAAAGTCTGATAAGTTTGCCCCATTTTCACAATATAGACAAAGTTATCTTTATATTCACAAGTGGATTCTTCTGCAATAATATCAAAAATCTCAACATCAACAAGTGGGCTCTGCGTCCCTATGCTCGAAATGACATTTCCTGTGCTTCTCTCGACATAAATGCTCCAACCCACAAAAGTGTAGCCCTCTCTTAAAGGGTTTGCCTCTAGGGCTTTGTCCAAAAAGTTTTCTTGCGAAATTGTGTCGTTATATGTGAAAGTGAATGAGCCAGTTAAGTCAAGTTCTTCACTTTCTGCACTAATGTCCTTATAGAACAAAGAATAGTTTGGATAACCCAGCACAAGGGATTTCTTAAAAGTGTCGACAATTAAGATGAAATCAACTTCGTTGTATATTTTGAAAGGCTCATAGCCCTCAATGAACAATGTCGCCACGTCATTAAACAAACTTGCTTTTGTGAAAAGCACAATTGGTTTTCCTAAAATGAAGTCGTCATTTGGAAAATCAATTATGATCGGGGTTGAAGTTTCAAAAAACGCTCCTCCTGAAATCGTGATATATTTGTATTCGTCGACTTTATTTCCTTCGGTGTCAGTGTAACTAACAAAATTGATAAAAATCTTTTGGTTTTCAGCAATGACAACGCTTCCCGCAAATTCAAGATAGCCAGTGTTGTAAATAATAATTTCATTCAAACTTGTGTTCATTTTCACAAGCACATTTGTGAGGATAAAGTTTCCTGCATTATAGATTGCGCTTGCATTTTCATAAGACATATTTCCATAAAAATTGCCAGAAACAAAATTGACAGTCCCGCCGTCGTTACAAATTCCTGCTCCAACATAAGCGTAGTTGCCACGATAGGAATCCACAAGCGTTGGGGCTGTTAGGTTTGCTAGTTGTGCATTATATTGAGCAGTGAGAGTTGCCACGTCAGCGTTATAATTTTCTATTAAAGTTGCTTTTTGGGCTGTTTTTTCTTCCTCTGAAAGAGCCACGTTATTGTCAATGTCACTTATTTGTTGATTTTTTGCATTTTCAAGAGATGTTAAACTTGCTTGAAAAATTGCCTCAAGTTCGCTCAAATCCACACCATCTAACGCTCCACTGTTGTCAAGTTCTTCCACGACAAGAATGCCAATGTCAGCACCCAAAATGTTAAGTTCCCCGCCAGAGACATAGATTGCTCCGCCAAAGTGAGCCCCGTTTGCAAAGAAAGATACATTTGAGCAAGTTATATTATCTTTGTCAACATACGTTCCACCAATGTTAAGAACTCCACTCGCCATTGTTATTGCTCCGCCATAATATAAGGCTTCGCTAAAATCTTCATCATCATTTTCAGCAATGTTTGAACTTATCACAGAGTTTTTGATGCTTGAAACGAGGTTTGCATAGTTTTCGTCTAAAACATCTATGGCAGTTGAAGCAAAATAAATTCCCCCTCCACTCACAGCCTGATTTGCTTTAATTGTTGTTTGAGTCATATTTTGTTCGTCATTGCCCTCGCCATCAATTGTTAAAGTGCCATATTCGCCAACATAAATTCCGCCACCATTTATGGCACAATTTCCTGTGATATCGCCTGCAATAATATCAAATTTTGAATAGTTTATAACATCACTTTCAACAAATCCCTCAAAATATATTCCTCCGCCATTGCTTTGATCATAGCAATAATTATAGACAACTGAAGAGGACTTTAACTTAACACTCTGTGCAACGGAATAGATTGCCCCGCCAAAGTTTGCAGAGTTAAGATAGAAACTTGATGAATTTATCTCAATTATTGATAATTTATTAGCGTAGATTGCTCCGCCATAATTGGCTTGAACACTGCCCTCAATTTTTGAATTTAATGAAAATTCACTGTCTGAAATTGTAACAATTGAATTGTTTACATATATTCCGCCACCATAAACCGCTTGTGATTTTTGCACAGAAAGTTGATATAAAGAAATTGTCTCGCCGATTGTGACAGAGGCATTCCCGTCAATCGCAATGCTCCCACCAAAGTTTGCACTGTTTCCATTATCTTCGTTGATTGCAACTCCAAATTCAATCTGAACTGCGGTCGAAAGATTTTCCACGAGGGAGTCTTTCACATAAATTGCCCCACCAAAAGAATTCCCCGTCGCAGATGTGGCAGAGTTTGAAAGGAACTGTGAAGCCCCAATAGTTAAAGTGCTATCATTAAAGACAGCGATTGCACCACCAAAGGCAGATAGAGTTGAAGTAATGCTATTTATATTGAAAATGCCCGAGTTAATTGTTATTGTCGAATGGTCGGCATAAATCGCCCCGCCAAACAAATCTCCTGCCAATTTTGAGAGTGAATTTCCGCTAAATTCCGCACCGTCAATGATAATTTTTGCGTTGTTGACAGCATAGATTGCTCCGCCGAAAGTGCTTAAAGAATTGTTATTCCCAGAGATGACAAGTCCATCGCACAAATATAAAATACCCCCGTCAACTTTGATAAAAGAGTTCACAGGACTTATGCTTGTGCCGTCTAGCAAAAACACCCCATTTTCACTTTCTTCAAACTCTAAAGTGCCAGTACTTGAAATATTAAACACATAGTCGCCCGAAAAATCAGTTGCTCTGAGAAGGGAAAAAGCGTCATTCACAATTAAATCGCTATGTTCAGCCTTATCATAAAGCGACAAAATAAGTTTGCTTGTTATATTTATCTGATTTTGAATACTAAAATAATTTGTTCTTTTCAAAATAACAATTTTTGTGTAAGGAATACTTTCACTTTTTGTTGCAATATCAGTGTCATTTTGCATAGCATTAAGTGCATCAGCAAAGGTATAGAAAAATCTCTCACAGCCCGATTTCATTGCATAATAGTTGTCAATATAGCACACTGCCTCACGCCACACAACGTCTAGGGTGAAAGTGTAGGAACCATCATTATTGTTTGTGCAAATATCTTTTAAAAGACTTATCGTTCCGTTGTTTATAGTCCTGTTGTCGACTCTATTAAAATAACTTATGGCAACTTTGCCAAAAGAATAGATATCTTCAAGTTTTGGGATATAAAATGTTTCGTTTAAGACCATTCCTGTTATTAAAAAGCATTTGGAAGCAAGCGAAGTGTCATAAAAGACATTAAGCACCCCGTCGTCGCCAAAATATTTATATTCGCCAGTTGCTCCAAGATTAATTTTAATGATAACTTGAGAATTGCTCCAAACAGAATAGACTGTGAAAGTTTTGCCATTGATATCTTCTGTATTATTTCCAAGTGTGCGAAGATTTTCAACATTTAAAGCATAAACATAGCCAAGATCATAGAGATATTGAGAGCCAGACACGATAATCTTCCACCCCACAAATCTCTTATCACTCTTCGTCCAACCTGCGACAATTTCGTTTTGATTTGTTGGGAAAGTGATGAAACTTCCAAAAGTTGAATTAAGTGTGACTTTCTGAATACTTATATTTGAACTGTCTGGGTCGTTGCTATCCGTGCCTGCCACAAACTCAAAAGTAATCACCACAGGTTGCCAAATTGCATTCAGTGTTCTGCTGTTGATGCTGTCAATCCTTTCAAAAGAGTATGAAATATTATCAACTTCTCTTGTTGGCAAATATAGTTGAGAAGAAGCGCCGTTTGCAACATATTCATCATAATTCACGCAATCATAGGCCCACCCAATGAAATTATATCCATATTTTTCTGGTCCAAAGTCACTCGTTCCGCCCTCGTCATATTTTGCTGGAAGTGTAACGGTGTAGGTGCCATTTGAAAGAATTGCCAAAGATTGAGGGATTGTTTGAATGCTGTTATAAACCCCACCATTAAGATTGTAACTCACAAAAACATCGTCCCAAACTGCGGTGAGAATGATAAGAGAATTGTCGTCACCTCCAACAATCTCGTCTATTGTCAAATCCATTGATGAAAAGTTGAGAGTTCCATTAGACCAACCTTCAAATAAAATGCCACCAAGACTGACCAAGATGCTGTTAAGTGAAGTTTTTGAAATAGTGTCGCCAAAACGAGAAATTATCACCACTCCATTTGACACTTCGTCATAATAATTCATTCCCTCCTGCATTGAAATGTAAGGGAAGAATGAACCCTCGTCGGTTGAACTAACATAGGAATAAGCAAAAGAATTTGCCGTTGGAGAAGAAGTTAAAGAATATCCAAAAACACTTGTGCCATAACCCAAGATTGAAGTTTCTTTGTTTGGAAATGCAGAATAATCAACTGTTGCAGAAGGGTTGTTTGGATATAAAACAACATATCTCAAATTGCCAACCCAAGGCACAAGTTGAGTTCTTTCGGTTGTTATTAGTAGATTGTCAATTTGTGAAGAGTCCACGTGATAGTTATCTTTTGAAAACCACGAATAGACTCCGCTTGATGTGAGCGAAATGCTTGCCTTATAATAGGTATAGGTGAAAATTGAAAGAAAATTATTGTTAATCGTCCAAGAAATGCCATCTTCCGTGGCAGTTAAAACTGTGTTGCCGTCGACAGATGTTGTTACATATTGAACATTGTCCACAAGCCCGTCATTTGCATCAACTGTCACTTTATATGTATTCCACATTGCATTTAAAACAAAAACATAATTCCCATTAAGCACTGTATTTGGAGAAGAAAGGATAATCCTAATTATTTCGTCTTTTGAGAAAATCATAATGTTTTCATCTGTCGTGTCTGAAATCACAGGATAGGATAAATCTGCCAAATCACCGCCAAAAGACCACCCTGCAAAAGAATATGTCTTTCCATTTCCATCTTCAAAAATCAAAAGTGATTTGTCAAGTTCCAAATAATCTTCAAGGTTAATTCCGCTTTGAAGAAGCGAATATTTTATCAAAGTTTCAATATTATAAAAACCGTTTGCGTCAAATTCATTTGAATAAGAAAAACCAAACTGACTGCTATTATATACTCCACCTTGCAAATTAAGCCTCAATTTGTATGAGAGTTCGTCCCACACGGCAAGCAATGAAATGGAATTCCCCGTGAAATGCTCTTGCGAAATAAACCCACTATCACTGCAAGAGAATTTAAGATTTTGCGTCGTGGAATAAATTGACGAAATTCCTTGTGAATTCGTGTATTTCCAACTTGAAAATTCAGCAAAGCAATTCATCGCTCCACTAAACGCAGACAAATTTAGAGTGTGTCCGTTTGAAGTAAATAAATCTCCCAAATTATACACTCCGTCATAAAGGAAAGTTACGCCAGAATTAGTATTTTGGTCTAAATCATCAGTGAAATTGATTGTATATGAGTTTTGTTGCCAAATTGGATATAAAGAGAAGACTTCATTGACAACCGTGGAAAAATTATAAATCCTTGCAGTGTTTAAGACGTCACCCTCAAAGAAAAGATATTGTGAGTTTGGATTTGAAATCATATTGGCATAATTTTTCTCAGTCGTCCAGCCAATTTGCGTCCACCCAAAAAGAGTGTAGGCTGAATTTAAAGTTGACTCCTCATCATAGGTGAAAGTAACAACATTTTCATAATCTACATTTGAAAGTGTTATATACCCCGTTGCGTCCACTGAATATCCATTATTAATTGACGGCATTTCCATCTCATAAGACACATAATATTCAATTGTTTCCCAACTGAGCGAAACAATGAGTTTAAAATAGCCACCACTGTCTTCCACCCAAAACTCATCAAAATTTAACTGTGCATTTGTATCGTCAAAATGTGACAAAACAAAAGACCCGTCTGATTCATAGACAATCGCATTGTCCACCTCTGTTTCAACAGTGCCACCACTTGGAGTGACTAATGAAGTTGTTGTTTTTGTGTATGTTGTTGAATTTAGCAAATAATAATAAGTATAGGAAAATCCAAGATATGTTGGCGTTGGAAGATTAGAAAAATCTAACCTCGAAGACATATTAAGCCCCGACACAATAAGTTTGTTGTTCACAATACTCAAAGGGTAATCATAAGTTGCCGTTTGGTCAAGTGTGTATGTTGCACTTGTAGCATTTTGCCCAATTACACTTCCAGTTGGGTCAATCTCCACCACAAAATCTCTGCTGAGCCATTTGACTTGAAGGGAGATATCACTTGCACCCATCACAAAAGAATTTGCCACTGTTTCGCCTGTTGCTCCATTTGTGTAGTTGTCAAAAACATAAACCGGGTGAACTCTTCCCTCATCATAAACATTCAAACAAGAGTATGCTCCGCTTGAAAGGTCAAGATAGTCCACAGTGGATTTGTAGGCATATTCAAGGACGATAGAACTTTGTTCGCTATATGTCACCCCAAGGAATGTTCCACTAAATTTAGAAGAACCAAAGTCATATATAACTCTAAAAGTTGCCTCTGTCCAATGAGCAGTGAAATAATATCCCGCTTGATATCCAAATTCTAAGGTTTTATAAACACTGCTTAACTCTGTGTATTCATTGCCATCGCTGTCGGTGTAGTGGTCAAAAACATATCCCACGTTTCCGTCTGCTCTTTCATTCCTCGTCGTTTGATAAAAATCTGTGAACAAGTTTATCTCGTCGCCATAATGATAGAAGTCGCTTACTGCTATTACTCTGCTTTGAACCCCAACATTTCCGCTATTATCATTCATATCCACAATGACGGTGATTGCTTCGCCTTGCCACTGGCAATAGATTGAAGCGACATTGTTTGTGTCGATAGAAAATTCGTCAGTTGTGAGGTGAAATTTTATGAAAGAAGAAAGGTTATAACTTTTCCCCGTTCCATTTGCAAAATTAGTATAAGAACTTATAGAATAATGAGATTTTGCAAAATTAATCTGCAAACTGTTGATTTTTGGCACTCCATTAACGACTGAAAAAATAATTTCTGCACCATAGGTGGTCACAATTGATAGACAATTTGAGTCAGTCTGCGTTGTGTTTGCATAGATGTTAAGAGTGATTTCTCGCACCCACACCGCCAGAAATTCCACATCTGCTTTGACATTACAACTAATATTATTTAAAGAAGTATATTGATTTCCAGCAGTATCAACGAAATAATTAAGTTGATAATCCGTTTTACTCACACACACTTTCGACGGCAACTTATATGATGTGCCAACTTTCACCTGTAAAGTTAGCAAACTGCCGTTTAAAGTGTAACTTTGAAGATAATCAGTTGCGTTCACATAGTATGATGCAAGAAAATCGGTGAAAGACCCGCCGTCTAAATCAACATAAATGTTTGAGATCTGTTGTTCCCATTTTGCATAGAGAGTCAACCTATATATATATTTGTTTGTTGCAGAGTCAAGGATTCTTGTGAAAAGGCTCTCTCCGCCAATCAAAGTTATTGATGAAGTAAAGATTTGTGTTCCATTAGTAGTTGTCGACCAGCCCACAATTTCGTAATTTGTTCTCACATAAGGTAGGCTTTGCAATATGCTATACACGCTCCCATACAAAAGTGGGATCGGCGTCACACCATCTTCTTCATAACCAAAATTTGACACTTGAACTGCGCTTGTAACGCCGTCTACATAACTTGCAAGCCCACTGTTTTTGTTGTATGTTATGATAACATTTCCATATTCATACACACTATAAAGAGTTATTGAGTTATTCCCCACTGTAAATTTATTTTGCGCGTTAAAGATTTCCATAGAGACATCTTCATTTATTAGTTTTAATAAAAGACTCTCGCTCCAACCCACAAAATTATAGCCAAACACAAACGGCAAACTAGAATTACCGCCATTTGTTAAATAAATCTCATTCAAATTTATCTCTTCGCCTGCATAGGCTGAAAATGAAACTGCCCTGACAAATTTATTCAAAACTGTGTTATACACTTGAAGTTCAATTTCAATTAGATTTGCTTGCCATTTTGCCACCAGCGTAATGTTGCCTGAAACCGTCAGAGCCGAAACGCTTATCCCATTATTTTCCCAACCAGCAAAACTAAAACTCTCGATGTTTATCCCAAAATAAAAACTGTTCAACATAAGGTCTGTGCCACAATAGAAATCTTTTGAGAAAGACGTCTCGCTTGAAACAACTTGATCTGGGTCGTAGTGACTTATGACAGTCATCTCCTGTGGAAAATTGCTCTTGGCAACATAACTAAATATAATGGTTGACTTCCAAATGGCATATAAAGTGACTGCCTTTGTCTCCTTATTGCCATAAAGTTCAAGGAGTTCTCTTGTTATAGTTGCCGTGTCGCCCCAATTTATGAGGTCATTTTCGTTTTCTGGCAATTTTGACAAATCTCTGGTGTAAAACCAACCTGCAAATTGCCTGCCTGTATAGGAAGTGTTATTGTCATTAATTATATCAAAAGTGGCATAGTCGCTGTCGCTTGGCGTCACATAGGACGAAACATCACTTTGCATAGCTTGCTTTGAAGTCACTCCGCCGTTAGCATTAAACTCCACGGTGAAATATTCCTGCCACATTGCTTTAATTCTCACAAAGCCATTTTCATTCAATGCTTCCAGTTGTTCTGCCGTGCCTGAAAAATTATATTTAAAACTAGTTTCACTATTTCCCGTTATTATGCCAAATTCGTCTGTTGCCGTGAAGCCCAAGAAAGTGAAGCCCTCCTTTGAAAGCCCATTGAAGAGAAGCTCAATTCCATTTGTCCCGCTCGTTGTGAATGTTCTCTTGTATATCAAAAAGGTGTTGTCATTAGCGTCTGTGCCGAGAATTGCTTCGTATCCACTCAAAGTTTGATTAATTGTGTCTGCCCAAACGCCGTCATCAAGGTCGACCAAAATTTTATATATTTTTTCTTGCCAACCAGCATATAAAGTCACCTCACCGTCATCTAAAATGTCATTTTTTGAAAAAATGCCAAAATCATCAACGGACGAAAAGAAAACGCTACCTTCAGTTAAAATATTTTCATTTGTCGTCCCGCCAGTATAGACCAATTTATTAAGGGCTTTATAATTTTCATCTTCATTGTCATAATATTGACTCGTTGTAAAAGTGAACATTGAACTCACCAAATAACTCTGCCCATATGTAACTTCAAAAGATTGATTTAAGTTTCTCCCCGTTTCGTCCACAAAATTGACAATGTATTTTGCAGTCTCCCAATTTGCTGTGAAAATGGTTTCTTTCAAAATTTGAACTTCATCGCCCGCAAATAATTCATTATTCACTTCTGTTAAAACTCCACCAATTTCTTTCTTAACATTTGTGTTTGCAGACCAGTATTCAAAAGACTTAAAGTCATAATTAAAAAGACAATTTGGGATTATATAAGAATAATCATAATTTGTTGCGTCGACCATAAAAATCTCACTGCAAGGGACAACAAAATCGTCATATGTCGCCTCGTCATAACTCGTGCCCAAATAAACAATAGATTGCTGGGTTGTCCCATTATTAGCCTTGAAAATTAATGTGTTTTTCCAAACGGTGTAGACATCATATATAAATATGTCACCACTCTCTCTCAAAGTTGAGTTTGGCACAGGAACATTAATGGTAACTTGCCCATTATTATAATAAAAAGCAAAACTACTTCCGTCTGTGATAAAGTCAATCTCTTTATTTGTCGAGGCAGGCATATCATTTGCACTAGACAAAACAATTTTCCTTGAAACATTTGTTGAATCAACATCAATATGTGTGGAAAGATGAACTTTGTTTATGTTTGAATAAACATTCACTCTCACCGTTTTAAAACACCACTGTGCCGAAAAAAGCAACTGTGAACCCACATTTTCGCTTGATAATGAAAATCCCGTTGAATCTTGCGTCGCCACAATGCTGGAAAAAATAGTTTCATTCAAAGCCCAACCCGAAAAATTATAATATTTTGAAAATGAATATGGATTTTGAGGTAAAGAAGAAATCTCTGCACCATAAGCGACAAATCTCCCAGCAGGGTCTGCACCACTAACCTCATAAATTCCCTCGTTGTCACCTTTGTTAAAATTCACGGCAAAAAACATTGCAAAGAGTTCAAGGTTTCCGTCTTCGTCTTTTACATCATCTTCACCAAAAGTTTTTGAGGTCAAACTTGCGACATAATTCACACCGTCGCCATTTGCAAGGGTGTTAAAGTTGACAAATACAAAGCCAACAAATTCTGTTCCTGAAAGCACATATTCGCCAGTCCTACTCACTGCAATCTTTTGCGTCCCAGTTTTGCTTGCGTCAATGAAGAGTTCAACATAGTGTATTTTCGTCCAAATGGCATAGAGCGTCATTTCATTTTTAATTGTTATTATTGGATTGTTATAAGAATAGACAACTTCTTCACTATTTTCAAGCGTTGTCCAACCCTCAAAATAAAAGTCCGTGCAAGCAATTTCATCTTCACCCAAAAGAGTGAGTGAAGAATTAAACTCTAAATTATTAACTGTAAAAGGGTCGCCTGAATTATTATCATCGGTTCTGTCTGCATAGTTTCCGCCACCCAAAACATATGTCAGAGAATACTCTTGAATTTCCCACTGCGCAAACATTGTGAAAAAGTTTTTGTTTGCACAAAAAGAAGTTACGGCATCTCCACCCTCTTCTTCAGTGAAAAATCCAATGAAATTATAGCCCTCTCGCACAAACACAAAACTACTCACAACTTGACCACTTGTTGCGAAAGAAATTTGATAATTCACACTCGTCAAATTTCCACTTGAAGTTGTTGAAGTTATTAAAGTTAACTCTGAACCATATGGCACAGAAATTTCCGTGGCAACATATTCGCCACCCTCGTCAACATATTTATTTATAAGAAAACTATAATTAATCCCCTGCCATTGCATATCAATTTGCAAGTTTTCGTTTGTCAAACTGCTATCAGCAATTACAAACTCACTTTCTGCGGGATAACTTTCATTTTTGATTGTGTATCCTTCAAAATTGTAGTTTTCTCGCTCAAAAGTTGGCAGAGTTATGTTCGAACCCACCAAAAGATTTGTTATTATTATTTTTTTGTTTAAAGAGTCAAATGAATATGTGATTGTGTCTGCGTCGTTATAGACATAAGTGTCGTTTCCCAAGTTTAAGTCCAGCCCAAACAATTCTCTCAATTCGCCACTTTCTGTTGGGATTATTGCAAAATCAATCAAGTCGTCATTCACAAAAATTTCCGTCTGTTCCACAATTTTTTTGAACACAGCATAGAGGACAATACTGTTAGAGTTTGCATTATAATATGGTTGACTTCTAACATTAATGTCTGCAAGGATTTCACTGCTTGTGTTAAGAGCCATGCCAGTTAAGTCTGCTTTTGAATTAAATCCAACAAGTGCATATCCCTGTTTTTCACTTTCGAAAAGTTCGACAATGCTTACTATAGCCCATTCAGCGATAGATTTTGCCGTGCCAGCACTGACAGTTGCAGAAAAAGGAGTGGTATCAGTCCCCGATTCATAGATGCGAAGAGGAATGGAAAACTCCCCCCAAACAGCAAAAAAGACAAGTTCAGTCTTGTCGTCCAAAAAAATTCTATTAAGTTTCTCGCTTTCGCCATAAGAAAAATATTCGTTTGCATAGTTTGTGTTTTGAACAACTCCGTTTTCGTCAACTTCAGGGTCAATTAAAGACCAACCTTTGAATTGGTGATATAAAGGATTGTTTTCTTCATAGCTAAAAGTTGCAAAAGTTCCAAAATTGTAGTTCGTGCCATAAGGGGTGAGGACAGACGAAATTTCGTCTTGAAATTCCTGCGCCACATATCCCTCTGGGAAACTTATTGCGTCATAATATGTTTTAACACTGTTAAGATTAGAGTGGAATGTCAAGGTGACATTTTTCTTTGTCATAAAGACTTCAAAAAAAGTGTTGTTATTTGGGGTTGCAATAGACTCACCTTGAGTTAAAGTCGTTTCTCCAGAAGAAAAACTTGAGATGTTAAAATAGTTTTCAAGAAAATTAACATATTGCTCTTTTGTGAAGTTTGTATTGCCGAGTTTTGGATCTAACACGCCCACATATTTTGAAATATACTCGCCACTCTCATATTCGTCGTCACTGCAAGAAAGGAGTGAGAGTTCAAGTGCCACTTCATCAAAGTTAATCTCGCCGGTGTAATAAGTCGTTTTAATCTTGCCAAGATATATGTTGCCACCATTTCCGTCATATTCGTTTTTTGTGTAAAAAGTGGAAGTCACTTCGCTTAAATCATAACCTGCATAAAGCGTCATATTCTCTTTCACAGGTCCTCGCACATATTCAATTTGTCTATCTTCGTCCACGAACCAACCTGTGAAATCTGCAAGAACCATTGTTCCGTCAACACTTACCACATCGTCCACTCTTGGAAGAGAAAAATATCTGTCACTCGACACATTGATATCTTCTGTCTGTGCAAAAGGGCCTGTCACAAAATGGACTGTATAACTTTCTCTCGAAAGAAGCATAACCCCGATCACAATCCCAAAGACAAGGATTGCCGAAAAAACAGTGGCAAGCAAAATAATCTTTTTTGTTTGCCTTGGCTTCATATCATTTTTGTTTTGTTTTGCTGGATTGATGCTTGCTTTGTTTCCATATGTATTTCTCACATTATGCCTTGCACTGTCGTTTCCAAATTTTGAAGTTGTGCTTGCCATTGAGTTCCTCCATAGTAGTGTTACCAATACGCTAAAAAATATAATAATTAATATATAATATAATAGCACTTTTAGAAATAATCTCAAATAAAAAACAAGCAATTTTTTAAATTTTTTAAGGGGAATTTTTTTGTAAAATTTATATATTTTTTAAATATTTTTAATTAGTATTTTAGAATTTATTTATGCACAATTTTTTATAACTTTGTGCATAACATTTTTTATTTTTTATTTTCTAAAAATTAAGATAGGTATTTTTAAACAAAACACAAAAAATTTTTATTATCTCAAAACTATTTTCAGAGAATAGATAGTCGCATAAACCACCGACTGTCTAGTCGAGAGCGATTTTAGTGACTTTTTTAACGCTTTTTTGCTATTTTTGCCCCATTGGTCGCAAAAAAAATATTTTGCACCATAATCAAAGGACAAAAAAAATAGTATATGTTTTTATAATTAATATATAAAAATAAAATGTTTAAAAAAAGAAATATGATAATGTTACATCAAAAAGCGAAAACAAAAAAACTCATAGATTAAGATGAAAAAAATATAGTAAAATAACGCAAAAATAATTTGCGTTATTAAGATAAATTTTCTTGTAATTTATTAAAAATTTGAACGACTAAAAAAATGATTTTCAAAAGAAAAAATTCTAATTTTCTATCTCACTTTCTGCCTTTCTAATTGACAATCCAATCCTCTGTTTTTGAAGGTCGATGCTGATAATTTTAACTTTAAGAATTTGCCCAACAGAGAGTTCTTCACTTGGGTGTTTGATATATCTATCACAAATTTCAGAGATGTGAACAAGTCCATCTTGATGCACTCCAATGTCCACGAACGCACCAAAATCTATGACATTTCTCACCGTCCCTTTCAAAATCATTCCCACTTTAAGATCATCAATGCCAAGCACGTCACTTTTAAGTTCAGGCTTTGGAAGATCGTCCCTAACGTCCCTTCCCGGCTTTGTGAGTTCTGCGACAATGTCATCAAGAGTGGGGACTCCAACTCCGCACATTTTTGCAACTTGTTCTTTACCCTTCATTTCCACAAGATTTGGCAGGCTTTGAACGGTACAATTTTTCACATCAATGACGCTTAAATTAAATATTTTGAGAAGTTTTTCGACTGCTTCATAACTTTCTGGGTGAACTCCTGTGTTGTCTAAAATATTTTTTTCATTTGGAATTCTTAAAAATCCTGCACATTGCTCATATGCTTTTGCACCAAGTTTTGGCACTTTAAGAAGTTTTTTTCGTTCCACAAATTTGCCATTTTCTCTCCTAAATTCCACAATATTTTTGGCAATCGCACCATTAAGCCCCGACACATGTTCAAGCAGTTTATATGACGCTGTGTTCAAGTCCACCCCAACAGCATTCACACAATCTTCCACCACTCCGTCCAGCACAGTGGACAGTCTTTTTTGAGGCATATCGTGCTGATATTGACCCACTCCGATAGATTTCACATCAATCTTAATTAATTCTGCCAGAGGGTCTTGCAATCTCCTTGCAATGCTGACAGCACTACGAAGAGAAACATCATAATCGGGGAATTCTTCCGCCCCAAGTTTTGACGCACTATACACTGAAGCCCCCGCCTCGTTCACCACCATATATTTGACTTTGCGAGGCAATTTTTTTAACAAATTGCTCACAAAAATCTCACTTTCCTTACTTGCCGTCCCGTTTCCGATTGAAATGGCGTCCACTTTGTCTTTCACAACAAGATTTGTGATGACTTCTTCTGACTTCTCAATTTGGCTGTGAGGGGGAGTTGGATAGATGACAGTTTTGTCGATGACATTGCCGTTTTCATCAATAACAGCAACCTTACAACCAGTCCTATAAGCAGGGTCAAGCCCCAAAATAACATTATCTTTAAGCGGAGGTTGCATCAAAAGTGGCTTTAAGTTCACCTCAAACATTTTGATTGCCTGCTCATTTGCAATGTCGGTGAGAGTGCTCCTCAGTTCCCTTATGAGAGACGGCAAAATAAGCCTTTCAAAAGAATCAATAATTGCATTGTTTAAAAACTCAACATAAAATCCATTTTTCAAAAGGACTTCTTTACGGATAATTTCAAGACATTTTTCATTATTCGTCTCAACTTCCACTTTTAAGCAATCATCTTTTTCTCCACGATTTATGGCAAGAATCCTGTGACTTGGAATTTTCTTAACTGGTTCTTTATAGTTCTCATACATTTGATAGACGAGGAATTTTTCGCCCTGTTTTAAGGTGGTTACAATCTGAGCAGACTCCATCAAAAACTCTCTGAGACACTTTCTAACTTCGTCGTTGTCGGATATTCTCTCGGCGATAATGTCGCTTGCCCCTGAAAGAGCCGTTTTTTCGTCATTAACACCCTTCTCTGCGTCCACAAAATTTTTAGCCAATTCTTCCAAATAGCCTGCGTTTTTTTGCAAAAAAATTGCGTCTGCCAAAGGTTTGAGCCCTTTTGCTTCAGCAATGGTCGCTCGCGTCTGTCTTTTCGGCTTAAAGGGACGATATACATCTTCAAGTTCAGTCAGTGTAATTGCTTTATCAAGTTTTGCTTTTATTTCTTCTGTCAAGTTATTCTGCTCGGAAATAAGCCTTGTTATTTCCTCTTTTCTCTTTTCAAAACTTCGCAAATATTCCAGTCTATCTGCGAAATTTCTGATAACTTGGTCGTCGCAACTTCCGTGGGCTTCCTTTCTATATCTTGCGATGAATGGCACAGTGCAACCCTCATCTAAAAGAGAAATGAGGTTTGTCGCATATTCCTCTTTAATGTTAAATTCCAAGCTGAGTATTTTTGCTAATTCCATAATAATCCTTCTATATTGCCTAAATTAGTTTTATTTTGTGTGCTTCCAAATAATATCTTTTTTCTCTTGCTTCTCCCAGAGAAAACGCCTTGCGTGGCAAAATGCCATGTTTTATGACAAACTCAAACAACTCATTTTTGTTTAAAGTTGGAAGAGTTATGCCAATCGCCTTTTTATCTTTTTCGCAAATTGCTTTCAAACTTTCCAGCCCGTGAACATAGTCCACAGACATTTCAAGTTGTTCCGAAACTTCCTTTTCAATGTATTCCTGAACCATTTTGATGGCAAGTGGAGAGTTGTTTGGCAAATAAAGTGGCACTTCTTCTCCAGACATAAAAATCGTTTCGGTCAAATAAGAGTCTTTTTCCGCCTTATTGACATTAATCTTGGACAAATTGAGCAAGTCTTTCACAAAGCGTCTGTCTGGATTTCTCACAACTCGATAAATCGGGTTAAAGTCAATCCCCTCATCGTGAATGTTCACCACCTCCACAAGTGCAAACCTTGCTGGGTGAACGAGTTTTTCCTCTTCGCTAATGAAATTTTTAACATTATTCCAATGCGCTTTTGCCGTCGCCAGACTATGATTTCCATCACCCACGGCAAACAAAAGTGGGGTTTTTGTGTTGAATGTTTTTTCTATATATTCAGGCTTTAAAAGTTCGTCAAACTTGCCTATCACTTCGTCCACATCTTTAATCTTCCAACCACTCAGATGTCCACCTTCCATATTAAGATCAAAGTCATACACTTGCTCCAAATTTTCCCTGTTTTTGAAAAGATTTTCGGCAATATTTTGCTCTCTATCGTCATAAAGAAGCATGGCGTGAGGGAGTTCAAAAATTGCATCTCGTCTTATCTCCAGTCGAGGCGGAATCTTCTCCACAATCGTGCCTTCAGTTGCTCTGATGAGGGTGTTTGCGTTTGCCTTATAATCAAAACTTTCAAGGTCAACAGCAACCATAATCCCCAGCCTTTTTGGGTTGTTTTTTGTGGAACGATTTAATAAAATCATACAAGGTCCCGCGTCTTCAAGCAAGCCACTTTCATAATAACTACGCATAGTTTTGTTGATGTTTTTTATTCTTTCAAAGTTATCTCTGCCAAAATATATCTCTGGCAAAACAAGGTCGAGTGTGCTTGGATTTCCGCCCACATATTCACTCAATTTCTCCCAATATTCAGGCTCGCTTGAAAATTGACCGCAAGCAATCACTGACCATTTTGAATAGTCCAAATGCTTTTTTGGCAAAAATATGTGTTGTTTTTTAATTATGGACATTTTTCCTCCAAATTTATTTTTTAAAAGTATAGCATAAGTTAAAATATTTTATAAACTAATTTATATCTTAATTCTTTTTATTTAATCCCGTCGAACCAAACCCACCCTCACCGCGAGAAGTTGAAGATAGATTTTTCGCCTCCACACATTCAAAATGTTCCACTTTATTTATGACCATTTGAGCAATCTTTTGATTTTTTTCCACTAAATATTCCTCTTTTGACAAATTCATCAGCATAACACACACTTCGCCACGATAATTTTCATCAACTGTCCCCGGACTGTTTAAAACAAAAAGACCATTTTTTAGGGCAAGCCCGCTTTTGCTTCTCACCTGTGATTCATATCCGTGAGGAAGTTCCATAGAAAACCCTGTCCTAATCTGCTCCCACGAAAACGGCTTAATCAACTTTTGTTCAAGGCTAAAAATGTCCATTCCCGCATCTTCCTTATGAGCATATTTTGGAAGTATGCAATCCTTATCAAGTTTTTTAAACAAAATTTTATTCTTCATATTTTCTCCCGTTTTTTCACAAATCTCCCAATTTTTCCACCATTTCTAAAACATAATTAAGCATTTTTTCTACTTCTCTTTTTGTCTTTTGCTCTGCAACTAAACGCAACAAATTTTCTGTGCCACTGAACCGCACAAGAACCCATGTGTCATCGTCAAAAATGAATTTAACTCCGTCTAATTTATCAATTCTAAAAACTTTTTTAGGAAAGTTTATATTTGAATTTTCAAAGAAAATTTCCACCTTTTTTCTGTCTTTAACTTTAAACGAAATTTCCTTATAAACGAGATTGTATCCCACTTCCTTTTTCATATCTTCAATAATCTTGCTTAAAGGTTTATTATAAAATTCGACAATCTCAAGAAGCATTGCAAACACAACAAGCCCATCCTTTGTGGACGTGTGGCAGGCAACTTCGCAACCGCTGTTTTCCGCTCCAATAATCCCATTATTTTCAGTTATTGCTTTCGCAATATGTTTAAAACCAATGGCAGTTTCAATAATCTTTGTTTTTAAATTTTCACACACCTTGTCTGCTAAAATTGAAAACGAAAAATTCTTCACAAACGCTCCCTTTTCATTTCTCTCTTTCACCAAATAATAGTAAATTAGCGAGCAAATTTCATTTCCGTTGTGATAATTCCCCACTTCATCAAACACGGCAAGTCTGTCGCCGTCACCGTCGGTGGCAAAAGCAAAATCAGCCTTTTTTTCAAGCGCCAATTTTTTGAAAACTTCCAAATTTTCTTCATTTGGAATTGGTGCAGAAAAACCAAAAGAAACATCTCTATTTTCGTTTGTGACTTGACAGTCAAGTTTTAGTTGTTTTTTAAGTTCCAAAACACATTCAAAACTTGAACCATTCATAACATTGAAGAGAGTTTTTGCTTTTATATTTTTTTTAATTTTAACAAATTTTAGAATATTCCCCACATACTCTTTAACAAGAGAAACAATCTCAACTTTTCCGTTTTTAACACATTCATCGTAATCTAAAAACTTAAATTTTTTCACTTTTGGAAGATTTTTTTCAAACATTTTTTCAAGTTCACTTTCGAGGTCTTGTCCATTTTTTGAGAAAATCTTTAAACCATTATAATAATAAGGGTTGTGACTCGCGGTTATCATTACGCTCAAATCATTATTAAGAAGTTTGTTTGAAAAACTAACAAGAGGAGACGGCACACTTGTCTTCGTCAATTTCGCCAAAATTCCATTCGCACAAAGGACTTCACAAATCCATTTTGCAAATATTTCAGACAAAAATCTGTTGTCAAAACCCACGACAACTTCTCTCTTAAAATTTTTCTTTTTTAAAATGTCACAAAGACATTGGGTTATTTTGCACACATTTTCCTTGCAAAAATCTTCCCCAATAACACCTCTGAATCCTGACGTTCCAATTTTCATCATAAAATTTTCTCCACTTAAAATTATTATAACTTTTTTTAGTTTTCTCTCAAAACATTTTTGATAAAATAAAAAAGACTGTGGTGCAAGAAAATAAAAAAACTATTTGCGAAAATAATAAAAATAATGTAAACTAAACGCATAAATTAAGGAGAAAAATATGGAAATATTTCAAATTTTCTGCATCATTTTGGGAGGTGTGATTGTCGTTCAATTCATTCTTCTCGCTTTCATCAATCACAAATACACCAAACTTTTAAATGCTCTTAAAAATCGCGAAGTCGATAATGTTGAAGTCAAAAATGGCGTGCGTTACACTGTTGACCAAACTGTTCTTGATGAACAAGGCAATGTGAACATTTCTCTTTCACAAAAAGACAACGTTCTAAAAATGAACAAGACGGAAATTGTCGGCATCAAAAATTTTGTGAAGCCGGGGAAATACACTCTTCTTTCCACCAGTGATGATGAGAAAACTTTCAACATTAGGGTGGGCAGTTATGTGACTGAATATCATCACAATCAAAGTATTGTCCTCACCGAAGGGCAAGAAGTCACTGCCGTTAATTGCTCGGTTATTTTAAGATAAAAGGAAAAAACAAAAAATGGGATTATTTAATTTTTTAAGTTCACAACTACTCAAAAACATTGATTGGCTCGACAACACCTCTGAAACAATGGTCTATAAATATCCAATGGAAGGTCGCAACATTATGATCGGCTCCAAACTCACTGTCAGGGAGTCACAAGTGGCAATCTTTATGGTTAAGGGCAAAATTGCCGATGTTTTCACTGCGGGAATTCACACCTTGATTGTCAACAACCTGCCAATTTTGTCATCTCTCCTTGCTTGGCCTCGTGGGTTCAAAGCCCCTTTCACAGCAGATGTATTTTTTGTGAACACAAAACAATTCACAAATCAAAAATGGGGCACCACAAACCCAATCGTTATGCGTGATAAAGACTTTGGCTCAATAAGAATAAAGAGTTTTGGAACTTTTGCTTTCAAAGTTAATGACGCAAAAACATTTTTGCACGAACTTTTTGGAACTTCTTCTCTCTACACGACAGAAAACATTGTGACATATCTCAAAAGTATGCTTGTTGCAGGCATTTCCGACACCATTGCAGAGAGCAAAATCAGCGCTCTCGACCTCGCTTGCAACCTTCTTGAATTTAACAAAATGGCAAAGGAACAAATCAAAGAACAATTCACTTCCCTTGGGCTCGACCTCACAAATCTTGTGATTGAAAACATTTCCTTTCCAGAGCAAGTGGAAAAAGCAATCGACACCCAGACTTCAATGGGCGTGATGAAAAATAGTATGGACACCTATATCAAATTCAAATCCGCCGAAGCAATTGGCGACGCGGCCAAAAACCCGGGCGGAATGGCAGGGCTTGGTTCTCAGCTTGGGGCAGGAATGGCAATTGGAGAAATTGTTAAAGACTCACTTAAAACTTCCACAAAAAAAGACGAGAATGAAAAAGAAGTTGCTCCCACCGACAAATCAAAATTTTGCCCAGAATGTGGAGCAAAAAATACTCTCCGAGCAAGATTTTGCGTTGAGTGCGGACACAAATTTTCTCCAAAAGAAAAGCCAACTTGTCCAAATTGTGGCGCTGAAATTTCTCAAAACACCAAATTTTGCCCAGAATGTGGAAAAAAGGTGAAATAAATTTTTTAACAAATTATCAAATTTTAATAAAAAGATAGTAATTCGCTATCTTTTTTTATTTTAAAAAGATAGTCAAAAGATACACTATTTTGCTATAATAATTATGAAAATAATATTTAAAGGAGCGGAAACTTGATTACTTCAAACAAATGTGCAAATTGCAGTGGAGAACTCGTCTATGATGTGGATAGTGGAGAACTCATATGCACCCATTGTTCCTCTCTTAAAGATTTTGAAAAAGAAAGTGAAAAGGCTGGAAAAAAGTTATTAACACAAGACAGCACCATTGAGCAAAGTAAAACTAAATATACTCAATATTCCTGCCAAACCTGTGGAAGAAAGCACATTTCCGCCACCGACACCCCGCTTTTGCGTTGCCCAAGTTGCGGAGACAACAACCTTATTAAGACTGTGAAAATTGACTTCACTCCCGACGGCATAATTCCTTTTAAAATCAATAAAAACACAGCACTTGAACATTTCTACATTTGGCTCAAAACTCATCACTTCGCCCCAAATTCTCTCAAAAAGTTGGGAAAATCCAAAGTCCTCGACGGTTTTTATCTTCCCGCCTATTTCTATGACTTTGACACCTCAACACATTATTCTGGAGTTGGCATAAATACATACAGGACTCCAAATGGACAAATGCGTTATACTCGACACAGTTTTGACAAAACAAGGAAAGACAAGTATGTCAATCGAATTGAGAGTGCCTCGTCCACCATTTCATCTGTGAAAATTCGACAACTAGGGAACTATTCCGAAGACAAGATTTTAGTCTATCGCACAGAATTTTTGTATGGTTGGTTTGGTGGTCAAGTTGATGCTTCGCTTCAAGAAAACAGCCAAAATATGAAAAGAATTGTCACGCAGGAGATTGCTCTCGACGTCCGGGCAAAACTTCCCTATTCCAATATAGAGAGTTTTAATTGCCAAACAAAATTTTCCGACATAATGTATAAATATGTCTATCTTCCCGTCTATAAAGGGTTCTATAAATATAAAAATCGCGACTATTCTTACTACATAAACGGCGAAAACGGCAAAGTTGCGGGCAAAACACCAAAATCTTTTTGGAAAATTTTCTTCCTTGTTCTTGGCATCACCGCCGTTGCTGGCGCAATTGCATATCTATATTCTATATATCATTAACCTTATAAAAACATTAAAAAACTATCCCTTTTAGAAATAGTTCTTTTATAAATATTATATTTTTTATAATTTACAATAGAAGTTGACTTTCATCTTCAAAATATTTATCCACATTATCCATCTGATGAACAATACAACTATCATCAATAAGAGAAGAATATGATTTTTTAATAAGTTCAACACCACCCTCATGGACATAAATCAATAAAAATAATGATTCGCAATATCCGCCTTTAAACCCCAACTCTGAAGACTCAAAGAGCCCCTTTGAATATACCTTACCCTTCACAGAAACTGGAACAATAGGGAGTTCATCTGCTGTTTCAATTTTTTCCATTTCATATGAAAAAACTCTCTCTGCTTTTTTTTGAGTTGCAATTTTTTCCATTTCTTCTGTAATTTCTCCATCTGCACCTTCAAACGAAATGTCTGCAAATTTAAATTTTTTATCAATTCCAAATTTAACCGCTCTCTTAATATCATCATCACTAAAAAATTTCATTGTCATTTTTTTTCTCCTAAAAAATTTATAATTTGATTATACACCCATAAAATTTGAATTTCAAGATGCAAAATTAAAAATAATAAATAAACGTTGACATTTTGCCAAATTCATATTAAAATCAAACTCGCTAATTGAAATTGAAATTGAAATGTGTTAAACAATTGTGTTTTAATTCCACTAAAATTCCTTATGGGCTGCTAGCTCAGCTGGTAGAGCAGACGACTCTTAATCGTAAGGTCCGGGGTTCAAACCCCCGGCGGCCCACCAGAATTATAAGAGGCATTTTGCCTTTTATTTTTTAGAGTTTTTTGCAAAACTAAAATTGTTATTAAAAATATATTTGCTGACAAAAATGTTTTTGAATTATAAAACCCTCTCATTTTATAATCAATTTCGCTTTAAAAATCATCTATAATCGTCACAAAATGATTTATACAAAAAATTATTTTGCCAAAAGATAACATTGTCCTTTTAAAAATCTCATAAATATAGTATAATAAATTATAGGAGATAAAAAAATGACAACTAACACAAAGAAAACATTATTTATCGTTGCAGATATTTTTGCAATAATAACAGGTGTAGTCCTTATTTTTGGGATAATCACAATTCCTTTTTCAGTGTTTCTTTTTATGGGCGGTTCAAAGATGAGAGAAATCTCAAATCAAAGCGAAGTCGAATTTGAAAAAACTTTGAAGAATAGAACAAATTTAAGTTGGGCAATCTACATTCTGATCTTGACATTCCCTGTTGGGATATGCGCACTTTTGCCATACATAATTGACACAGTCCCCCAGAACAATGAAAATAAAAAATCCACAAGTGAAGTTTCAGATAGCGTTAAAGATTTGGATATACTATTTGAAAAGAAAGAGAAAGGCATCATATCCGAAGAAGAATATGAAAAATTAAAAAGAAAGATTTTAGACAAAATAGAAAAATAATTAATAAAAAAGTTTTGATAAAACCTTTTTGTATTAAAATAAAAAAAAGGAAGAAAAATATAATATATGAAATTTACAGAATTAGGATTAAGTCCCAAAATTTTAAAAGCGCTTGAAAGTTTTAACTTTGAGACGACAACCCAAGTACAAGAAGAGACTATCCCTTTAATATTAGAGGGAAAAGACGTCACAGTGAGAAGCCAAACAGGCAGTGGGAAAACACTTGCCTATGCTTTGCCAATTCTCCAAAACACAAGCGAAATTGCAGAAAATATTGAGACCCTCATCATTTGCCCCACAAGAGAACTGTGCTTGCAAGTTACAGATGAAATCAAAAAAATAGTGGGATTTTTGGAAAGCATTAAAGTCGTGCCAGTCTATGGCGGAAGTGCAATTGAAAGGCAAATTCAGGCTTTAAAGCGAAGACCACAGATAATTGTGGGGACTCCGGGCAGAATTATGGACCATATGGGAAGAAGGACAATTAAGATTGAAACTCTGAAAACTTTGGTGCTAGATGAAGCAGACGAAATGCTTAATATGGGCTTTAAGGAAGACATTGAAAAGATATTAAAATCGACTCCAAAGACAAGACAAACTTTACTTTTCAGTGCAACATACCCTGAACAAATAAGGCAAATTACAAAAAATTATCAAAACAACCCAATAAAAATTGAGATTGGAGTTGAAAATAGAAGTCTAAAAAGTCTTACTCAATACTATGTTATTGTGAACAAAAACAGTAAAAAAGAGGCTTTGCTTGAAATTTTAAACGAGAAAAAGCCAAAAATAGCAATCGTTTTTTCAAACACAAAGAGAATGGCAGACATAATTGCAAACTATTTGAATGAAAATTCTCACAACTCTGAGGCGCTTCACGGCGACTTGAAGCAATCTCAAAGAAAAAAAGTCATCGACAGAGTTAAAAGAGGGGAAACAGAAATACTCGTTGCAAGTGACGTCGCAGCCCGTGGGCTTGACATAAACGACGTTGAATATGTCATCAATTTTGACGTTCCTCTTAATGTTGAAAATTTTATTCATAGGATTGGCAGAACAGCAAGAATTGGCAAAAATGGAAACTCAATGACAATCATTGCAAGCAATCTTCAACTAAAATCCTTAAAAGATTATGAAAGACAAACCGACTCAAACATTCAAGAAATGCAACTTTCCATAACTGAAAAAGCGGGCTCTTCAAGTCAAATTGAAGTCAAAAAAAGCACTCGCTCAGGTGGATTTTCAAGAGGCAGACAAGGTGTGTCGCAATCAAGAGGAAGCCGAAGTTTCAGCGAAAGAAGACCAATGAATAGAGACAAATCTTCAACGCAAAGAACCGACAGGGGCTTCTCTTCAAAGGAAAATGGGGATTCAAACGGACAAAAAAGAAGATTTGACAGAAATAAGAACTTTTCAAACGGCAGAAATTCAAGAGCGTTTACTCGCGACGACAATGAAGAAAATGAGATTCGTTCCAACAATCAAGAAAGAAGTTTTTTTGAGAAAAATTTTGAAAATAAAAAGGAAAAGCCAAGATTTGAAAAAACTGACAAAAAACCTTTTTCAAAATTTTCAGATAAAAGAAACAACAAAGATTTTTCAAATTCTTCAAAGAAGTCAAATTTTTCAAAACCTTATGAGAAAAAACCATACAAAGCAAAACCTTTCTCATCAAACACAAAATAAATTTTTATTTTTATAAACAAAATGTAACTTAAAATAATAGTTTAAAAAAAACAATCTTTACCGATTGTTTTTTTATTTTTTAATTCTTTTTTAGTTTTAAAAGCGAAATTAACCACTGAATTGCTTGCTTGAATTCTGGCATCCAACACAGGCATAGAAACAAGACAATATTTGGCAAAACGGCACAAATTGCAAATTTGGCAACTAAAAGCAAAATCGTTCCGTTTGGGACAAACGAGCAAACAAACCAAGTCACAAGCCCTGCCGTTAAAGTTGCTCCCGCGTAAATCAAATATTTCCCCATATAAACAAAGGTTGATTTTTTGAAATAATATTTATTAAGAACGTGTGGCGCAACCCATAAAGGCATAAGAATTGTGCTTAAAATTGTCCCCAAAATTATCCCAGCCAGACCAATCCAAAGACCTAGCAAAATTGACGCAACTAAATTTATCGCAGACTCTATAATCGCACTAAATCGCCAAGGGTGAAACAGCCCTGCCGTCTCCAAAAACACCCCTGTCAAATATCTTGAATATGTTAAGAAAAAACTGACGCTAACCAATAGAACAATTTCATTCCCAAGCAACAAATTTACACTTGACGATTTTGTCAAAATGACAGATATAAAAGGCCCTGACAAGACAAAAATACACACAGCACAAAACCCTACAATCCAGAAAAAAACAAAATTGAGTTTTTCACGGAGCCTAAAATTATCCTCGACAGATTGAGTTGCGATTGAATTGCCAACACTGCCCCTGATAGAAGAAATTAACAGTGCAATTATTGCCCCAACATATGTGGTGATGAGAATGTAGTTTGAATATTTTCCAAGCGTGTCCAGCCCATTAATTAATATCATACTAATTAGAATGCTGTCAGTTCCAAAAACAATGACCCCACCAATTTTATGAAAGACCATTGCAATAACATTTTTCTTAATCTCTTTTTTTGTTTTAAAATCTAACTCTTCGCTTGGTTTTCCCAAATAATTCCTATATTTTTTTTGGGTAATAAACCAAACTAAAAAATTATTAAGAATTGTTATAAAAATCCCCACCGACAAATAAAAGTAATAATCTTTTATGGTAAACAATATCAAAAGTTGCAAAATTGTCGAGGTTATATGTGCAATAATATTGATTTTTGACTCAATGTCATTTCGCTGACTGGTGTATAATAGCGCCCTGCGGTGAGCAAAAAAATATGACATTGTCGTGTTCACAAGAAGAATTAAAAACACCACCTGCAAATTCACACTGACTGCCGGTGTTCCATTAATTAATAGATGCACGAATGGTGTCAAAGCAAGCCCAATCCCAAGAACAACAAAGCCAACGACTAAATAAAACTTTTTGTAAAGTTCCAAAAATTGTTTTACTTTCTCTTCATTTTTCTCCGCCATCGGCTTATACATTGCAAAAATAATTGCCGAGCCAAAGCCAAGTTCCGCTAAAGACAAAATGCTTAAAACATTTGAAAATAAGGCAGTGAGTCCAAGATATTCAGCACCAATAAAATATATAAAGTATCTTCGAACTATAAAGCCTAAAATAACTTGCAAAACATATGCAATAAGTGAAAATAAAATATTATTTAAAGACCTTTTCGTCCTAGTTTCCACAACTTGTGCCATCACTTCTCTCTTTTAGTTTCTAATTATATAACTAAAATATTTTTCTAATATTTTTTAATTTAAGTTTTATTGACACATTACATAAAAAATTATTTCCTGCATTTTTTATGTAATATCACTTTTTAAGTATACTCATTTGAAGTTTTGGGTCAACTTAATTGGGCTTAAAGCATAAATTAATAAAATTAATTTGAATGAGAAAAATGCAATTTTAAGAATATAATATTTTAATTTTATAATTATAATTATAAATAAAATTTTACAATATTTTAAAAAAGTATTTTTAATTAAAAAATTTTTTATGTATAATAAAAAGAGGTGAAAAAATGTTATTTGGAAATGAAATCTATAAAGGTCTTGCCGATTTGGCAAACAATTCCGTCAGAAGTATGGAAAATTTTAATTGGACTTTCATTGCAATTTTTGCGTTTGTCATCTATGTTTATGCAGTTGAGATTAAAAAGAAAAATTATAAAGCAATTGTCGCAGGTTTGTCGCTCTATTCGGTTCACTGGTTGTGCGAAATTATAAACGCCATCATCGGTCGCGTTTCGGGCTATGCTTTATGGACTGTTTCCGCCGAAAGCACATCTTATGTTCTTCTCATCGGCGTAAGTTGGGAACTTTCGATGATGTTTGCAGTGGCTGGAATTATAACAAGCAAATTCTTGCTTAAAGACAAAAACGCAAAAATTCTTGGGATAAACAACCGCTGGTTTTTCGCGATTGCAAACGCCCTTATGTTTTCACTAGTTGAGATTTTCCTCGCTGCCACACCTGCTTTCATTTGGGTCTATCCATGGTGGGGTGCAATTCCTGTGTTTATAACAGTTTACATTCCTTTCTTCCTTGCCGCTTTTATTGTTCCCGACAAGAGTCCAAAATTTCAAAAAATATTTTTAACTAGTATAATATCCCTAAACATCATTTTACTTGCCACATTAATTCCTCTGGGGATAATATAGTATAGATTAAACTTAATTTCAAAAAAAAGACTAGCAAAATTTTTGTTAGCCTTTTTATTTTTAAAACAAATTTATTAACACATAGTTTTTAAAATAATTTTAAAAAATTTATCTTTTTTTATGCAAGAAAAGATATGTTAAAATAAAAACGACTGCAACGAAATTAATGGCACAAACGGCGTATGTGAAAAAGTTAAAATATATGTTAAAGACGACGACTTTGGCAACGACAAGCATTGTAAAAATTAATAAAAAAATTAAGTATATTGCGTCAATCCCACCAATGCACAGAGCAACAATCTTTTTCCACTTTTCGCTATTCAAAATACACCCCCAAATTTTTTATATCTGAAATTGAAGACATAGAAATCACGACTTGATTGCCAGTCGAAGAATTTGTGCCAGTGTCATATCCAAACACATCATAAGAATAGACAGAACTATTTAAAACCATAACTCCAATTTGTTTTTCCACACTTTCACTTGTCAAAACATAGTTATTACTGCCGTTTATATATTGAATATTACTCAAATACCAAATACTGCCAAAACTCGCTCCCACATAGTTTTTTGTTTCATCAAACGCAGTCACAAAAGTGGCAAGAGAAAAGCACTCTGTGAGTTGCCCATAAAAATGCCCGGCAATTCCTCCCACATATGCCTTTGCATTTTCTCCTGCGGTTACCACTGAAATCTCACCCTCCTGCCCGCAATTTTGCAGACACACAACAGTCAAATCATAAAAGTTATACGCCACAACTCCCCCACAATAGACAGACAGAGTATTTGTCGTCACTTCAATGTTGCCCACATTTTTACTCAATTTTATTATTCCTTCATTTGAACCAACAATTCCTCCACAAATTGCAACTGCGGTGCTTGCCTCACTAAAAGTTGATGTGACTTTAAGCACTCCCACATTTCTGCAAGAGTTAATTTCTCCATTATTAATCCCAACAATGCCTGCAACCGTTGGCGACCAATTATCTTCGTCGCTCGTTTGAGTTAGACTTGCATTGTTTGTGCAATTTTCCACTTTTCCACCTGAAATGTTGCTTGCAATAATTCCTGAAACGTCCACTTCCAAAGCGTCAATCACCGAAGTCGCAAGAACGGAGCAATTAAAAATTATCCCGCTATTTTTACTCGCAATACCACTTACGTTCCCGTCACCAGTCCCGCTTCCAGAAATGCTTATTGATAATAAAATATTGCAATTTTTAATCTCGCCACTATTTGTCACTGCAAATCCTGAAAAATAACTGCCGTTTGTGTTTTTCTCAATGTTGATTGCAATTTTATCAGTCAAATCCTCTCTAGCAAACTCAATCTCCACATTTGAAATTGTGCCAGAATTTGTGCCACAAAGCAAACTTGAGGAAGACGAAAGTGTTGTTTCTTCATTAAAATTTTGATAGACAATTTTCAAATTTTCAATTGTCCCAGAGTTGTTTTCAATCAAATTTTTCCCATCATAATTCACATAAATCGTGTGCCCATTCCCGTCGATTTCACCAGAAAAAGTGTCTAAAAATTGACTGTTTGAAAGGGTTAAATCATTCTGCAAAACTGCACTGCAATTGCTTGATAAAGCACTCACAAATTGCGAACTTGAATATACTTTCGCTTGTAAAAAAGCCACACCTCCAAGAGTGAAGTCAATCGCCGTCATAGCACCCACCAAACAAAAAATAAAGATAGAAAAAATCATTAGACAACGCTTTAAAAAACTTTTTTCTTCTTTTGAAATAATTTTTAGTCCAACTTTAATTTTGCCATTTTTAAAAGAGATATCTTGCCCATAAAAAGTCGAATAAATCTTTGTTAAATTTTTTGTTATTATGTCGTTTATATATGCAAATTTATAAACTTTTTCAAGCCTGCCATCAAAGTGTAAAATTGCGAGCATTTCAAGTGGAGAGATGATAGATTCATCAGAAAAATATAACCTCACGCTCTTTTTTGCGTAGTTTTTAAAATCTTTATAAACAGAAAATGGCTCGCTAACTCTTTCAAAATTATTAATTCTCAAAAGTTTTCTTTCAAAATTTTTAATGATTTTTTTTGCATTATAAAGATAACATATGGATAGAATTGGAAATCTTCCAAAAGAAATATTGAGCAATTTTTCTTGACTAAACAGTTGCGAAAAAAAAGCCAAATCGTCGCGTTTGATTGTTTCTATAATTTCTCTTTCTTTTTCTTTCTCCACTTTTTTGCCTCTTATTTTTTTGTTTTAACTTTTCTAATCTCTGCCCATTTGTCCAAAATATCGAAAATATATACTTCATTCACATCGTCTTTTTCCACAATCTTTTTTAAAAGCACATTATTTTTTTGATATTCTTGCACCAATTTTTCGATGCTTTCTTTTTCTTCCAAAAGAGTTTCAAAAACACTTTCATTTTTGTCTTTAATGAGAGATATCTTCTCACCACTCTGCTTCAAACTTTCCGACACGTCATTATTGATATATTCGCTCACTTTTTCAACCCCAATGTTATATTCTTCAAGGTTTTTTTGAAGTTGCTTAATGTCATAATTTTTCTTTTTTTCCTCGATGAGAGCGTCAAGTTTTTCAATTTGCTCTTCGGCCTTTTTTTCTATTTTATTTGCAAGAGTTATTCGTTCTTCCACTTTTTTAAGCGCCTCTGTCACGCCATCAATTGCAGTCAAATATATTTTTGTCTTATCCGAAAAATTATTAATCTCACTTGCCAAACTTTTTGATTTTTCTGCTTGAAGCGACAAATCTTCAAAAATTTTGCCCAATTTTCCTTGAATATCTCCACCAAAAGTGGAATTAAGATTTTTTATGTCATCTTTCATTCCCTCAAAAGCCGACGAAAATTCGTTCAAATTTTGTGCAATTGGAGTTATCAAATCCCTATAACCCCTGAATGCGTCCACCAAATCTTTAATTTCATTATTTTCCATTTTTGTCTCCCACCTTTCTAAAATTTTCTTTAATTTCTTTCATTTGTTGTCTTAAACTTTCCCTGTCATTTTCAATCGTTTTAAGAATTAATTCTTTTGCGACCTGATTTTCCTTTATGTCATCAAAATAGTTCACAATATCTATGCTTAATCTGCCCTCTTCCTTGCCCCTGCAAGCGTCAAGCAGTTGCGAAAGGGCTTCGTCACCAGACAATATAAATTGATTTTTTGCCTCTTTAAGCATATTTAATTCCCAAAACTTCACGCCAGCATCTCGATGTTTTCCAAGTTGAATATATTTTTCATTAATGTCAATGCGACTGAGTTCTCGAATTCTCACCACATCGTCTTTGATCTTATTTGCCGTCCACACTGCGTTTTCAAATTGCCCCAATTTGATAAATTCCTGCACTCGTTCCAAAATCTCGCTTTCAGTGAATTCAACCCTGCTCACAATGTCGCTCAAAAGTTTAATGGCTCCCGTCGTATCTTTTTTGTCAAAATTTTCCTCAAAAAAGTTTTCAAAAATAGGAATTTTCTTATTTTCCACAACAAATAGATTCTGCTTTGCACGAGTGAGTCCCACATAAAAAAGGTTGTAATAATATCTATACACACTGTTTTCGTCTGCTTGTTTGTGATTAACCTTATTACTTTGCAATGTCTGCCAACGCTCAATATTATCCGAAAGTAAATTATACGCCACAACCGTATTCCTCTCCAAGCCTTTAATCTCGCTGACCGTCAACACTTCTTGATTTTTAAGCAAACTTTGAAGTTCCTTCTTTTTGTCGCTACTGCACACCACAAAAGTAAAGTTATCAAAACTACTCCCCGCAATTCGCCTTGCAAAATCGTCGTCAAACACGCACACAGTGGTAGTTTTAAGCCCCGTGTCGATGCTCTCTCCCTCCACAACAAAATTATGTGTGCCAAAAAGATTTTTGTTGATTTCAGAAAGAGAATTGATAACTTCCTCAATCTTTTTTGTGTTCCTAAAATTCGCTTTAAGTTGTTTCACACAGGTCTCATCTTTCAAATAGAGGAGATTTTTGAGATATCCAAAATTAAAAAACGAAGGATTAATCATCTGAAGGGCATCGCCCACGCAAAAAAGTTTTATTGCAAGGGCTCTAAATAAGCACAGATTGGCTTGAGAAAAATCTTGCACTTCGTCCAAAATCGCAAGCGAATATTCTTCAAAGTCCTCTTTTTTCTCGATGAGTTCTCTTGAAGCACTGTTTAAATCAACAAGCCCTTGTCTTTTCAAAAATTCTCCATACTCACGAGCAATTTGATAGATAACTTTGCAATCTTCTCTCGAAAAACTGTCCGCTCTTTTTGAGATATAATCTTCTTCAAAAAGCATTTCATTTGTGTTTTCAATCTCGAAATTACCAAAAATCATTCCAAAAATTTCTTTATAAATAACCTCCTTGGAATATCTCTCAATTTTTTTAAATGCTTTTGTCATCTGGTGATTACCACCGTTTTTGACAAAGTTTTTTAAAAAAAATCTCTCATCTGCAAAGAGTTTGTCGGCATCAATCTTTTTTCTGTATAAATCTTCAATCAAAAAATAGTCCACTTTATTTCCCAAAAAGTCGATTATTTTGTTTATTTTATCAAAAATCTTCTCGTCATCATCGCTAAAAAAATATATCCCAAATTTGTTTTCAAGTGCTTTCTTGTGGTCGTCGTCCACAAAAATCACATTGTTTTTCTTCCTTGCGTTTTCAAAATCCACCAAATCATTTTTAAACGATTCAACCTTTAACTTAGTATCCATCAAAAGTCCACGAGAGTAGGTCGAATAAAGCACTTTCCCGCCATAATTTCTGCAGGAAGAAAAGATAATTTTGTCGATGCAGACATTGGTTTTTCCGCTTCCCGCCACCCCTTGGACGAGAACATTTTGGTCCATTGTCTCCACAATTTCTTTTTGCTCTTTTGTCAGTTTTGGCAGATTGACGCCTGAGGAATTAGACAATAAATATAGTTTTTTAAAATCTTCTTTTTTCACAAGAAATTTAGTTTTTTGAATTGTTTCGTTCACAAAAGTATGAAGTTTTAAATAGTCGTTTAATCTTTGGTCGTTTTGCCTAATTTCTTTTTTCCCTGCTTCATAGTCGAAAAAAACAATATCTTTTTTGTTAAGCCCAGCAACTTGAAATCCAAATTTCAAAAGGAAACGAAATTCTTTGTCATCTGTTTCCAGTGAAAAACAATTCACAAAATCTTCACTTTTTGTGTTTTCGTTTAAAAATATTTCGCTAAAATTCCTTATGAGCCCCTCAGCAAGTTTGCTCACAAAAAAATCAACATTGGAGATGTATCTCGTCTTTTTCAAAAAATTTTCGGTTTTATATAAGCAACTCTCGCTTGAAAGCACAATCTTTTGTGTGTCGACGCGGATTTTAAGAGAATTTTCAATCATTGCCGTCACCGCTAAAAAGTTTTTCTAACAAATAGTCCTCTTCAAAATTATAAAGCCTTCTAACTTTACCTTGCTCCATCAGTTTGTTTTGTTCTTTTTTAAGTCTTTTCAACTCGTCAAAAGCCAACTTTTCATAATGTTCTTTAACCTTTTTGACGAGGAGTTCCATAGCGATGTTTTTGTTTTGAAGTTGCGTCCTTTCAGTTTGGCAAGCACAAACAATTTTTGACTTCAAGTGAGTTATTCTCACTGCCGTCGCCACTTTGTTGACATTTTGCCCGCCCGCACCTGAAGAATGATAGATGTCAATCCTCAAGTCACCATCTTTAAAGTCAAACTCCTGCTTTTTTGAAGACTTATAGACAAAGACGAGAATGTCTTCACTATTTTTCTTTTGCACACCTCTATGCCTGCCAATTTCTCTGCTAAATCTCTCAAATGCACCAAAGCCCACAATATCAAAAACAGTGTTTTCATTATTTTCGATAGAATATTCAAACTCCTGTTCTTTGCATATTTTTTCAAAATATTGAATGAGTAAATCATAAAGAAAAAACGATTTGTTTTTGCACACAATCTCCACTTGAACACTCTGTTTTTCATTGTTAAACTTAAAGAGCAGTTTTTGGAGCATAGTCTCCAGTTCGTCGTTTTCATCTCCTGTGCCACTTTCAATTTGAGTGGAAATATCGACAATAGCTTTCATTTTTGCGTTTTCCTTCATAAGCCTTGTGCAAAGGATTTTGTCGCACAACACTTCCTCATAAGTCAAAAGTTCACTATTGTGATTATATTTCTTCAAAATAACCTGCAATTGATTTTTTTCTTCATTGTTTAATTTTTTCATATTACACTAAAAATGATACAACATTTTTCTTTTCTTTTCAATCAATTATATGAAGTTTAAAAAATATCCAAAAAAGTTTTATGGTTGTTTTTAAAATAAAATTTACACAACAAAAAAAATAGGCTAAACTAAGCCTATGAGAATTATATCAGGAAAATATCGGGGAGTTACAATACCTTCGCCAAAGGAAGATATCGTCCGTCCCACGCTCGACAGAGTGAAAGAAAATATCTTTAATATTTTGCAATTTAAGGTGACAAACAGCCTTTGTCTCGACCTTTTTTGTGGAAGTGGTGCCTTTGGACTAGAATGTCTTTCAAGGAATGCACAAAATGTTGACTTTGTGGACAACAATAAAAATAATATTTCGGCTCTTAAAAAATTTTTGGAAAAACTAAACGCAAAAAATTTTATGCTTCACAATTGCGGTTTTTTTGACGCCTTAAAAAATTTTTCAAACGACAAAAAATGCTTTGACATAATCTTTCTTGACCCACCCTTTGACAGCAATTTCGCAAATATTGCTATTCAAAAGATTTTTAAACTAAATCTGCTTTCAAAAGACGGGGTAATCATCTGGGAACACGAAAATAATGTCAAAAATGACTATGCTTTTAAAGTATTTGACACACGGACATATGGAAGAATTGTCATCGATTTTCTCTCAAACAAAGTTTAATCTATTTCACTGCCTTGATTCTGTGAATATAAAAACTGCTCACACCATTTTGAGAAGTGTAAGAACTTGAAAAAAATCCCATTGTCGTGCATTTTATTTTTGATTTTGTCGTGTCAACTTCTGCTTTAACACACATAAGTGAGTTAAGAGTCCCGCTCAAGCCACAAGTTGCACCGTTATAATTATTTTCTAATAAATTTAATTTGCACAAATCTAAATATAGTTTTAATTCCACATTGTCGCAAGTTGCATAAATATAAAGTCCCTTATATGCCTCGAAAAATGAAGTTGTTTTTGCGACTTCCACTCCGCCGAGAATTCCGTCAACATATCCCCAATTCAAACTGTTATCTAAACTATTTTTATCATAAATTTCCTCGAAAGAATTTGTCTGCAATTTATCTAAAAAACTTTCCACATCTTCTGTCGTTAGATTACTGGCGTCTTTTTTTGCACAAGAATTAATCGCTGTTGTCACAACTCCATTTTGAATCCCGTTAATGCTGGCGTCATCAAGTTCACTGTCAATCACAATCTTTTTTGCATTTTCAAGTGTCTTAACTCTCATCGACACACTGTCAATCTCTGCCAAAAGAAGATTTATCTTCTCATCAATTAGTTTTTCAAACATTACTTCACCTCTAAAAAAATTTTAACCTGCAAAAATTCAATTTTCAATGTTTACTGCCAACTTTTTTTAAAAAATTTTTAGCAATTCTATATTTAATTTTTAATAAAAATTAAAACAAAAATATTTTTATTTTTTCAATTAGATTAATAATGACAATAAAATCACTTCAAACAAAATTGAAGTGCTTTAAAATTTTGGTTGCGGGAGAAGGACTCGAACCTACGACCTCTGGGTTATGAGCCCAGCGAGCTGCCAACTGCTCCACCCCGCGATAATAAGTAAATTATACACTCAAAAAAAAGCATTGTCAAGAGATAATATTCCATTTTTTTCTTAAAAATATTTGTTTTGCTTGACACATTTTTAAAGCAAAAGTAGAATAACAAAGTATATGCTATGAATTATTTTTTGATGAATAAAGAGGTTATAATGCAAAGTATTAATGTGGACTTTAATGGCAATCTTTCCGATAGCGACCGATATGACATAACAATCAATTCTCTTATTGAGGTTATAAAAGAAAAAGATAAAAATAAAAGCAAAATCATTTCTGACATTTGCAATGAGACAATAGTGCAAATTTTATCAGACTCGTTTTTACATGGAGACGAACTAAAATACATAAAAAAGCGAATTGAGCACCTTTTAAACGCATCGGAAGAAGACGGCGAAAAACGCTTTCTTTCTATAATAAAAAGAAAAATTGAACTTTTTTATTCAAAGCAAAATTTTAAAGGACTTAGTGAATAAGTCCTTTTCTATTCTCCCAAAATGACTGGCTGAATTTGCCTATTTTCGACGGCTTCTAAAATTGTATCCAAAAGCAAATCCCATTTTGCAATCATTGATTTTGGCTTATTTGTTGGATTATCCTGACCAAAAGGCACGAAAAACACATTCTTTTCATTGATTAATTTTGCAATGTTTTGAAGATTAAGCCCCAAGGCATCGTTTGTCGAAATGCCGATGACAAGCGGTTTGTAATTTCTCATATGAGCTTTTGCCGACATCGTCACAGCATCATCGCTAAGCCCATTTGCAAGTTTTGAAAGCGTGTTTCCTGTGCAAGGCGCAACCACCAAAACATCAATGGCGTTTTTTGGCCCGAGAGGCTCTGACTCAACAATGTTTGTGATGACATCTTTCCCCGTCAATGATTTGAGCCTATCCAAATAGTCCTGTGCATTCCCAAATCTTGTGTCTATAAGTTTCACTTCTTCAGTCACTATTGCAGTCACATTGTGCCCTGCTTTGACCAAAGTCTCAATCTGCTCAAAAATTTTATTATATATGCAAAACGAACCCGTTATTGCTAGCCCAATATTCATTTATATTCTCCTATCATAATTTCATTAAAAATAAGTTTTCCTGCGGAAAAGGGCATATATTTTGCTGGAAGTGAAGGGCATAAAATGTAATTCACCTGCTTAATATTATTTTCATTTAAGCACTTTTTTGAAGCCAATTCAAACACATTTGCCCCTTTTTTAAAGAAAGAGTCGTCGCTAAAAAGTTCAATAGGGATTGTGTTTATAACAGTGTCATAATCTTTCAAATTCTCAAAAATATCTTTAAGCAAAAAACTTTTTTTTGAGACAAGTTCACTCAAAAAACACTCTTTTTCATCTCTCATTGAAACATCAAATTTAACTTTTAAGTCGTGCAAAACTTGCCACACAGCCTTTGCCACTCTTCCATTGCCCAAAACCAAAATATTTTGTTCATAAAGCGATTTTTTTGTGTTAGATATCAAATCTGCCAAAAAAGCCTCCGCCGTCAGCCTTGCATTTTCCACAACAAAACGCTCATTTTCCATAAGATTTATATAATTTATTCTCTCTTTTTCAGCAAAAAATTCTTCTGCCACCGCTCCGCCAAAAACCGTTGTTCTGTCTTTCAAGAGAGACAAAGTTTCTTTTTTCCACCTGTAAGATGGCGACACAACACACACATCAAAAGAGGAGATTTTCTCAATATTTTCTTCAAAGTCAAAAACATTCAGTCCCCTCTCCTCCAGCATAGTTTTCACTTCCAAAAGTCGTCTGTCTTTCAGATCCAAAAAATAATTTTTCATTTTTCTCCCTTTCAATTCACTTTATGCAGGTTTTTGCTTCCTTGTGAAAACTTTTTTTGGAAAAATATCATTTATTAATTTGTTTAAAATAAAAAAACTTCTCTGACAAATGAGTTAGAAAAGTTTTTAATATTAAAATAAGCATAATTTGTTTCTAAATTTTAACTCTATGCTTTATGAGGTCTAGCACAAAAGACAAAATTATGACTACTTGAAGTGGCGCTCCCACAATGTAAACAAGCCAGACTTTGTAGTCTTGCAAAATTAGGCAAATCGCAGTGATGAGAGTCCAAACAAACAGCGACGCAAAAATAACGCTCATAACTCTCCATTTCCAAACAGAAGAAAGGATTGTTAGCAACACAAAGAAAGTAGGCACAGCCACAATGAACGATAGCCATTCATTCTCAATCCCGGGAATGTAAGTAAGCACAACATAGGCGACTGTCGCAACAAACCAGACGAGCATCGCCGATAAAACGGAAAGAATGACCCGAAAACTTCGTCTATTCTTTTTAGGTTGAACAGATTTGTTTTCATACACAATGTCTTGAATTTTCACCCCGTAGAATTCAGCAAGAGCCATCAAAACATAGGCATTTGGCACGCAATCTCCCTTTTCCCACTTTGAAACAGCCTTGTCGGAATAGTTCAATTTTTCAGCCAACTGAAGTTGTGTCAGTTGAGATTTTTTCCTAAGTGTCGATAAATTTCTTGCGATTACGCTATTTAATTCATTCATACACATTTAAAATATACTATTATTTAAAATATGTCAAACATTTTTCACTATAAATTGGGAATTCTACTCACAAGAGAGTTGATTTTTTAATCCTAAAATGATATTCTATTTTAGAGAGAGCCATTTTAAAAAAGTAGATAAATATTTTTACATAATGTTTTAAAATATAATAAAAATAATTAAAGGAGATTTCATATGAAAATAGCCCTGTCATGCGAGTCTAGTGCAGACTTTAATAAGGAAATGTATGAAAAAAACAAAATTAGTGTCGTTCCGTTTTCAATTATATTAGGAGACAATTTGATTCCAGACGTTGACGGTGCATCTAAAAAAATTTTTGACTTTGTCGAAAAAACAAAAGTTTTGCCGAAAACTTCTGCTGTCAATCAAGAACAATATAAAGAACACTTCACGAATCTTTTAAAGGAACACGATGTCGTCATTCACATCACTCTTAGTTCAAAAATCAGTTGCGCAAACAGTAATGCCCTTTTGGCAGCCAAAGAGATTGGCGAAGATAGAATAAAAATTATCGATTCTCTCTCGCTTTCCACAGGCATCGCACTTCTTCTTTTATACGCAAGAAAACTTATAGATAATGGCGAAGATGTGAACACAATCGTCAAAAAGGTTGAAGAACGAGTTCCTCACCTTCAAGTAAGTTTTGTCGCAAACAATCTGGAATATCTTTATAAAGGTGGCAGATGTGGAACACTTGCCTATTACAGTGCAAACCTCCTCAAAATAAAGCCAAAAATTAGCGTTCAAAACGGAGCAATGGTGAGTTCAAAGAAATTTTTTGGGCTTTTCCCAAAGATTTTAGAAAAATATTATGAAGATGTTATGCAAAAACACAACACTCCAGACCTTGAAAATGTTTTCATAACCTACTCGACTGCTCCCGAACAAATCATCAAAACTTTGCAAGAAAAACTAAAAAGTCGAGGCTTTAAAAACATTTTTGTCACAAACGCAGGCGGAACAATTTCCAGCCATTGCGGGCCAGAATGTCTTGGTGTGCTTTTTATTAACGACGGGAACAGCAGATAAAATTTAACAACAAGAAAAAGCACTCATTTGAGTGTTTTTTTCTTCTATAATATTTTCAAAATAAAGTTATTTTCTATGTGTTTTTTAAAATAATATTTTTTTATTCTATAAACATTTTTCTATCTTGCTTTGTTTAACAAAATGTTTTTAAAGCAAAATCTTCCCAATACATTTATTTGTTGACTTTAAAGCATAATTAAAATATAATATTTTTTGTGAAAAGTTGCTTAAAAAGTGAAAAAAACATTAATTTTTAACAAAATTAAAAATATTTTTCTAAAAAGCATTGTAAAAATCTTTCCACATTTTAAGTCCTCATGTACTCGTAGCTCAGCTGGATAGAGCGTTGGTCTACGGAACCAAAGGTCGGGGGTTCAAATCCCTTCGAGTACACCAAAAATTTATTTTAATAATTTTAAACATATTTCTTCAACTTGAGATATAGCACTTTGATTATCAAAATGTTTTTCTTTTATTTTTTCATGTCCATTTACTCTTTTATATTTTCTTAAAGAAATAATTTTTTTAGCCCACTCTTTTGAGGATTCATTAAGAGAAATAAATAAATTATTTTCATTTATATTTGCTTGTTTTGAAATATTTTCTGATAAAACATTTATAAGCCCTGTTGCTTGAGACTCTACACAGACAATAGGCAAACCTTCATGAAAAGATGTCATAAGAAATATATCTGAAGCCTGCATAATTTTTGAGACATCATCTAAAATTCCTAAAAATATTGTTTTATTTGATAGATTTAATCTTTTAACTTTTTCTTCAATTTGTTTTTTTAATTCTCCATTCCCAACAAGAATAAGATAAGAATTATCATAAATTTTTTGAATTTCGTTAAAAACATCAATTAAAAAATTATGATTTTTTTGCAAATTAAACCTTGCAACACTTAATATGACAAAAGTATCTTTTTTAATACCTAGCTCAATACGCATTTTTTCTCTTGTAATTGTTGAAAAATCAAACTGACTTAAATTAACAGAATTATTAATCATAATATAATTGTTTTTTTGGGAAATTTTTTTGCCGAATACAAAATTTGCCGCAGTATCTGAACATGCTAGACGAATATTTGCAATTTTATTTAGCAAAATTTTATAAATAAAATTAAACTTTATTATTTTAGAATTGCTTCCACCCATATGTGAATGAAAAATAATTTTTTTAATATTTCCAAATACTTTTGCAATTATAGCAACTAAAACTTCTTTTGATGTCGCACAATTGATATACATTATATCAAATATTCTTTTATTGTTTTTAAAATAATCTTTTAATGTTTTATATCTTTCAATTTTTGATTTATCACCAAATCTGCAGAAAAATACTTTGACGCCAGCTTCAATAAATTCTTGATAAAACTGCTTATCATAATTTTCACCATTGTCAATTAATAAATACATTTCAAAATAATTTTTGTTTATATTCTTGCACAAATTTAAAAAATATTTTTCCGTTCCGCCCTTATTAAGCCAAAAATTGTAACACAAAATTTTAATCTTTTTTTCCATTTTATCTCCAATCTTATTTCTTTATAAAATATTTTGAACTCCACAACATAAATTTTAATCCAAAAATTTTATATAAATAATATGCAATCTTTGCTTTAATACTAAATGGCTTTAAAATAAGCTCTTTATGTTTTTTTATATAATAAATTGCCTCTTTTTGTTCCTCTTTTGCCATAAAGTTTATTCGCCCAATATTTCCAACAATGTTCCTTGACAGAATTCTAAAAATATTTTTCTTTAATTTTTCTTCAATATCAATAATATTTATCATATCATAAACTTTTTGATGATTACTAATCAAATCTTTAAAACCATCAAGCCTAAAAGTGTGTGTCACAGATTTTTCATTTTGAAAATAAATATAATAAGCAACGTCCACAAGCATAAAATTTTTACATTTTAAGATTGAAGAAATTGAAAAAACTAAATCTTCTGCTTTTTTCCCTTTAGAAAATTCTAGTTTATTGCCTTTTATAAGTTTACTTTTAAAAATTTTATTACAAGAGCTTTCAAAATATCCATTTAACACTTTTAATAAATTATTCTTGTTGATAAGATCTAATTTTTCTGTTTTATGCGGACGTAAAATTTTATTATTTAATATTGCTTCAAACATAAAAATTTCAATTTCTTTATTGCTTTCTAAAACATCAAAAATTTTATAAAAATTTTCATTCACATAATCATCACTATCCACAAAAGTTATGTATTCGCCTGTTGCAATCTTCATTCCCTCGTTTCTTGCCGAAGACACCCCTCCATTTTCTTTGTGAATGACTTTCACAAAGTCAAATTTTTCTGCATATTCATCACAAATTAAGGGGCATTTATCTGGCGAACCATCATCAATTAAAATAATCTCAATGTCTTCAATTTTTTCTTTTGTGTGTTCAACAATACTGTCGACACACCTGTTTAAAAACTGCTCCACTTTATAAACTGGAATAATTATACTAATTTTTTTCATTTTTTCTCCAATACTTTTTCTATCTCTTTTTTGTATCTGTTAAGATTGTTTATTTTTTTGGAATATGTTAAACAATCTTTTTTATATTTACTTGGATTTTTTAAAATTTTAAAAATATATTTTACTGCTTCTTCTTTTGATTTATAAATATAACCTGTTTTACCGATTTTTATCAAGTCCACAAGCCCATCAGTTGCCGTGGAGACTATTGGAACGCCAAGAGCAATGGATTCAAGAGCGCACATTGGAGTTCCCTCATACTCTGATGACATCAGCATAACCTTACTATCTTTTAAGATTTTATATGGATTAGAGAGAAATCCATATAGTTTAATGTTTTTTTCTAATTTATTGATTTTAATAAATTCTTCACATTGTTGCCTTAATTCTCCATCTCCAATGATTGAACAATTTAATACTTTGTTTTTTTCAACAGCAAGTTTCAAAATTTCTAGGAGATACAATGGATTTTTAGGTTCAGACAAACGACCCAAAAAAATGACATCATTTTTATAATGTTTTAAATCTTGTTTAACTTTACTCTCTAATTCATTTGCGGAAATAACATTTTTTAAAATGACTGACTTTTTTTCTACTTGTTTTTTAAAATAAAAATCATTAAAATTGCTGTTTGAAACAAATATGACTTTTTTTGCATTTTTACAAGCCAATTTAAATAAAAAACTTTTTACTGTAAATTTTCTGTTTTCTTGTGCGTTGTTATGCAAATGACATATGTATGGAATTTTTTTATGTGTCAAACTAACCAAAAATGAAGCCTTGATGTCGTGAGCGTGAATTATGTCAGGCTTAACTTTTTTTATTACTTTATTAAGTTCTAAAATATTAATTTTATTCATTCCAACAAAAGTAATATTTTTATCTTTCAAACTCTCCTCAATCGGACCATTTGGTGAACAATAATAAATTTGATGCTTGTCTCCAATCAGACTAGCAATTTGACAAACTACATTCTCTGCACCAGAATATTTGTTACTCGACAATACATTAAGAATTATCATCCTTATTTTTCCTCATTTTTAATTTAATTTTTTCCACATTTTTTTCGCCCACAATTCTTTTTATAAACTGAAGTATTTTCCCTTTAATTTTTTTTCTAAATGGAAGCCACGAAGCAAGATAGTGATGAATAGAAAAAGTTTTTTTTGTTAATCTTATCTTTCCGTCGCTAAGACTCTTAGGGCAAAAATACTCTGTTGGATAAAATGCAATATCATCAATTATTTGCAGTGAATTGTCAGTTCTGAGTCCAATTTGCTTGAAATAGTCTGTAGAAATAATGCAAACAGTTTTTAAAATAGGCTTTCCTTCTTCATCTAAAAATGAAAGATTTTTATAGATATTTAGGAGGTCTTCAATTTCCTTGACGCCCTTTTCAGCGCCAAAAATAAGCCCGGGGGCAATTGAGTCTTCTTTCTCAAAAGCAAAAAAAGCCTTGTTTTTCAAAAAACTCTCGTCCAAAGGTTTAATAAACTCTACATCAATGTCCAAATAGAGTCCACCATAGATGTTTAAGATGTCAAACCTGAGGACGTCACTTGCATATGCCCATTTTTTTGTGTCATATGCCTGTCTGACGAATTTAAACTTGTCTATGTCAAGATTGCTCTCGTCCCACCTTTTTATTTCAAAATTAGGAAGGAACTTTTTCCAACTTTTAATGCACTTGACAGCAATTTCTGGCAGAGGTTTCCCTCCTATCCAAATGTAATGAATAATCTTTGGAATCATTTTTTCTCCTTTTGCATTTTGTAAATTTTATTTTATATTATTTTAAATCTTTTCAGTTTTATTTCCAAATAAATTCATACGATGCCACCCCACATGAAAGTTTCACGGCGTAGAGATAATACATATATCCGCTGGCAATGACATAGACTGCTGGCACGACAAATTTATAGTATTTCGTTCCCTTTGTGCCTTGCGCAAACAGCGGAATGAGAATGATTAGTGAAATGAAGAAGTATAAAGTGAACCTATTCACTAGCGTTTGGTATGAAAGAGCCATGCCAAAAATCCTTATTAATGGCACCATCAGAAACATTAGAAGAAGAAAATCATATTGTTTTGTTTGGCTTTTGTCTAATTTTAATCTATTTCTGAAAATATATAACACACCGAAAATTAGGCATAAAGAAACGGTGTAGAGAATGTCAAGAAGACTTGTTTGCATCAAAAAAGTTTGATTTGCAAAATATTTTTGATAATAATCCACTCCAAACAGCATATCTAAAACATACATTATTTGTTTGAACCCAAAGAAACAAATCACGGTCAAGGCGGTGAAGAAAAGAATTGTTTTCCAATTCAATTTTATAAATTTGAAAAAAATTAAACTAAAACACAGTATAGCACTGCTGTGAAATGTAAAAGCGAGAAGAGTTAGGAGAGTGAACCATAAATATTTGTTTTTAAAAATCATCACAATTGCAACAGCCACGAGTGACATTGCAACTATCTGCCTGTAGGCTGAAAAACTTTGGGCGTAGGTTCCAAGTGCAATAAAAAGAAAATATGACATTCCCTTATCTTGTGAAAGATTTCTGATAAAAAAACTAAAACATATTGCAGTGATGAGAGCGATTGCAAGTTGCAAAAACACAAAGCCTAGGTTAAGCATTGCTAAAATTGAATTGAGAAAAACATATCCAATCTCAAAACTGCTTGAAGTAAATTCAAACAAAACTACTTGCCCTGTCCTCAGTTCTTCATAATAATTATAGTAATTTACTGTGTCGAGTCCCACCCCGACCGCCTTAAAAGTGGCGAGGAAAATCATCGCAAAAACAATTAAAAACTTGCTTCCCACCAAAAAATCAAGAAAAAGGCTATATCTTTTCCCATTTCTATTTTCACTGCCAATAATCGCATATTTTGTCAGCATTTTTTCTGCAATAATGTTTGCAATCACAAGTAATACTAGTAAAAAATATATTAGCACTCTTTTCTCCATATAAAATAATTTCTGTTAATAAAATATACTAACACAAGTTTAATTTCTAATCAAATAAAACACAGTGCCAAAAAAATGAAGGGCAAAAATATCTATTTATTTATTAATAAATATGTTAATATATTTATATAAAAAGAAAGAAGAAAAAATGAACACATTACTACTTAAACCAAACAAAAAAAGCATTGATCTTGCTTGCACACTTTTAAAACAAGGGGAAGTTGTGGGAGTTCCCACTGAAACTGTCTATGGACTCGCTGGAGACTCCTCAAATCCTCTTGCCATAAAAAGAATTTTTGAAGCAAAAGGGCGTCCCTCTGACAATCCTCTCATCGTTCACATTTCAAATATGGAAATGCTTGAAAAAGTTGTGTCAAAAGTTCCAGATGACGCTAAAAAATTGGCAAAAGTTTTTTGGCCGGGCCCTCTCACAATTATTTTGCCAAAAGGAAAGGGGGTGTGCAGTGAGAGTTGTGCGGGGCTGGACTCTGTGGGGGTTAGAATGCCCTCAAATGAAGTTGCCCGTAAGATAATCGAACAATTGGGCTTTCCTTTTTCAGCACCCAGTGCAAACCTCAGCGGAAAACCAAGCCCTACAAATGCACAAGATGTCTATGCAGATATGAATGGAAGGATTCCTCTCATCATTGACGACGGATCTTCCAATGCTGGTGTAGAGTCCACCGTGGTGTCTTTGCTCAGTGAAACCCCTGTTATTCTTCGTCCAGGAGTTGTCACCAAGGAAGATATGGAAAAAGTTCTTCAAAAGCCCGTTCTCATAGCAAAAGAAGTCACCGAAGGAATGAAAGATAATGAAGTCGTTCGTTCACCTGGAATGAAATATAAACACTATTCCCCCACAGCAGAAGTCACTGTTGTAAAAGGGAATTTTGAAAACTTTAAAAAATTTGTCGAAAAAAATAATGGAAACAATGTTTTTGCAATGTGCTTTGACGGCGAAGAAAAATTACTCAGCGTAAAATCACTTTCTTTTGGTCAAAAAGATGACGCTTTGTCACAAGCCCACAACCTTTTCACAGTCCTGCGAGCGTTGGACAAATTAGGGGCAAAAACTGTGTATGCAAGATGCCCAAAATCCACAGGGGTGTCACTTGCCGTCTACAATCGACTCGTTCGCAGTGCTGGATTTAAGATTATTGAGGTTTAAAAATTTAAAGGAGAAAACACAATGAATTTAATAAAAGAGCATTGGACTCAAAAAGATGTTGAGAATTTTAAAACATATCTTTTGTCTTTTAGTAAAGGAGCAGAGAAAGGACTTTGGGAACAAAGAATAATCAACACAAAACTTCCCTGCATTGCCGTTCCCTCGCCTGTTGTGAAAGACATCACCAAAGAGATTTCAAAAGGCAATTTCATTCAATTTTTGGATTTTTGGGTTTGGGATAATTTCACGCACACAAGCGTGAATGGCGGATTAATTTGCAAAATTAAAGATTTTGTTGTAATGAAAAAATATTTGCTAGAATATGCAAACAAAATAGATAATTGGGCTTCGTGCGACTTATTAAAATTTAAAATCACCCCAAAAAACAAAGAATTATATTATAATTTGAGTCAAGAATGTATAATGTCATCTAAGCCGTTTGTCCGAAGACTTGGTGTTAAAATTTTGTTCAATTTTATTGCTGACAACAATTATATTGATAAGATTTTCAACATTCTTAATTCTTTTGAAATGGAAACGGAATATTATGTTAATATGATTAATGCGTGGATTTTTGCTGAGTGTTTCACAAAACAAAGAGAGAAAACAATCAAATTCTTAGACTCGCATAAGTTGAATAAATTTACAATCAATAAAGGTATTCAAAAGTGTCGTGATAGTTTTCGAGTGTCAAAAGAAGACAAAGAAATGCTACTTAAATACAAAGTAAAATAGACTATAATTTATATTTTAATTTTTTTATTTATGACACAAAAAAAGACAAGTTACTTCAACTTGTTTTTTTTGTTTTACATAATTATATATTAATATTGACTATTAATTTTTCATTATTCTTCGTTAAACTGCAAATCGATATTGTTAAGAAGTATGAGTGATTGAAGAAATCTACTCATTGCCAAGACCGCCTTTTTTTCGTCCACAATTTTCATAAAAATCTCTTTCTTTTCATTCATTTTAACGCCAAAAGTGGAGAAAACTCTTGCTAAATATTCCGCCAATTGCTCGTCGTCTAGTTCAATATCCACTGCAAGCAACCTTTTATATGTCAGCCCCATATCAGTCAAAATTATTTCCTCGCCCTTTTCAACAAACGCCACAGGCATATCTTCATTGTCCAAATTATAGCAAACAAAACTGTTATTGATTAAACAACCGCTGTCTGTTTTTCTGAACATAAACGCAGATTTTAAGTCGGTTTTTATTTTTTCAATATCCATTCTATTCTCCCATTTGCCTTTCAAATTTCCCACAGTTATTTTCACATTCTTTTCCCAAATAATATTTTTGTGAATCGACTTTTTGGGTATAATTCCAACCACTTTTTTCACTCAAATCATCTTCAAAAATATATTTTCCATTCACAATTGCCAAAGGACAGTTGTCTAAAATGTATTCTTTCAAATAAAAATTATGCGAAATTTTTGGTGCTTTCTCGTCGATAAAATAATGTTGCCATTCAAAATCTTTAAGCATATTTTCAAAAGTTTCATAGGTTTTCTCAATACTTTCCGAATTACAATTGATCGGCGTTGGACAAATGTCTGCTGATTGATTTTGAGTCAAAAGAAGTCTTTGTTTCAAATTATATAGGTGGATATGACTATGCTGTGTCTTTTCACAAAGATATCCGTTTAAGTCTATGTTCCCATAATTATTTAACTTGTTAAAATGGATTCCCAGAGGCTCATAATCCCATCTCGACACGACAAATTTGCCTCTTTCCAAGCCTCTTGCATACACACAAAACTTGATGCTACTTCCTGCATTTTGGACGACGTCGTCACCACAATAATTATAAGTTCTTGTGAACTCGCCAATCATACACTCTTCGCCCACTTGAAATGCCACTTTTTTCACTTGAATTGTATGAAAACTATCTCTTCTTACTGTTTCCCATTCTGTCAGTGGGATTTTAGGGGCAGAAATCATGTCTTCTAAAAATTCGTCGCTGTGTGTAAAAACAAAACACTCAGGTTTTTTTGTGAATTTATCATTTGGAATCTCGCGAAAAAGATAGTCATCAGGGATTCCATAATGTTCCAAAACTTCTGGAAAAGTCCTTTTTAACTTTTTATTGCAAATATCAAGCATCAATTTTTGATTTTTTTCATTGTTTAACCATACTGCTCTTAAAAAATTATTGAAATATTGATCTTTTCCTGGGTCTTCAAAAAATTCATCTTTAGTATAAGGGCTTAAAGAAAACAAAGCAAATGAGGGATTGTCCAAAGCGTGGTCATAGAAAAAAAGCATTTTTTCGATATATCTTGGCGTCCAAAACTTTTTCAACACCTTAAAAACGTCTGTGTCTTTGGCGGGGTTTTTAAGATATTCAAGATAAGCCCGCATAACATCTTCTTGAGACACAGAAAAATTGATTTTGTTTGGACTTTTATTGTTTAATTTATTTTCTTCTTGGCTACTTTTCGTTTTTGCATAATTATAGTTTTTGACATCAACCAATGAAGTTCTTTGCAAAACTTTATCCATTATATTTGAAAATTTTTTATAACTAGAATTGCAATTAAACTTACTTAAATTAAAATATTTAACCTCTTCTTGAGAAGTTTTAGGGTTGTTTATATATTCAAGATAAATTGAAATAATTTCGTCTATAGACAAATCCAAATTTGCTTTTTTTAAATATTTTTGAAAAAGTTTTATTTGCTCTTGTCCAATCTTTTCATTTTTTTTGTTTACACTGGTGACATCAAACAAAGCATTGTTTTTTATAATATAATTTATTTTTTTGTTCGATTTTTTATAATTGTTATGACATTGACGTTTTCTCAAAATGCACCACTTCTTTTCTTTTTTTTAGTCTACCACTAGAACGCCCACTAGTCAATATTAAGAATTACTATATCTTTTAAATTTTTTTAAAAAATTTTCAACTTTAGTTTTTGATTTCTGTTACTTTCTCCAAATCAACATCTTCCATTTTTGTAATTTTTTGAGATTCATTTTCTGCCTGTGAATTTAATTCTTCTTTTTTCTTTTCATTATTTTCAATTGAATGCTCCAAGTCAGATTTTGCTTTTTCATTTGTATTTTCTAAGTTATTTTTTATATTTTCGTTTGTTTTTTCGATTTTGTTTTTAACGTCTTTTGTAGAATTTTCTAAAATTGTTTTCTCATCACTATCATTCAAAGAAACATCTTTTGCAACACTTGATTTTTCATTCTCCACATTTTCTTCTAATTTTTCCTTATTTTGAGCCAATTTATCATCGGCATTTATCAAGTCATTTTCAGTTTCTTTTTCATCGACATTTTTCGTTTCATTTTCAGTTGCTTTTTCATCGGCATTTGTCGTTTCATTTTCAGTTGCTTTTTCATCGGCATTTGTTGTTTCAGTTTCAGTTGCTTTCTCGTCTACTTTTTCAGCATTTTCCAATTTATTAACACTTTCTGTTTTTGACGTTTGTTCCGCCACCTTTTCACTTTCGTCAATTGCTTTTACGTTTTCATCAACTATATTATTTTTATTTTCTTCTTTCTCACTTATTTCGTTAACATTTTCAGCAGTTTCTTTTGTTTCCGCAATTTCCGCAGTTTTTTCTTCGACATTTTCAGCAGTTTCTTTTGTTTCCACATTTTCCGCAGTTTTTTCGTCTACATTTTTAGCAGTTTTTTCGTCTACATTTTCCGCAGTTTTTTCGTCTACATTTTCCGCAGTTTTTTCGTCTACATTTTCAGCAGTTTTTTCTTCGACATTTTTAGCAGTTTCTTCGGCTGGTTCTTTGGCTGGTTCTTTCGCTGGTTCTTCGGCTGGTTTTGAAGTGTTTGCGTCAATATATTTTTGATATTCTTCTTGCGCCTCAAAAATTTGGAAAGTTTTTTCCACTTCATTAGTATAATTTCCTTTCCCGCAAATCTTGACTTTGTATATTCCCGCACTCACGAAATCATCGACTAACTCACCAAACTCCTCGCCTTCATTTTTTTTATATTCATAGCTCACAACATAATTTTCTTCGCTTGAAAGCCCCTCAATTGTCACTTCTGGTTTTAGTGAATTGCCCGTGTAAACTTCATTTGGAATGTCTTCAACCATATCTTCCTGCAAAGATTTTTTCTCAATAGAAAAGGCACTCACAACCTCTTTTCTCGCATAATCACTTGTTGTCTGCACAGTTGTTTTCAGAATATAATTCCCCGCGTCTGTTGGCTCTTTTTTAAAATAAAATTCATCGCCTAACACAGCATATTCAAAAACAACTTCTCCATTTCCGCTATTATTTTCGACCACAGGGGTTTTTGCTTCCTCGCCGAAAGTCCAATCTTCCACACTCACATTCAGGTTTTCAAGAGGCTCATAAGCCACCACAGAAACGACCCCCGTCGCTCCCAAATATTTTTTGCTATTTTTCGGTTCAAACACCCACTCATATTCATTTTCACCTTTGATTAATGTGGTCTCGCCGTCTTTCCAAAACAAATTGCCCTCAACTTTGCTTTCGCCAAAATCCAAAAAAACATCGTTTAAAGTCTGTGAAACAAGATAATTCATATTGTTATCTACCATAGGACTAATTTCTGCGTTCACTGCCTCTTCGTTACACCCCGAAAAAAACATTCCCGCAATGAAAAAAATTGTCAAAAATATAATTAAAAACTTTTTTACTTTCATAATTTCACCTTTTTTTATTTTATTTTGTGACAAAACACTTATAAAAATACTTTCAGCAAAAATAATTTTTATTTCTATAAAAAAAAATCTATTACAAATAGACTTTTTTACATTGGATTTTTTTGCATTTATTTAATTTTTTATACGCTTAGTTTTTGAATGACTAAATTCACATTCTCAAAAGTTGCACCACTTCCACTATTATTTCTAAGGTTGATAATGGTGTTTGTCATTGTGTTGTTATAGATAAAACTGGTGGATAAGTGCGTTGGCAATCCCGCTGTCGCAAACGCCGAACTCAAACTTATCGCCACATTGCTCCCGTCTGCGGTTATTTTCAGCCCCACAATTCCGCTTGCCGTTCGAAAAGCATCTGCATCATATGTAATCAAATAATATCCGCCTGTCGCCAGCGTAACATCAGCAGTCCCCGAAGTATGAATGATGTCTTCTGCGTCGAAATTGACATTATTAAGAAGGGTAATCGCAACATCGTTACCAATCTCCTCGGTGTTTAAGTTATAAAAATCTGCAATCCTGTTTAATCCGCTTGGTCCCCTAGGTCCTGTTGCTCCCTTTGCACCTTTGCAAGGGTCATATGTCGAACAAATACAATTACAACAATTCATATCATTCCTCTCTGCATTAATTTACGCTTAAAATAAAAAAAATGTTAATATTCGTTTTTCAAAAAATACTTTGTAATATATAATTATGATTAAGAGGTAATATGGATAAAAATATTTTCATCAGCACTTCAAAGATTGTGCCTGCTGGCAGTTTCAGCAAACTTGTCATATCAATCTTCGACAAAGACAACAAAACATCAAATTTTTCAACGAGTTTGATGACAAAATATAACACAGAAAAATATGAAAAACAGGCACTCGAACTTCTTGGTTTTAAGAATTGGTTTGACATAACATATGGCACCTTGTTCCCACAACTCACAGTCTTAACAGACTCCGACAATGAGGGTGAAATAGTTGGGCTTGCATGCAAAAATGGACTTCTTCTTAAAAACGAAGTGAAGTTTTTTCAAAAACAAAACTGAAAAAATTTTATTTATATTTATTTAACGAAAAATTTATATCTAAAATAATAACTACATAAAAAAAAGGCATTTGCCTTTTTTTATTTTCTCTTTAACCTCAAGTCTTTGTTGTCCATTTTAAGCAAGATTGAATTTCTTTTATTGCAAAGCCTGCTAAAAACTCTCTCGCCATATTTTTCTAAAATGCCTTCAAGTGAAAGATTTGTGGTTATAATCGTGCTTTTATTTTTCGTTAAGCGTTCGTTTATGATGAGATAGAAATATTCTTCCGTAACATTTTTTAATTTTGGCTCTGTTCCAAGGTCGTCGATAATAAGAACGTCTGCATTGAGAACTCCGTCAAGCAGGCTAGATTTTGAGTCATCAAATGTTGTGTGAAATTTCAAAAATAAATTGTTTAAAGCAAAAGCTGAGAAAAAACACACCGGAATATCTTTTTTTAAAAGTTTATTGCAAATGCACTCGACCAGAAAAGTCTTTCCAACGCCTGTTTTACCCGAAAAAAGTAGGTTTTTATATTCGCTTTCTTCAATTTTATCGCACCAATTTTCAATCTTTTCGTATATTTTTTTAATTTTTTCTTTATCGTCAAAAATCTCAAAATCTGCCTTTTCAAAAGAGTGAGAATTGTCCACATTCATTCCCACATTGTTGACAAGTTCCTTGTTTAATTTTTTATAGTAGCACCCGCAAAGTTTTCCCCCAACATAACCCGTGTCATTACATTTTTTGCAAGAATATTTTGGTTCAAAATCACAAAAATTAAGCCCCATTTTTGCAAGAATTTTCCTTGCTTCGATTGTTATTTTTGAGAGTTCCTTTGTTTTTTCATCACAATTTTTCTTTTCAAACGAAAGTTTTGAGATGTCAAAATTAAGTGAGCGCATTTGAAGATAAAGTTTTTTAAACTCCAAGTTTTTCATAGCATCGCTAAAATTCTTCTCCGCCAAAGTTTCGGATTTTTCTTTGCTCAATTTTAAATCTAATAAAACTTTCAATTTTATATTCATCTTTTCTTCTTTTAATTTCCAAATTTTAAGAAAAACATTTTAATTTGAAAAAAATTAAATGTTAATTTCATCAAGGTTGTCAAACAAAGCACTAACTTCTTCCGAAGTATATGTCTTGTTTTGTGAAAATGATTTGCCCACAAAATTGCTGTTTTTTTCCACATTCACGGCAATCTTCTGCTTTTTGATATCCTCGAGTTTTACAAGCCCCAAGTCGTGCCAATTTGTTAGGATTGCATTTGCGTATTTGAGTGCGTTTATTTTGTCTTTGGAAAGTTCCGTCGCATACATAATGATGTCGTCCGAAAATTTATAAGTTTCCGTCCAAGTTTTAAAGAAGGCTCTGTCAAAACTATTCACCCGCCTGTCCAAATTAAGTGCCGACAAAATGAGTTTAATCTTCCCGTCAAGAGTCATAACTTCGCCTAGATAGTTGTCAATCCCGCTTATTGACGTTAGCCCAAGTTTATAAAATTTTTGCACAATCAAATCCATTCCGTCCAGAGTTCTCACATTGTTTTTAAAGCAAAAATTGGCAATCTGCACGAGCGCTTGCTCATTAAATCCCTTTGAAAGCCAAGGCAATATGTAAATATCAATCTCATTTTCGACAGATTCATAATAGATGCCAATTGCCTTATTAACTTCCCTTGAAAGCGTCGTCAAATCGCTTTTGTTAGCCTCATATTCTTCCATTTCTCCAAAAGTCATCAGTTTAAGTTCAAAATATTTTGTCAGCAACTTATCAAGCATCTCAAAGCTATAATTTTTTGTTTTTGCAGAGATTTTTTTGGCAAGAAGTAAAATATTTGTCAGGAAAAATCCAAAAGACTTTGTCCACTTTTCATAGAGTTGTTGATGCTCGATGGACAAGTTCCCCTTGAATTTGAGTGCTTTCGCCACTTGACTTATGTCCGAAGTGGTTAGAGTTAAGTTTTCAATCTTCTCCTCAATCTTTTCCGCTGTCCTAACGCCCTCTTCTGCCCACACTCGTGCCACTGTCAAAATGTAGTTTGAATTGATTGAGTCACCCTTTTTCTCCACGCAATACTTCACAATCATATTAAAATCACAAGGTTGAATGTTGAAATTTTCAATAAAATCAATGTATTTATAATATTCGTTTGGACCAATCTGCCTGCCTGTGATAATCTCTTGAACTTCAGTCACAAAGGAACTATATTTTTTATTTTCAATTTTTTTGCAATTTCTTATGGCGTCTTTAATAGGGAGATATCGAATTTCCACAGGATTGACTTCCAAAATCTGCACCAAATTTTGTTCTTGCCAATATTCAAAACTCTTCATAACCTCTTCTTTTGAAACCCCAAGGACATTGACAAAGTTTTCAATATTATTGTCTGCCCCAGCACTGTTTTGGCATTTTAAAAGTCCAAAAAGATAAACTTTCAGATAGTTTTCAGGGGCAAACGGAAGATAATCGTTCAAAAAACGACCGTCAATGTTTATGAAACTATTTCCGATGAAAGAACTAGAATGTTTGCAAAAAGACATTTCCTCTCCTTATTTTTCATTTTAAATTGTATCAAAGAAATGAAAATCTTTCAATCTCTAAACGAAAGTTTTTTAAAATCTTTGTGTCACTTGCACAACTAACCTTTCTCTAAATTAATGTCAAATTTGCAATTTTCCACAACACATTTTTCGTTTAGCTGATTATATATGAATTGCAAATCCACATCTTTTTCAAAAGGTGCCACCAAATCAAACCTTATTTTAGCACAATTTTTGTCTTTCACAACATCAAAATCGTGAATATAAAAATCCTCATCAATATTTTTTAAAATAACTAATATTTTTTTTCTTAAAAATTTATTGTTTTCGTCGTCAATATCGACAAATTCAACGTGAATTGTCAAGTTTATGTTAAAATCATTTTTAAATTTTTTTTCAATTATATACATTTCTTGGGATATTCTCAAAGTGTCGTTTTTGACATTTACCTCGACATCAACACTTGCAAAATATTTTTTTGCGCCATAGCTGTGCAAAACAAAATTATAGACACCGAGGACACAATCAAACGCCAAGATTTCTTTTTTAATATTATCTATAAACTCTTTTTTTGGCATTTCTCCCAAAAGTGGACTAATCATTTCTTTGATTAATTTTATGCTTGATAAAATCACCAAAACGGAGAGAATAAGACCAAAAAGTCCGTCGACGCTCACTCCAACATTGCCAAAAACTTTTATAAATATCATTGCAAAAAGCACAACAGATGATGAAATGACGTCATTTCTACTGTCCATTGCACTAGCACGCAAAGTGTCACTTTTAATACTTTTTGCAAAATCTTTGTAGAGGAGCATTTGAAAAAATTTTATCACAACCGCACTTCCCAAAAACACAAAGGTCACTGTGCTGACTTTCACTTCGTCTGGATTAATCAGTCTTTCAATGCTTTTTTCAAAAAAAAATAACCCCACTCCAAAGACAATGACAGAAATGATGAGCGCCATAACTTGTTCAATTCTCTCGTGACCAAAGGGGTGAGTTCTGTCGGCGGGCTTTAAGCAATATTTAAAGCCATAAACGAGCAAATTTGAACTGACAAAGTCAAAAAAATTATTCACGGCATCTGCCACAATTGTTATGCTCCCGGCCAAAAACCCCACAGAGATTTTTCCCACAAAAAGAATAAAATTTGTTATAATCCCAAAAATTCCAGCAACTATGCCATATCTAGTCCTAACAATCTCGTCTTCTGTGTTTTTATAATCTCTCACGCACAACTTTTTTAAAAAATTCATTAACTTACCAGTCTTCTCTCACAAATTTATTTTTTTGCTTGATGTCGTTATAAAAATCTTCATATTCTCTCTTAAAATTCTGTTTTTTAGGAGCGAAATCTTCTCTTTCAAATGACTCGCAATCTTGCTTTTCTGCCAACTTTAAAAGTTCTAAATTGCTCAATTCTGCTTTTTTATTTTTGGCAATTTTTGCATTTTCTTTTTTGCCATATACAACTAATTTTTCATCTCTTTCAGTAAAATTTTCGTTCATAAAAACTCCTAATATCAATTAAAAATAATATGATTTTTATATCAAATTTGTTTCTTTTTTTAGTAAAACTCGCTTAAAAATGTTTTATAAATTTATAAAAAATATATATTATTTTGCGTTTTCAACCCACTTGCTATCAAGCCACTCTGGGTATCTTGTGAAACTCTTTCCACTTAAATTTTCTATAAGTCCACCTAAATTTTTATCAAAAACAAGTTCAAAACAGCACAGTTTTTGATAAACTTGGTGAAATTTTTCATTGACTTTTTTCTCTCCATACTTGCTGTCGCCCAAAATTGGGTGTCCCAAAAAAGCAAGGTGAGCGCGAATTTGATGAGTCTTTCCCGTTATAAGTTCACATTCCACAAGGCTTGTTTGACTGCCGTGTTTGATTGTCTTAAATCGTGTTAAGATTTCCACAGTCTTTGGCTTTTTTTCTTTTGAGATAAACACAAGCGACTTTTTTGCATCTTTAAACAAATATGCTCTCTCAATAGTCCCTTTAAATTTGGTGTCACCAATCACTTCGCACACATATTTTTTCTTAACAAGTCCATCTTTAAAAACTTTTTCAAGAAGCGTTTTTGCTTCAATATTTTTAGCAAATACATTAAGTCCTTGTGTATTTCTGTCTAGTCTATGCACGGCAAAAGCAGATAGTCTGCCCTCCATTCCGTCTTCTCCAGTGCTTTCAATGCCTGAATATTTCAGGGCAATAATGACATTTTCATCTTCAAAAAATTTCTCAATCTCTCTAACTTTCTTTTCACTTTGAGAAAAACACACAACTTCGTCATCTTTAAACAACTCAATATTTGTAGACACTTTTTTACCGTTAATTCTCAAATCTTTATTTTTAAGCATTTTTTTGACAGCAAAAAAAGCAAAACCCTTGTCTTGCAAAAATTTCTCAAGAGACGAATCATTTTCAACCTTAAATTTTTTCATTTCCATATCAATTATGTTAACACAAAAAGCCGTTTGTGTTAATCTTCTTTTTTTATTTCATAAGATTTTCTAAATATTCCTTAATTTCAATCAATTCTTCAATCATCGTTGACGCCCCGCCAGTCAACCCAATTTTTGTTTTGCTCGAAAGTTTAATTTCTTTCAAACAGTCTTTCACTTCATTAATGTTTTCCACAAAATATGCTTTTGTGTGTTTGCTAACATTATCAAAAAGTTCCTTTGTGTTGCTTGAATTTTTCCCGCCGACGACAAACATAATATCCACTTCTTTTGCCAACTCCACAGAACTCAAATTAATTTCTTTTTGAGCGTTGCAAGTGGTGTTTTTATATTCAAACTGCTTTCCAATTTTTTCAAATTTTTCTTTTAAAATTTTGATTATTTCAACTGCAAGCGAATAGGAAAAAGTGGTCTGAACGACGAGATAATAACTTTCAAAGTGAGTATCAATTTTTATTGCATCTTCCTCGTCTTCCACAAAAAGGGGTTTATTACAATACCCTGCCGTGCCCAAAACTTCAGGGTGCATTTCCCCGTTTTTTTTGCCATATTTCCCGACTATAATAATCTTTTTGCCCTCAGTTTCTTTCATCTGAACAAGTTTATTTATTGCCTTAACATTCGGACAAGTGCAATCCAAATATTTGATGCCTTTGTTTTCAAAAAATTCAAAGGTTGATTTTGGCTCACCATGTGCACGAATGACAGCAATATCATCACTCTTAAAATCAGTTAAATTTTGATATTCACTCACTCCAAGATTTGAAAGTTCACTGACAACTCGCTTGTTGTGAAGAAGTTCCTTATAAAGCACTATATTCTCTCTAACATTCGCACTATCTTTCACCATAGAAAATGCTCTGTTTGAGCCATAACAAAGACAGCATTTTTGTGCAATATAGACGCTTTGTTTTTGGTTTAACTCAATTGACGACAAAAGTAAAAGCGTTATGATATAAATAAAAATATCCATAGTCGCCGCTTGGTCGGTTATCCCGGAAAGTTCAATAAGAATGATGATGCCGATTAAAAAGAAGTTTGATTTATTATATTTTTTGAACATAATTTGATATTTTTTGAAGTAAAAATAACAAATCAAAACTGTTCCGACAATTCCAAGAGTTGTGAGAAATTGAAGAGGGGTGTTGTGAGCCATAACGACTTTTGTCTCTAGTTCAAGGGACGGAATATTCTCTGTCGTGACAAAACCATAGCCAAAAATAGGATTTTGCAAAAACTTTTCAAAACACCACGTCCAAAGATCCGATCTGCCAAGATTAAAATTGTTTGTAAATCTGCCAATAAAAGATTCAATAAGAGGATATATATTATCGATAAAAATGACACAAAACAAAAATAATATTGAAAAAATCAATATGAAAGTTATTAAAAATTGTCGCTTATTCTTTGAATTTTTAACCATAATTATGGTGAAAAAGATTAAGGGTAAAAAAGATAGTAAAATCATCATTCTGGAATATGTGAAAAAAACCATAAGGGTAAAAAACAAAGATAGCAAAAAATATAAATAGTCATTTTTCTTTTTATATCCAATGGCAAATGAAGCAATCATTCCCATAGTTAAAAAAAGCGCTACAACATTTATGTTTTGTGAGCCAATTCTATAACAACGCCTTTGAATTATAGACAAGACAATATCGTCGCTTGACAAATGAGTGAAAAGAAGTTGAACTGAAATGAAAATTGCTCCACAGAGAAAAAGATAGAGGAGATATTTTTTCAAATCTTTGCAGAAATTGATTGACGTCCAATAGAAAAAATAGGAAACAAGGCAAAATCCCAAAACGACAACTGATGTTAAAATGTTGAAATTACCAATAATTCCACCCAAAAGATAGGCAATGTTGGCGACGACAAGTGGCCAAAACAATTTGCCTTTTTTAAGTGGAGTCTTAAACTTTTTGCTTTCAATTAGTTTTTTGACAACAAAATAGATGATTGATATGACAACTATACCTATGCACGAGCCATAGACAACCCAGTTTGCGACTGAATAGAATATGTATTGCACAAAAAAATGAATGTAGAGAATTGGAGCAAAGGCGACTTTAACATCTTCACAAAAGAAGAAAACAAAGCAGACATATATCGCAAAAACGCACACTGTTATGCCAACAAAATCAATTGCCCAAAAAAACACTGCAAAAGCGAATAACGCAGGCATCGACCATTTTGATTGAACTAAAGACTTAATTTTATTTAGCACCATTAAAATTTTCACCTTAATTATAAATATTTCAAATAATTTTATTTTTTTATTATATCATACTTTTTGATAATAAAGGAATAGTTTTTTTATAAAAGAACTGTTCAATTTATTAATGCAAATGTATGACTTTTTGTTTGCGGAAATTTTAATTTTAGGCTAATCTTAATATATCTTAATGCTAAAATATATAAATTATTTCGAGGTTTTTAATGATAAAAAAAGAGACTAAAAAACTTAAAATTGGACTTTTTATCGATGTTTTCTATCCTATGGTCGACGGCGTTATTGTTGTGGTGGACAACTATGCTCGTAGGCTATGCAAATTTGCCGATGTGACAGTTTTTGCCCCAACAGGACGCAAAGATTTCGATGACAGCACTCTTCCATACAAAGTGGTGAGATGTCGCTCGCGTTTAAAACTGATATTCTTAGATTATGATTTGAGTTTGCCAAGTTTGGACAAAGATTTTAAAAAGGCACTGCGAGAAAGTGATTTAGATATTGTCCACATTCATTCTCCTTTCAGCATTGGAAAACAGGGATTAAAATATGCAAAAAAACACAATATTCCAGTTGTTTCAACAATGCATAGCCAATTTAAAAAAGATTTTCTCAAAAACACTCATTCAAAATTATTGACAAATATTATGCTAAAAAAGATTATGAAAGTATTCAATTCTTGTGATGAATGTTGGGCGGTAAACGACAATATTGGCAATGTTTTTGTCGAATATGGTGCAAAAAAGACGCCAAAAACTCAAAATAACGGCACAGATTTGAAACTTATGACAGATAACAAAAAATTGGAAGAACTTAGAAAAAAATATAACATTTTAAAAGAAGAAAAAGTTTTCCTTTTTGTCGGAAGAATTGACAAACTAAAAAATATTTTTTTCACCGTGGACGCTTTGAAAATCCTCAAAGACAAAGGATTTAAGTTTAAGATGATTTTTGTGGGTGGCGGAATTGACGAAAAAGAACTTCAAAATAAAATTACAAATGAAAATCTTTCAAAAAACATAATCCTTGCTGGGAAAATCTTTGACAGAAACGAACTTGCTTGCCATTATGCGCTTGCAGACCTCTTTCTTTTCCCTTCTCTCTATGACGCCAGTTCTCTTGTTCAAATTGAAGCCGCCTCACAAAAAACCCCAACAGTTTTTATCAGAGGCGCCGTCACCGCAGGAACAGTCACAGAGAATGTAAATGGCTTTTTAAGCGAAAACGATGCTTCATCTTTTGCACAAAAAATTATTGATATCTTTTGTGATGAAAATTTCTATAATCAAGTTTGTGACTCGGCGTATAAAGACCTTTATGTTTCTTGGGACGATGCTGTCAAAAAGGCATATGACGACTATCTTAAACTTATCGAAAAGAAACAAAAATAAAATTAATATTATAACAATCTAAAAATTCACTAGTTTTTCTGGTGATTTTTTCTGTTTGCGTTCGCACATATTTATTTTTTTTATATTATAAAATACTATAAATTTACATCAATTTCGCCTTCAAAAACTTTTTTTGAGTCACCTTTTAGAAACATTCCTTTTTTGGTCTCTCTAACTCTGAGTTTTCCTCCTTTTAGAAATAGTAGAACTTCTTTTTTTGAATCTGCCATCGCTTTTTTTATGGCAACTGCCGCCACAGCACAAGCCCCCGTTCCGCAAGACAAAGTTTCACCACTTCCCCTTTCCCACACTCTGACTTTAAACCTATTTCTCCCCAAATCATTCACAAATTCTGTGTTTATTCTTTCTGGAAAAACAGGGTGATTTTCAAATTTTGCACCAATTTTTTCTAATTCCAATTTGTCAACATCTTCTTCCACAAAAACAACACAATGAGGATTTCCCATTGACACACAACAAACTTTATAGTTTTTATCTTTAATTTTTAGGATTTCATTTTCGTTTAGGAGTGTGGGGATTTTTTCTTTGTCAAATTCGGGAAATCCCATATTAACACTCACACTTATAACTCTGCCATTTTTTATTTTTTGTTGCACAATTTTAATCCCACTTGCAGTTTGAATCTTTAAAGTTAGACTTCCATTCCCTCGCCTTATGTTCTCGATTTCACTTTTCGAAAAATTCAAATTTTCAAGGCAATTTTTTTCGTCAAACAAAAATCTTGCCAAACAACGAATGGCATTACCGCACATTTTGCCTTCACTGCCATCAGCATTAAACATCTGCATTCTTGCATCTGCTTTGATAGATTTTTTGATGAGAACAAGCCCGTCTGCCCCCACGCCAAAGTGACGGTTAGACAAAATTGAACTTAATTTGGAGGTATTTTTTATTATATTTTCATAGTCTTCAATAAAAATATAGTCATTTCCCGTGCCTTGCATTTTAACAAACTTCATAAAATAAAATATGAAAACTCGGCTTTTTTTGTGAAATATAATATGAAAGAAAAGGACGAAAATAATAAGACTTTCCTTTGGAAAGTCTTATTGCCCCCTCCAAAAAAGTATTTTTTTAAAGGGGGCAGTGAAAATAGTAATGGCTATTTTCACAATTTTCGCCCACACATATTTTCTTTTTTTTCAATTTTTAAAGCACAATCTCGACATTATATTGTCTGAACCACTCATCAATTTGAATTAGATGAGCAATGAGTTGAGGTCTTGACATAAGTTGCCCAAGCCAAGGTTTTGAGATATCAAGTGGAGAACTAATCAATTTATATAATTTTTTTAAGTCCAAAAACTCTGTCAATTTGCAATCTTCCAATTTAAGTCGTCTTTTCAGCTCTTTCACCACAACATTGAAATATTCAGGGTCTTGTGTTTTTGGATAAGGGCTTTTTTTCCTTGTTACAATGCATTTTGGCAACAACCCTCTCACAGCCTTTCTCATTAATCCTTTTTCACGCCCGTTTAAGAGTTTCCATTCAAAAGGAATGTTATAAACATAATCCACAATTCGTCTGTCGCAGAAAGGAACTCGAACTTCAAGGCTAGCCCTCATGCTCATTTTGTCTTTTCTTTCAAGCAAGTTTTGCATAAAACTTTTGATGCTCAAAAATTGAATTTGCTTGAGTTTTTTCTCTTTATTACTCTCATTGTTTAAAAGTGGAGTGTCTCTTAAAGTCTCAATGTATCTTCTTCTTGCATATTCGGCGGGTTTAATTTTGTCTATAAATTCCTTTTTTAAAATGCTCAATTTTTCATTTTTTTCTTCAATGAAAGGAAAAAAGTCTTTATTAATTAAGTCTTCTTTCCAAAACCAAGGATAGCCACAAAAAATCTCGTCTGCACATTCGCCAGAAAGGGCGACGGTGAAATTTTTCTTAATCTCCTTGCAAAACAAGAGTAGAGATGAATCAATATCCGCCATTCCGGGCGAATCTCTGGCAATCACGGCTTCCACAAGCGAGTCGCACAGCGACTTTTTACTGCCAAGCATAAAGTATTCGTGATTAGTTCTATATTTTTTCACCATAATTTTAACAAAATCAACATCGGCATTTGGCTGAAACAGGCTCTTTTTAAAATACTTATCATTGTTTTCAAAATCAATGGAATATGTGGAAAGTGTTTTATTATTTTTTTTAAGTTCTTTTGAAGCAATTGCAGTTATAATGCTGGAGTCAAGTCCGCCGGACAAAAATGTGCAGAAGCCAACGTCAGACACAAGTTGAGATTTAATCGAATTTACGATGAGTTTTCTGACCTTTTTTATCGTTTTTCTTTTTGAATCCGTATGTGGTTTTGCAGAAATTTTATAATAGATTTTCTTTCTCAGTCCATTTTTTTCAAATTCCGCCATTTCGCCACCTTTAAGTTCAAAAATATTCTTAAAAAGGGTTATCCCCTCAGTTTTGATTGGGCATAAACTAAACATTTCCTGCAATCCAGTTTTGTCGATTTGGGCTTTAATCATTTTGCTGGCAAGAATACTTTTTTGTTCCGAAGCAAAAATAAGACTCTTTCCCACCTGTGCATAGTAAAGGGGTTTCACGCCAAAATTGTCTCTCGCCAAAAAGACTTTCTTATGTTTTTCATCGTATATTGCAAATGCAAAAATGCCAATTATTTTGTCCAAAATCTTTTCTCCAAAACAAATGTAACCTAAAAGAAGCGTCTCTGTGTCGCAATTCATCGTTTGCACAAAGCCGTGACTTTCAATCTCAGTTCTAATTTCCAAAGTATTATACAATTCACCATTATACACGATGGTATATTTAAAACCCTCGAACTCACGGGTCATCGGTTGTTTTCCATTTTCTGGGTCAATAATCGAAAGTCTTCTATGCCCTAAAAAAATATTGTTTTCACAAAAAAATCCCTCGGCATCTGGACCTCGAAACTTTAATGTTTCAGTCATATTTTTTACTTTTTGCAAATATTTTTCCCGCACAAGAGTTTTATCTTGAAAATTAACAATTCCTGCTATTCCGCACATTTTTTCTCCTATTTTTTAATAAAATTACCAGTTGCATTTGAATGATTTATACTTTTTATATTAAAATTATTATAAAATCATTATTCAGTTTTTTTCATATTCCAGTCTATGAAAAGATTTTTCAAAGTGACACTTTGTAAAAACTTTTTTTTGATTTCAATTAATTGTGAAAATAATTCAATTGAATTGACTTTAACCTCTTTAAAGATATAAAATTTAGTTATAAAGGCAGGTTTCAATGAAAAAAACTTTTTCTTTTTTAGGAATGGAATTTAACACAAAAAACTCAATTCTTGCTGTTTCAATTTTCACAGGGATTGTTGGAATTTTGGTCGCAATTGATTTGACTTATAATGCTATGAATTGGTATGGTTTTTTGATTGGAATGGGGTTCATTGTTGCCATAATTTTTTCTTCCAAACTCGCAAAATATCGGGGGCTTGACAAGCAGTTCCCCTATGAAATCATTTATTTTGTCTTGCCACTTTCCATAATTGGCGCAAGGGCTTATTATGTAATTTTTAATGGGGTTCCTCTTTTTTGGGACGCATTTATGATTTGGAACGGAGGCTTGGCAATTTATGGCGGAGTTATCGGCGGGGCAATTGGCGGAATCATATATTGCTTAATCAAAAAACAAAGCATTTTATCTTCGGCTGACGTCGTCGCTCCTGTTTTAATTTTAGGGCAGGCGATAGGTCGCTGGGGAAACTTCATCAACAAAGAGGTTTATGGTTTTGTCGTGACAGACACTGCTTGGCAATGGTTCCCTTTTGCAGTGCCTATTGAGAGTTTTGGAGGTTCTGTCACTTGGCATCTTGCCACTTTTTTCTATGAAAGTTTCTTTGACTTAATTGGCTTTTTCCTTTTAGTATTCATTTTAAGACGAACAAAAAAACATAGAGGGATTGTTGGCTGTGCATATCTTATTTATTATGGAATTGCGAGATATTTCTTGGAAGGTTTAAGGATTCCCGAATATATTCTCTATCTCCCAAACACCACTTTTCCAGTGTCGCAACTCGTCAGCCTCATAAGCATTGGGTTGGGAATTGTTGGACTTGCAATAATTTTAATTTTAAACAAAACAAAAAAAGAAAATCTTTTAAAATAAATTTTAAGTAAGAGGTGTTTTAAATTTTGAAAAAAATAGTTTCATTTATTTTCGGAGTTATATTCATTGTCACAAGCAACATATTTCTCTCCAGTTGCGGAGGTAATAACTATTATTATGACGACGGTGGTGATGATATTTTACTCCAATATTTCGACCCAACTCTGCCAGACGGCACAATCGAATTTTCGACTCCCATTTTGGATTTAGAGCATTTTGACAGAATAATTCCTTTGGGACAAATCAATCCCCCTGGACACACTTTCCCCACAGACCACATTTATTTTGTGTTCAATGGGTTTGAACGCACTGTTTATGCACCATGCAAAGGAAAAATTTTATTCATCGAAGAATCAGGAATGTATGGCGACGGTTCAATAAGAATTGGCGTGACAAACACAATGGCATACTATTTAGGACATATCTTTGTTAATGAAGATTTGCAAGTGGGAGATATTGTCGAGGCTGGTGATGAAATTGCAATTAGTAGTAACAACAGTTCTTGCGTTGATTTTGGGGTGATAAATAAAAACATTGATAATGAGTTTTTAAGCCAAAAACACCCGCCTTCCACATTGTATGGAGATAAGCCTCTAACTTTTTATAGCGAACCTCTTCGCACTCAACTTTATGAAAAAGTTGTTTCACCTACACCTCCAGACGCGGAAGATTTTGTCTATGACGAGGGCGTCACCGACGGCGAATTTGCCATTGACTTGGCGGGGACACTTCGTGGGAATTGGTTTAGAGAGGGTTGTTTTAATTCACAAGGGTGGTATGAATGGACAGACGAATTAGCCTTTGGATATGACACTTTTTACCCAGATCAAATTAGGATTGGGATTGGGACGTCGAGTTATGCTTTTGCCATCAATGAAAATGACAACCCATTGAGACCTGAAGATGTTAATTCGTCGTCGGGAGCAGTGGCATATTATCTTTATAATGCAAATAATTTTGTTGGAAAAGTTTTTTCTACAGGGCGTGAAAAATTGATGATGGTGCAAATGCTTAGCAACACACGGTTAAGACTTGAAATTTTTGATGACGCAATAAGTGCGAGCCGTGAATTCACAAGCGCCTCTTCCTTTTATATTAGATAAAAAAAGTTTAAGGCAAAATGCTTTAAACTCTTATAAAATTTTTATAGAAAAGAAAAATAATTTATATTATTGCATTAAAAGTTGAAAGTGCATTCTTTTTTAGATAAATTACCAGACCGCAAATTAATCCAATATAGATTACATTTATTAAAATGCAAAACAAAATCGTTGAAAATACGCTTGTTAGTAGATATGAATATAGCAAGAATGGAGCAAGTGTCAACACAAACCCAGTAAGCATAAAAATAAGAACATTTGCACTTTGTTTAACCATCGCAATCTCGCTTGACCAGTGAAGATTGCAATGTTTTAAGTCAATAACAATCCCCAGTATAGCAGACAAAACAATTGTGGAAAGCATTAAAATTAAAATTAGCGCAACTTGCAAAATGGAAAAATTAAAGAAAATTGAAAGGATTGTCACCCCAATGACGTTTGGGATTAAAAACAGCGAAATCATTGCAAGCATTTTGCCAAAAATAATCTGTGATAAACTCACTGGCAATGTTTTTAAAAGCCAAAAATATTTCCCTTCCAGTGAAAATGTTGTGGTGGTTGTGCTTGCCATCAAATTTGAGATGCCTATTATTAAAAATGAAATCGAAAATCCATCAATAATTCCAAACATATCCATCGACCCAGTTAAGACCGAAACTGCAAAAATAATCAAAATTAAAGGACCTGCACAACTGTTTAAGAGGACCATTGGCGAAGAAAAAATTCGTCCATACTCTTTGTGTAAAATTGAAACAATGGCACTTTTGCTCTTTGCCTGATAGGCAATAGCTTTAACATTTGCAGACTTATTAAAATATGAATTCAAATATTTATATTTTTTTGCGATTGCAAAAACAAGCAATAAAAATGGAACAAGTGAAACCAAAACAAAATAAAACAAATTTAAAAAATCATTATATGCAATTGCCTTACTGATGAACAGGCTTGGAAAATATATTGTCAGCATTGTTGAGTATGTCGCTTGTGCATTTGTGACAATACTCATCATAAAATCTTGCATTTTAAAACTCATAATCATTATGCAAACAAACAATGCGATTAGTAAAATTAAGTTTAAAATATTTTTATATCTAAAATTAATTGTGGCAAAATTGACCAAAAAAGCTAGTAGAAGCCCAATGAACATTGGAAACAGTGGAAGAAGCAAAAATCCAATTATTGTGAATAAAAAAGCGATGAAATTAAACCCCGCGAACACAAAATAGATGACTGCGATTGGAGCGAAAAATATTAAGCCTATGGCATAGCAAAAAAGAAGAAGACTTGTGAGTTTACTTAAAATGACGACCCAATTTTTTAGTGGAAAACTTGCAAGTAGGTCATAGTCTTTTGCTTTAAAAATAAAATTAAAACTGCTGAAAAAAACTTGAAGGAAAACCATCATAGAAGAAAGAAGAAATGCAAGGACAATAAGTATTTTTTCCATATGAACAGTTGAAAGCGAAACTCCCATCTGATAGGCGGAAAAACTGAAAATGAAGACTAGATATAAGACAGCGATCAACAAAATTATGGAATAAGTATATTTTTTTTTCTTGCTTGCTTCTTTGTCCATAAATGAGGTTCTCACAAAAAGTTGAGAGAGATTTATTTTAACAAGTGCCCAAAAATTATTCATTTTCTAACTCCAAAAAAATGTCTTCAAGAGTGGAATCTTTTTTGATTTCACTCATAGTTCCGCATTTGATTATCTCACCTTTTTTGATTATCGCAACTTTGTTACAAAGTTTTTCGGCAACTTCAAGGACGTGGGTTGAAAAGAAGATTGCACCGCCTTCATCGCAAAATTGTTTCATCATTAATTTTAAAGCATGCGAAGCAACAGGGTCCAGCCCAACAAAAGGTTCGTCCAAAATGAGAAGTTTTGGCTTGTGTATAAAACTTGAAATTAAGACGAGTTTTTGCCTCATTCCATGTGAATATGTGCTTATCTTTTGCGACAAATTTTTGTCGATACCAAATGCTTTTGAATATGAATCAATCAGTTTTTTACGTTCAATTTTTTCGATTTGATATATGTTTGAAACAAAATCAAGGTATTGCGAACCTGTCATAAAATCATAAACATCAGGGTTATCGGGGACATAAGCCACAATTTTCTTACAATCATCAGGCTGTGTTTTAATGCTTTTCCCGTCAATGAAAATCTCGCCTTCATCAAAGTCAATGATCCCACACACCGCTTTAATAAGCGTGCTCTTGCCTGCTCCATTATGCCCAATGAAAGCAAACAAGTCCTTTGGGCTCACTTCGAGCGAAAGGTTTTTGACTGCTGGTTTATTTTTTATGTAACATTTTGTAAAATTTTTTATACTAAGCATTATTTCTTTCCTTTAATTCTAATAAGTTAATTATATTATATTTTAATAAAAAAATCTAGTATTTATGAATTATTAAAAAAGACAAAATAGATTTGTCTTTTTATATTTATCTTTTATAAGTTTTTAAATTTCAGTTTTTTTAAGATTTGACGATTTTTTGGCAGAAGGTGTTTCAGTGATAATTATCGATGCTTCGGTTGCAGGAATAAAAGTTGGGTTTGTGCCTGCCATATCTTCTGTGACGACAATCATTCCATAGGGTGATTTATAGATAAATCCCGAGCGAGAATTTCCAATGCTAAAAACGACATCATCAACTGCTGTTCCTTCTGGCAAATAGTCGTGAACGGAAGTAATAACGTCTGTCGACCACCCCGCTGGAAAAGGCTCCAATGGGGACAAAAAAGTCATACTTTCATCATAAGTCGAGCCGTCACCTGCATAAATTCCCGTTATCATATTTAGCGGAACTGCCTGAATTGCTCCTTCATCTGTTGATATGAAAAGCCCCACTCCGCTTGAAGACGAATAAAGTGCCGTTGGAGTTCCTTCCATATAATATAGTCCTCTGACAAAAATTGAAAGGATATTGTCAGGATAAAGAGTGATGATTTGAGAGAGGACGTTTGTTAGTTGCAAAATTTGAAAATTATACATTGTTGAAGTGGGAGCATCTTCTTTAACCATTGAAATCATAAGCGTTGCTTTAACAGAAGTATTACTGCATAAATATGCTGTTCCAGCGCTTGAATTTACAAGTCGCAAAGTGGTGGGGGAAGTCACTTGAACAATGCCTATCCCCGAAAAACTGCTTGTTTTTGAAGGTGAATTTGAAATTATATTCGCTCCACTTCCAGAAATAAGAGAGAATGAAACGTCGAGCCCCGCAGAAACGCTTTGATTTGCCACCCACCAACTTATGTGATAGTTCCCCGCTTCGCTCAAAGTGATAATTCCGCTGGAAGTGTTGTAACTCATTGAACCTTCATTTAAGACAACATTGTCAAAAATAATATTTTCATTTGTTAAAACTTGACCCATAAGCGTTTTTTGAATTAATAATAAATTCTCCATTTTGTCACAACTTTTGTATCACAATGTCTGCTTGCACGAGTGAAGTCGCAAGAATAACTGTATCTCCTGTGTTGTTGACCAAAGACAAAGTTGCGGGAACGCTCCCCACATCAAACAGCCCTTGCCCATATAATTCCAAAGTTGTCAATCCTGTTGGCGATGAAGCCGAGATTGATGTCGCTCCACTTTCTGCACTGAAAATAACGCTCGTTGACTGGCTCGCTCCATCAACATTAACCCACCAATTAACTAAATATCTGCCAGGTGCGTTTAGAGTGAAAATTCCAGTGGTGTCATCATACGTTATCTCGCTTGATGTGTTCAAGAGAACTGTGTCAAAAATGATATTTGCACCGTCTAAAATTGCTCCCTCACTATTATCCTGCAATTGTGCCTGAATGGACGTCAAAACCACAGGAGGTGGATTATTTATAATTGAAAAATGCGAACAGCCACGTTTTGATTCTCTAAAACAATCTGGATAGTAATTATCACATTTTGACTCGTGACAATGCTCGCAACATTTGTCGAAATGAGGCTTGTGACAAGGCTGGCAACATAGACTGCAACAATTAAACCTATTCATAAAAAAACTCCTTTTATATTTTTCATAGCAAAAAATTTTCTACTATGTATAAAAAAGTTTCCTATCTCATATTATGAAAAATTCTGTATTCAGTGTTATTTTTTTTATTTTTAACATATGAAAAATCATTTTAATATACTGATATTGAGGTTCATAAAGGAGAATTAAAAATGTTTTTTAATAGTAATAATTGCTGTAGTAACAATTGCTGTTGTCCTCGTCCTTGTTGTTGCATCGGTCCAACTGGACCAATGGGACCAGTGGGACCAACAGGACACATTGGACCGATAGGACCAACTGGCCCAACTGGTGCAACCGGGGCGACCGGGTCAACAGGACCAACTGGGGCGACCGGGGCAATAGGACCAACCGGGGCGACAGGCGCAACAGGCGCAACTGGGGCGACATGCGCAACTGGGGCGACAGGCGCAACTGGGGCGACAGGCGCAACTGGGGCGACAGGCGCAACCGGGGCAACAGGTGCAACAGGCTCAACTGGCGAACTTCTCTCTGCTTATGGGGGATTATTTAAAGATGAAGTCCCAACAACACTCGTCCTTGCCGCTGCAACAACGACTCAAATCCCACTTGTAAATAAAATGCCAAACTTAAACACAACTTATGGAACTAACACAATAATAATATCAGAAGACGGAGACTATCAAATCCTCGCTTCCCTTAAAGCCTTGTCTGATGGAGATTATTTTGATGCAAGTTTTATGGTGAGAGTCAACGGCTCTTCACTTGCTTCAATGTTTTCGGGCATAACACTAAACACATTTGTACAAGAAACGACATTGAATTCAATTGAAACGCTATCTGCTTGCGACATTGTCGACATTGCACTCATAAGCGCAGATGGAGGAACTGTTTTATTTACAACAGATGTGGGAGCAACCTTAAGCGTCGTTAGAATTGGATAATATTTTACAGCAAACAAAATAAAAAACGAGGAATAATTCCTCGCTTTTTTATTAGTTTATCAAAAATATTTTTAAAAATTAATTTTCTCTTTTAAACATACTTTTAACTGCATAAACAATAGGCAATGCCCCAAAAATCATCATATTAATAATTTTTGTGTAGGTTGCCGAATTCAATGCATATTCTGAAACTTCAAGTTTGTTGATAAAGGCTTCCTTAGTGATGTTACCGATTGCTTCAATCTCAATGCCTGCTGGAAGAGTGTCTGCAACAGCAAATCCAGTTTGAATTTCTGATCTGGCAAAGTCCACATATGCAACTGCACTTGTCATGCTTAAAAGTGCGAAAACTAATGCACCAACGCCAAGCACTAAAAGAACATAGTTGCCGATTTTTTGTGTGCTTTCAAACATTCTTAAAACAACGAACGCAAGAATTGCAACAAAAAATAACATTTGAGCAATAAGTGAATAAAGACCGCTTGTATACATTGCATCAGTATATTCTCCCAAAGAAACATCTCTAACAGGTCCGCTGAGAAGTAGAATTGCGGTGAAAACAACACCCACAAAAGCCAAAATAGAAACAACAAGTTTAACCCAATTTTCTTTTACAAAATCCATTTTTACCTCCTTTTAAGCCTTTTTGTTAAACTTATGCTTTAACAAAAATCTATTTTAGTTTAGCCAAACAAATAATTTTTGTCAAACAAAATAGTTAGTTAAACTAACTAATTTATTTATATGTTTTTGTTTTGTCTAAAATGACGAAAATATTTTTCATTTCTATTGTTTTTTTTCATAATTATTTCTTTTAGTTTTTTACAATAAAAACTTTCATAGAGGTTAAACTCTATAAAAATAATATCTCTCATTTTAAGATTTCTATGCAAATGCAAAAATAAAAAAAGTTTCAATAAGAAACTTTTTTAATAATTCTTTTAGTTTAAAACTCCGACTTAAACATTTCGTTTAAGGTGCTGACACCTTTTGCTAAAAACTTTTTTTCTTCATTTTTTAAGTTTTTTGAAATCTTCGCAATCATATTTTTGTGGAAATTTTCGTGCTGTTCATTTATCTTTTTGCCCTTTTTGGTGAGTTGCAGATATGTATGCCTTGCGTCTGTTTTGCTCTTGTTTTTAATCAAAAACCCACCTTGAACAAGTTTGTTCACCATAACCGTCACACTAGCCAGAGTTATTCCAAAAGATTTTGATATTATGCTTACCGTTGTGCAATTTTCCTTGTCGTTTGCAACGATTTCAAGCAGGTGAACTTCACGCATTGAAAGCCCCGACTTTGTTATACTGTTAATCATTTTAAGTTCAACTTTTAAAATGTTATGAAAAGTGTCCACTATAAGCAAATTAAACTCTTTTTCAAAATTTTTATCGTCCATCATTTTCTCCAAAAAAATAATAACATATCTCTCAATATTTTTAAAACATTTTTTTATTTTTATTATAAATGAGTTTTTTTGATATAACTTTTTTATATTTTATAAAATCAATCAGCCCCTGAGTTATATAAGCTCATCAAAATGTGAACTGTTCCTACTCCAGGGACAGGTGTAACTACTTCAAGATAGGAACTGAAATATAAGTATGCGGCTGTTTGCGCTTGTTCTTGACTGTATCCTAATCCCATATAAAATAACACTTTATCTGCAAATTCTTGTGAGGCTAAGATTGTTGGTTCGCATTTTATTGCTTCCGCCCCAGAGGGAGCGGTGGTGTTTGCTCTTGACACAATAATCCCCCCAATTTGCATTGTGCCTGACATCTGTCCAGTTGGTTGAGTATTTCCAAAATCCTCGTGAATGACGACTGAAAAATTAAACTTTGAAACCGGTTGGCCATCATAAGTGAAATGTTTAAGGATTGTCTTTCCTGTTCCAGAAAGTCCGTCTTCAATGGTAGATTTGAAAGTAGGAACAATTGGGGACATATTTTGCGCTATAAACCATGCCTCACCACCAGAAACAAGGTTAATGATGGTCGTGTTTAAGTCTATGATTACTTTTGGATTATTAAGTTCTGAATCACTTATATTATTATCTGTCATCCAAATTGCTGAACCGCCCGCAGAACCCAAATAACTGTTAGTTACATTCAATAGATTTGAGGTATGTCCATAAATATCATTTGCCCAAGTTTCATATATTTTTGTGTAATTAACAAATGCATCTGTGCCAGAACTTGTTAAGTTTATACCAAGACAAACATTTTTTAAAATGCAATTATTAGTTGTAACATCGGTATAACTGCTTCTTATTGCCGAGTGACTGCCAGAATTTTCATACAACTCATTGCCCTGTTGCGTGTCTGGAGTAATCGTGTTCCCGACAATAAGTAAATTATTATAGGTAATAATATTATTCATCAAAGAGTTAAATTCATTTGTTGTTGTTGCGCCAGTTTTAGAAACATCTCTTATTTCACTTCTAAAAATTGAAATTTGAGAATTTAAGACAGCATTTTCGTCTTCAATTGAGCCGTTTAAAAGATTGTCGACTTGACCGTTAACCCCAAGATATGCTGGATTGATAAGTTTTAATCCCGAAGCGTCAATTGTTTGATAATTTCCGTTAAGTATAAGATTGTCGCCTGTTTTTGACTCGCTATATCTAACATAAGGATTTCCTGTGTTGTTAGATGTCAAATCGTTGCCATCATAAATAACTCTATCACTTAAACTAGAATAGTTTAAAGGTGAACCGTCTGGATTCGTTTGATTTCCACTTAAAGTAACTATGATTGTTCTTAAAATATTTATTGACTGGACGGATAAATTTCCAAAGGCAGATTTAAGTTCGGCATCATTATAGACATTCACCCCGTTGTTTAAGACAAACTCAAACGAGATTGGTGTCCTGTTGTTATATTTTGGTTTAATGGTGACCCTAATTTTTCTTCCGACAAAAGATGAATTAAACAAAATTCCCACGCCATAAACACTGCTTTTTGTTTTTGAGAGAACTAAATTTTCATCGGTTACATAAGCCTGCGTTTCCTCGTCAAAAACTTCACAAGTGTAAGTGATGTAACTCTCGTCTGTGACAAACGAGGAATTCATAACAACATCAAAATAGAATTCATTTTCACTTCCCACAGTGAACGGCACAATATTATCACTGTCAAGGAATGTTGAATTTACTCCCGTATTGTTTATGTAGTTCGTTATGCCTGCACCCACTCCAAAAGTTGAAATCCAAGGCACAACTCTTATATTTTTAGAAGTTGGAACTCCGTCTTTATCATAATTTAAAATGTAATTTCCAAGTTCATTTAAGATAAGGGTTGTCCCCTCAACCGCAGTTGTTACGCTATCTTCCCCTGTGTAAGTTAGGTTTAAAACGTCAAAGGTGTATTCTGCCCCTTTGAAAAGAACGAGAGTGTCACCTTCATTAAAGAATGTTGTGGGATCAGCCCCGGACTCGGCTATTGTTATTTGAAAGGTTTCAGATAAATCTCCTTTTGTGATTGTGACTGTGTATGTCCCTGGAGTTGAATTGCTAAATCCATCTTCAATTTCAATGTCATAGTTAACGACTGGTAAGGTTGAATCATCACTGAAAACTGTGTAAACTTTAAGATCGTCAAAATTAGGATTTTCAGCATAATTATAAATACATCTCACATTTGATAGGTCAAGTTGCAAGCCCGTTTCAGCAACAGACAAGACTTGGATCTCAAAAGAAGTTATTTCGAAATCTTGATAACCTACATTTATGACATATGTGCCTGCAATGTTAGGGTTAAAAGCGGTTGTGTCCATAAGATAACCTGAATTTATCACAACTCTATCTCCATCTTCGTAAATTGTTGTGACAATCAAATTTTGCCAAATTGGGATTGAACCAAAACCAACAATTAAATCCATATCTGTTGTGTCAATCTCAAATCTTGTTATGACGGGCTCTGCGATTGTTATCTCAAAAGTCTTTGATAAAGTCCCCTTTGTTATCGTCACTGTATATGTTCCGGGCGTTGTTACACTATACCCCTCTTCAAAAGATATGTTATAATTCACCACAGTTTGAGTTGAGTTGTCACTAAAAACTGAACGAACGATAAGATTTTCAAAATTTGGAGTTACTCCATAGCCATAGTCAAGTTCAACATTTGTCAAATCAAGTTGCAAATCATCTTCAGTTGCGGACAAAACTTCAATATCAAAAGGTAAAGTGCTAAATCCTTGGTATCCCACATTAACTGTGTATGTTCCGGTGATGTTAGGATTGAATGATGTTGCATCGATGAGATAGCCTGACTCTAATGCAACTTTACTTCCGTCGGCATACACTGCCTTTACAATCAAATCTCCCCAAATTGGAATGGAGCCATGCCCGATGATTAAGTCCATATTAGAAGTGTCAATCTCAAACCCAATAATCTTTGGCGCTAAGACTGTGACAGAAACAATTATTTCGTTCCCTTTATATGTAATTTTAATCTCATAATCCCCTGCCGATAAGATGTCAAGTTCGTCGGAGTCAAAAGAAAAATCTTCTTCAAAATCTGCATACTTAACGACTTTTGATGTTCCGTCAGCAAAATTAAGCAAAATTTCTAGGTCGTCAAAATCTAATTCTTCATTATATTCTAACTCTGTGTCGAGCGTGCCCGACAAAACGGTGAAACTTGTAACACTCGCCTCGCAAGCCGTCATCATAGGCACTGAAAAACATAGTAATAAAAATATTCCAAAAAATAATTTTTTTAAATTTCTCATAATTTTTCCTTTTTAAAACAAATAATATTTCAAAGCAACATAAATAATTAGTTATATATTCATATTTTATCTTATTAAGGTATTTTTAGCAATAAAAAACAAAATAATAAAATATTTTAATTTTTTAAAATTTTTTTTGTATTTTATTGTTATTATTTATTATCTTTTATTCAAATTTTAAAAAAAATCTTATGCTACAAAGGCAATTGTCCACCACTTGGAGGTCCGAAAGAAATTATTATCCTACGTGATAGTAAAGAATTATCGGTGGTAAAGATTGTTATCACAGCCCCCTCATTTGCCATCAAAAAAGTCAAAAGCCCTCCTTCGCCAACTGAAACATTGCTGTTGTCGCTTGAAAATCTCACTGTTTTAATTGTCGAATTTTCAGGCCCAACATACCAAACTAGTTGATAGGTGATTGTGCCGTCTTGAAGTTCTAATTCATAATCATTTGCAACTTTTTCGCCGTCAACCAAAAAATAGACCTCTTCACAATAGTTGAAATCTTTCCAATTTTCAGGATTTCTGCCATAAAGACTTATGATTATGACTGCAATGACGACGACTGCAATTTGAATTAAAATTAAAACTTTCTTGCTCATTTTTCTCCTTTTTTTCAATATTCTTTAATATATTTTAATTTTTTTGACTCTACATTTCAAGTCTTTTATAATAAACTTTTATATTAATTGTGAGCAAATATGCTCTGAGTGCCAAAAAGCCTGTGGCAATTGCGAGCAGTGTTAACCAGCCGTTGACAATGTTCATATTCATAAAATATATCGCAATAATCCCAAACAAGAATGAAAACAAAACTCCAATTAAAACTGATTTTGCCATATTTGGATTATTTGCACTCTTTCCTTTTTCTTTATACATAGCAAAAAATGGGGAGAGCAAATCAAGCTGAATTGACCACAAAATATGGGCAATGCTAACAATCAAAAAGACAAGTGAAAGCAATAGAATGTGGACAATGCTTATCTGAGTGATGACTGCCAAAACAACAAAACCCAAAACTATTGCACAAAAAGTGAGAACTATGTTGATAAGAATTTTTGCCCAAATGACATTTTGAGTTCTGTTAGGCACAGTTTTTAAAAGACCAAACTCTTCTCCCTCACTCGAAATAACGTTTGAAGCAACACTATTCGCCGACATCAAAATCATAAGTCCAATGATAAGATTAAATCCGATAACAAGAGTGTCTCCAAGCCTATTTGTGTTTATTGCGGTGAAAATAGTGTTTAAAACATACAATATGAACGGAAAACTTATTATAGAAACAAGATATTCAGTGAATTTGTCCGTATTTCTCGTCATTGACCTTATTTCTTTTAAAAGAAAAACTTTGAAAACGCCGTTTTTATTATTTGAATAGGAATTTTTAAACTTAAAAGGCTGTGAAGTGTCGCTGATTACGTTGACCATTTTGAAATAAAAAGGCAGAGAAATGGCATAAATCATAGCAACAAGCATAAATATAATGCCAATAATCAGAAGATAATCATATATGGTTCGCGTTGCAAATAAAATATTTATCAAATTGCTATAAAACAAAAGGAAACTGTTAAAAGTTTGCATTGCACCATAGACCCAAACAATGAAACTATGGTATATTTCAAGGAGTCTTAAAGGGACAGGGAGCATATTCATTATGCTCGCAATAAAAAGCCAAACAAAAAACACGAATGCAACAATGAAAATCATTTTTACATATGGAAATTTTGCAAACAATTTTTTAACAAACGAATAGCCCACTGAAAAAATAGCACCAAAAAGGATTGGGAACAACGGAAGCACAATGATTAATAGCATTAGATTTACAAAATATAAAATATTTAAACCAAAAAACGAGCCAAAGGCAAAAAATAGAGGGAGCAAAAAGAATAGATTTTGATTGAAACCTTTGATGTAGAAAACAATTAATCTGCTGAATAAAATCTCATTGTTTTTAACTGGCAAAGAAAACAAAATGGGGTTGTCTTTTGAAAAAAACAAGTCATTTGTTAGAGAAAATGTAATTGAAATTATGCCAATTATCTGCATAAAGCCAACAACAAAAAGCAAAAGCGACTGGTCTATGCGAAGTGCCATAAAATTCTTTAAAAAATAGAGAACAAAATAAAAAAATCCCGTTGAGATTATCATAAGCAAAAGTTTTATGCAAACATATGCCACGGCAAGTTTTTTGTTATTCAAACTTCTTAAAAATTTTCTGTTTTGCAGTTGCATTAAGACTAGCAACTTAAATCTTTTAACCATTAATCTCACTTTATTTCTTCATCTTTTGGGCTGATAAAAGACATATATAAATCTTCTAGGTCGACTTTTTCTTTTTTTAGTTGTTCCATATCATAGACACCTTGTAGTTTGCCTTTTTTGATTATGGCAATTCTATCACAAATCTTTTCGACAATCTCTATGACGTGACTGCTGAAAAACACAATGTTATTTTTGTTTGCATGCTCTCGCATACATTCTTTGATTTGAAACGCACTTGTTGGGTCAAGTCCTGTTAGAGGTTCGTCCAAAATCCAAACTTTTGGCTCGTGGACAAGGGCGGCGATGACGACAACTTTTTGCTTCATTCCGTGGCTATAACTTTTAATTGGGTTGTCAAAAGCATCTTTCAAATTGAAAAGATTAATATATTTTTCGATAATTTGTGTTCGTTTTTCTTTGGAAACATTATATAAATCGGCAATATAATTCACATACTCTCGCCCCGTTAGGTGTTCATAGACGCTATGATTGTCTGAAACATATCCAATGAGTGCCTTTGCTTGCAAGGGTTGCTTTTGAATGTCGAATCCGCAAATTTCAATCTTTCCACTTGTTATGGATTGAATTCCAACCATACTCTTAATTAATGTTGACTTGCCACTGCCATTGTGTCCCAAAAATCCAAAAACTTCACCTTCTTTAACTTTGAGAGAAAAATCATCAACTGCTTTGACTTTTGAGGAAGGATATTTCTTTGTGAAATGAGAGATGTTAACCATTTTTTTACTCCTTATATTTAAAGGTTTGTTCATATTTCCAAAAAGTTTTTTTCTTGTTTGCTTTTCTTCAAGTCTGTCAATCTTTCTTAGGAGCGAAACTTCGGCGTAGTGGTCTTGGACTTTGAAAATGTTTGTGTAGAGAAGCCAGATTATGAACATTAAAATTATGTAGCCAAAATATAAAAATATGTCATATAGCCAATGAGTTGTGTAAGCCGTATTGTTAACTACAACAGTCAGATTAAAATTTATCCTCCACAATTCCAAAAAAGAAGCATGTTTTGAGATGGCATTTCCTTCGAGGAAAAAATAGTCAACTGATGCAAACGAATTTACATAGGCATTCACAAAAATCATTGAAACAAAATAGATGCTGAAAATCCCAATGGCTTTTATCATCATTTTTAGATTTGGCCTTTCATAAACATTTAAAACGACACCTAAAACTGGTAAAATTGTTATATATATATGATTATACCAAAATCTAACGTTATACCACATAAAAAGCGAACCAGATGTGTCTGGCAAAACCATTGCAAACATTCCTCCGATGACATTCACAAGAAGTGTGAAATAAAAAATGCTTTTTACCCTAAATACATATGCAATGAAAATTAAAAAAACAGCAGTGTTACAGATGTGAAACGGAAGATTTGTGAATGATAAATTATTTATATTTATCGTGTAGCAAAATTGAATTAGACACGCAGTCGCCATATAGACAAGGGCAAGTTCCTTTTCGTTCTTTTTGCGATTTCTAAGTGCAAAATATATTACAAAAAAGATTGCGACACAAAAATATAGAGTCATGCGATGAGTGGACGTGAACCCATCTGCTTCATCTCCAAATGTTCCAAACAAAATGTTAAAAAAACTGACTGGCAAAACGGCAATGAAAAGAAGAGTGAAGATTCCAAGGGCATTAAAAATATCTTTTAAAAAAGATTTGTTTTTAAAAGTTTTTATAGAAGATATAAAATAATAAATTGAGATTGTTGCCATTAAGACTGTTTCGACTGCAAATTGAAGAGATCTAAAACTTATCAGGTCGACTTCACTCGCACCAAAAAAAGCCTGGACGTTTTGATAGAAAAATATTATGTTTAAGATTGAAATGATAGGCACGAGATATTTTAAAATATTTTCGGTTGTTTTGCATTTATAAAAAGAAGTGAGTGCCGTTATCATCACGCAGACCAAAGTAAAGCCCTTTAAAAAAAGCATAAACGCGACAAGAAATGGGCTCATATATGAACAATTTAACATTAAAATATCGTCAAATTTATCGCTTGTGACAAGTCTTACGGAATATACCACTGCAAACAAAATTGACAAGACTTTTAAAACAATAGTCGCCTTGCTTGAAAACTTCTTTGTAAAAAATAAAAGCAAAAGTTCTAATACTATTATCGATAAAAACAAATATAAGGTAAACATTATAAATTTTTCTCCTGTATTTATAATTAGTATAGAATTTTTTGCAAAATTAATTAATATATTGTAATAAAAATATAACGGAATTAACATTTTTTGTCAATTCATTTCTATTTTTGTAAACATTTTAAGTGTTATTATTGCTTTATATATTGAATTACTGTTTTGTTTTTTTAAAATTCTTTCAAAATTAAATTTTATTTTTTAATGAAAAAATAAAAGCCATAAGGATTGCCTTACAGCCTTTATAATTTTAGGGTTTAATTATTTATTTTTGTGTTTTTCTTTTCGATTTTGCCTTTGGCATAGTTTTTGTATAAATTGTTACAAATCCAAAAGCAACTGCTCCTGCAAATATTACACCCGTAAAGCATAGGATAATTATTAGCCAAGCGAAACTTGTTTCCTGTGTTTCCACGATTGCAAATTCGCCCAATTCTTCAACCTCAAATGTGAGGATTCCGTTTGAATATGTTGCTTCTTTGGCGACTATTTCTCCATCTTCAAACACAAGAACTCTCAATGAAGCGACGTCACTTGCCTTTTGATATGAAATCTTAATTGTGTAGACACCTGTATAGTCAGTTTGTTCAACTTCATTGACATACAATCCTGCTTCATAAGTTTGATATATAGTCTCGTTAGCAAGCAAAGAATTGTCAAATTCCTCACTTTCTGTTCTTGTCACAACAAATTCGTTTTCAGGGCTAAATCCATCTTCATTCGTTATTGAAACTTCATCTAACTCTGTTATGGCTTGAACCATTGCCGAATTGATTGTTAAAGTTGCAGTCAATGAAACTGGGTTGTAATTGCTTGCGTTTGCCAAAGTGAAGTTTACAACAACTTCATATATTCCCGGTCTTGTTTTGTCATTGTTTGAATAAACAGGATTTGAAACGCCTGTTGGCAATGCGCCATTTATGGCAAGTGAATGAATCTCGCCGTCATAGACAACTGTTTCGTTTTCAAATGTAACTCCGCTCATATTATATGTCGCTCTATTAATTGTCAACAGGGCTGTCATATCATCTATTCTATTATAGTTTGCAGTTGGCACAGAAAATGACGCTATGACTATATATGTTCCAACGTTTGTTCCACCGCCTGTGTAACTAACTTCAACACCACTTGGCAACAATCCCGAAATGGCGATTGAATGTACGTTTCCATTATATGTTACTGTGGAGTTTGTGAATTCAACATCAGTCAAAGTATAGGTCGCTTTTGCAATTGTCAAAGTCGCCGTCATACTGCTGATCAAATTATAGTTTAAAGTGTCGCCACTGAAATTTGCCTTTACTATATATGACCCAGCATTTATTTTGCCGTTGTTTTCATAACTCACTGAAACGCCTCCTGGCAATGTGCCAGAAATTGCAAGAGAATGAGCAAATGTGTCATAAATCGTGGCATTGTCTGCAAAGCCAATCCCTGTCATATTATAACTCGCTTTAGTTATTATTAAAAGTGCAGATTTATTTGGGATTGCGTTATAATTTGCAGAATCTCCTGTGAATGTTGCTGTGATTACATATGATCCTACGACTGTCGCCGAACCTGAATAACTCACAGAAACTCCACTTGGCAAAGTCCCAGTGATTGCGATTGAACGAACACTACCGTTATATTCCACTGATGTGTTCGCAAACCCAACCCCAGCCATATCATATGTTGCTTTTGCAATTAACCATGAAACAGACCCGTTACTGCCTGTGTTCCATTCATAGTTCGCTGTGTCTTTCAAAACGAACGATAGAGCATAACTTCCCGCGTTTATTGCCTCTTCGTCACCACTCATAGTCATTTTTTCACTGTCAAAACCCGTGTATTCCACCTCTATTAAACTTCCTGTGTATACATAGGTTGAAAGAGCCACTGGTTCGTCAAGTTTTGCTTTTAAAATATAGAAGTTTTTCATATGACTTAAACTTTCATAATTTGTTGTTCCGTCAACTGTTGCTTTCACAAAGTAAGTGCCTGCCTCTGTTGGAATTGTTGAAGAGAAACCTGATGAACTATTTGCTGAATATAAAATGGTTGGAGTCCCAAAAGTGGACACTGCTGTTGGAATGCTTGGAGTGCCACCATATGTCCAGTTTGCAAAAGTTAAAGGTGTTATCCAAGTGTTTGTCGCTATCGTAATTGAAAGTGTCACAACAAAATCTTTTGCATCGCCTGCGTTTGTCGCGAAAGTGTGGTTGCTGTCGGCTGTCAAAGTGACTGTGATTGTTGGAGCACCAACGATTGTATAATCTTGCCCAGCAATCACTGCGACTTCTGTTACTGATGTGTAACTTGGAGCTGCGAAATCTCCTGTCCCCCATTCCAAAACACTTCCTGTATATACTTTTGAGGTTGTTCCGGTGATATTTGCTGCGACATAACTATTGATTGACGCAGGAGTGATTGTCACTAGAGCAGAACCTGTCAAAGTGTTGTAGTTGTCAAAAGTTGCAATGAAATATATCGTTTTGCTGTCTGCAACATTTGTTACTCCAATATTTTCTGAAACATAAGAACCCGCTAAACCTGTTGCACTGTATGTGATAGTTGCAAGACCCATACCCGCCGTTGTATCTACTGTCACAAAACCCGTCGCAGAAACTGTTATTGTACATTCCGAATTATCATAATCCACTTGAATATCTGACGTATCGTCAATAAGATTTGCTTTTGCTATTGTCAAAGTGACAACAAAATCTTTTGTCTCGCCTGCCGTTTCATTAAAGGTGTAGTCTGCACCCGCTTGCAATCTCACTGTTATTGTTGGACTGCCAGCGTTTGTGTAATCTTGCCCTTCAATCACTGTGACATTTGTTACTGTTGTGTTTGTTGGGGCAGTGAAATCCCCAACAACCCAAGTTTGCGCAACCCCTGAATATGTTTTTGACAATGTTCCTGTGATAGAAGAAACGGAATATTCCAAAACTGCTGGATTAATTGTAATTGTCGCAGACCCTGTCAAATCTTCATAGTTTGCAAAGCTTACTCTATAATAGACTGTCTTACTTTGATTAACATTTGTCGCACCGATGGCATCTGTGCTATATCCGCCAGTTTCTGTCAAACTATAAGTAATTGTTCCAAGAGCCATTGTTTCGCTGTTCACAAATCCTGTTGCGGAAACTGTAAGGTAATGTATCTCGCCGTCATACGTTGCGGTCACGTCATCAGTTGAGTCTTCCAAAGTCGCTTTGGCTATAGAAAATTCTTTTGTTGTGTTTGTTAAAGTATAGTTTGAATTTGCAGTTGTCATTGAGGCTGTTGCTGTGTAGGCAATGGCACTATAATTTGTTTGTCCGCCAGTCACGGTTAAACTTAATGTTTCTTCCCCGACACCAGTTGTCACTGATGCGGTTGGGCAAACAGAAGACCCTGAATAGACCCAGCTGAAATCTGTGGTTGAACTCTCTTCGCCAAGCCACGCGACTGCCAAAGATTTTGCCGTGATTGTAATGGTGGCTGAACCTGAAAAATCATCATAATTGTCAAAAGTTGCTCTGAAATAGACTGCCACAGTTCCTTGTGAAACATTAGTCACGCCAATTGGAGTCGAATTATAAGTGCCGTCTTCTGTTGCACAATATGTGATTGTTGCAAGTGCAATTGTTTCGCTTACAGTTTCAACAGTAACAAAACCGCTTGCAGAAACTGTAATGTAGTGTGCATTGCCGTTGTATTCTGCTGAAACATCTACTGTGTTTTCTGTTAGTGTTGCTTTTGCTATTGTCAAAGTGACAACAAAATCTTCTGTGTCGCCTGACGTTCCATTAAAGGTGTAGTTTGCATTTGCTTTCAAAGTCACTGTTATTGTTGGACTGCCAGAGTTTGTGTAATCTTGCCCTTCAATCGGTGCAACTAAATTTACTGTTGTGTTTGCTGGGGCAGTGAAATCCCCGCTCTCCCAAGTTAGTGCGACACCTGAATATGTTTTTGACAATGTTCCTGTGATAGAAGAAGCGGAATATTCCAAAACTGCTGGATTGATTGTCAAAGTGGCTGTAATACTGCTTATTGTATAATAATTTGTGGCATCGCCTGAGAAAGAAGCAGTGACAGTGTATGTCCCAACACTTGTTTGAGCATTATTATCGTAACTCGCTGTCACTCCACTTGGAAGTGTGCCAGAAATTGCAAGAGAATGAGCAGTGTTATTATATGTCACTTCGTAATCTTCAAAAGAAATTCCACTCATATTATAGGTTGCTTTTTCGATTGTCCAAGTGACTTTGCCGTCCTCGCCGTTGTTCCATTGATAGTTGTCATTAAGCAAAGTGAAATGGAGTGTGTATTCCCCAGCACTGATGCCAGTCCCCTGACTATCGGTGTGAATCCCCATTGTTGAAAGATGAAATCCGGAATATCCAACGGTGGCTGTGCTTCCTGTGTATGTGTACGTTCCTGTGATAACTGGTTCGTCAAGCCCTGCTTTTGAAATCACAAAACTTATTGTGCTTTCAAGCACCAAATAGTTTGATGTGCCTGCCACTGTTGCTTTCACATAATATGTGCCTGCGTCTGTTGTTGAACTCATTGTTAAATCATATGTTCCGTCTACTGCTGTTGAATAACTAAAAGATACTGTTTCGCCAAATTTTGCCACTGCGGTTGGTGCGTTTGGTGTGCCACCATATGTCCAGCCCGTTATGCTTAAAACTGTTGTCCAAGAGTTCGTCGCTATCATAATTGAAAGTGGTTTTTCTATAACTTTTGTGTCTCCTGCTGTTCCTGTGAAAGTATGGTTGCCGTCCGCCGTCAAAGTGACATTAACTGAATAAGCGCCAACATTTGTGTAAGTTTGCTCAGCAATCACTGCGACATTTGTTACAGTTGTGAACTCTGGTGCTGTGAAATCTCCTGTCCCCCATTCCAAAATACTTCCTGTATATACTTTTGAAGTTGTTCCGGTTATATTTGCTGCGACGTAACCATTGATTGACGCAGGAGTGATTGTCACTAGAGCAGAACCTGTCAAAGTGTTATAGTTGTCAAAAGTTGCAATGAAATATATCGTTTTGCTGTCTGCAACGTTTGTTACTCCAATATTTTCTGAAACATAAGAACCGACATCTCCCGTTGAACTGTATGTGATTGTCCCTAGAGCAATCGTTTCGCTGTTTACAAATCCGCTTGCGGACACTGCGATATAATGAGCAGAACCATTATAATTTGTTGAAACAGCAGAAGTTGTGTTGGTTAATGTTACTTTTGTTATTGTAAATTCTTTTGTTGTGTTTGTTAGAGTATAGTTTGAGTTTGCAGTTGTCATTTCTGCGGTTGCAGAATATGAGCCTGCGTCTGTTTTAGCACCTGAAATTGTTAGTGCTACTGTTTCTTCGCCAACACCAGTTGTCACTGATGCGGTTGGGCAAACAGAAGTCCCTGAATAGACCCAACTGAAATCTGTGGTTGAACTCTCTTCGCCAAGCCATGCAACTGCCAAAGATTTTGCCGTGATAGTAATCGTTGCAGAGCCTGTCAAGTCTTCATAATTTGCAAAAGTTGCAATGAAATAGACTGTGCAACTATCTTCGACATCAGTTGCTACAATGTTCGTCGAGTTATAAGAGTCTTCAAGTCCAGTTGAACTGTATGTGATTGTTGGGGCTGCACCACTGGCGAATGTTTCGCTGTTCACAAATCCGCTTGCGGAAACTGTTATACTTCGATTTGTGCCATCATATTCACCACTTATGTTTGCAGTGGTGCTTTCTAATGTTGCTTTAGCGATTGTCCAAGTCACTGTCCCGTCGCTTTCCTCGTTCCATTGATAGTTTGCGGTGTCGTCAATTGTGAAATAAAGAGAATATGTCCCTGCATTAGTCGCTGATGAAGTTGTTGTTTCTGTATCCAAAGTCAATTTTGTGTCGTCATATTCATACGCAACAGTTTGAGAAAGTCCTGTGTAGGTGTATGTTCCTATCACCGTTGGTTCGTCAAGTTTTGCTTTGTCGATTGCGAAACTGACTTTGCTTTCTAATGATGTGTAATCGTTTGTGCCCGCAACAGTTGCTTTCACCCAGTATGTATTTGCGGTTACTGATGGAATAGTTCCAGTATAAGTTCCATTCTCAGCTGTTGAATAAGTATATAAAACCGAGCCAAATTTTGCCACTGCGGTTGGAGAATTTGCGGTGCTACCATAAGACCAATTTGTTATGCTTAAAGCCGTTATCCAAGAGTTCGTGGCTTTTAAAATTGAAAGACTGACGGCAAATGTTTTTGTGTCGCCTGCAGTTGTTGCAAAAGTGTGGTTGCTGTCGGCTAGCAAAGTGACATTGATTGTTGGGTTGCCTGCGCTTATATAATTTTGCCCAGATATTTTTGCAATATCAATTATTGTTGTATAAGTTGGTGTTGTAAACCCTGATTCCGAAAAAATTAATTCAATGCCTGTGTAGGCTCTCCCAGTTGGATGAAGATCACTTTGATTGTATGTCAAAGGTGCTGGGCTAACTGAAAAACTAACCGCAGGGGAAACAATCCCTTCATAATTTGCCGTTCCTTCGACCGTTGCTTTAACCCAGTATGTGCCTACGATTGTGGCCGAAGATAAAGTTAAATCATATGTCCCGTCTTCGGTTGCTGAATATGTGAATGTTGCTGTTCCAAAAGCAGTGGTTATAGTTGGAGTGCTGAGAGTCTCTGCACCATAATTCCAACCAGCATTGCTTAACGCGACTGTAATTGAATTTTCCGCTTTTGTGATTGCCGTTCTAACTTCAAAAGTTCTTGTGTCACCTGCGTTTGTTGCGAAAGTGTGATTGCTGTCGGCTGTCAAAGTAACATTGATTTTTGGGTTGCCAACGGTTGTATAATCTTGCACAGGGTCAGTTACAACTGCAACTGCTGAAACAGTTGTGTTTGCTGGAACTGTTGTAAAATCAGTTGTTGCCCAAGTCAAGTCACTGCCTGTGTATGCTTTTGAAATTGCAACAATGTTATCTGAGGTATAAGTTAAAACCGCAGGGGCAATAGTCCAAGTCACTGTCCCGTCGCTTCCAGCGTTCCATTCATAGTTTGTAGTGTCAGTTAGTGTGAATGTCAAGTTATATGTTCCTGCATTTGTGCCTGCTGTGTCGCCAGCAACAGTCATATGTGAATCATCTGAATAGCTAACACTTTGAGAAATTCCTGTGTAGGTGTATGTTTCTGTCACCGTTGGTTCGTCAAGTTTTGCTTTTGCGATTATGAAAGTTTCTGTATCTTCAATACCTGTGTAATCGTTTGTGCCCGTAACAGTTGCTTTCACCCAATATGTGCCCGCGGTTGTTGGAACTGTTGAACTATAATCTGTTCCGTTTGATGAATATGTAAACACCACTGTGCCAAAAGTTGCCACCGCTGTTGGTGCGTTTGGTGTGCCACCATATGTCCAGCCCGTTATGCTTAAATCTGTTGTCCAAGAGTTTGTCGCTTGTGTGATTGAAAGTGTTACTATAAAATCTGCTGTGTCGCCAGCGGTTGTTATAAATGTGTGATTGCTGTCGGCTTGCAAAGTGACATTGATTGTTGGAGAGCCAACATTTGTATAATTTTCATCTGCAATCACTGCGACTGCTGAAACAGTTGTGTTTGCTGGAACTGTTGTGAAATCAGTTATTGCCCAAGTCAAAACACTGCCTGTGTATGCTTTTGATAAGGCAATTATATCTTCCGCGTCATATTCCAAAACTGCTGGATTGATTGTCAAAGTGGCTGTCATATCTTCTATATCATTATAGTTAATATTCCCTGTGAAAACTGCTGTGACTGTGTGACTTCCCGCAATTATTTGAGCATTATTTGTGTAACTTACTGTCACTCCACTTGGAAGTGTGCCGGAAATTGCAAGAGGATAAGCCGTGTTATTATATGTCACTGTTGAATCACTGAAAGAAATTCCACTCATATTATAGGTTGCTTTTTCGATTGTCCAAGTGACTTTGCCGTCCTCGCCGTCACCCCACATATAATTTGTTGGGTATGTCAATGTGAAAACAACTTCATATGTCCCCGCTGTTGTTCCTGTTGAAGCCCCAGACATTGACATTAATGAAGGGAAATATCCGGCAGAAAAACCGACTGTTTTTGTGCTACCGTCGAATATATATGTTCCTGTTACTGTTGGTTCATTTAATAGAATTGTTGTTATATAAAATGTTTTTGTTGAATTTGCGAGAGTATAGTTTGTGTTTTCTGGCGATATTACTGCGGTTGCGGTGTGTGTGCCTGCGTCTGTTTGGTCACCTGAAATAGATAAAGTCACAGTTTCCGTGCCGACACCTGTTGTCACTGATGCGGTTGGGCAAACAGAAGAACCTGAATAGACCCAACTGAAATCTTCTGCCGAGCCACCTTCGCCAAGCCAAACGACAGTCAACTCTTTTGCCGTAATTGTCAAAGTGGCTGTCATACTCGTTATTGTGTTATAGTTTGTTGTATCTTCTCCAGTGAAATTTGCGCTGACTTCATATTCACCAACATTTGTTTTAGAATTATTTGCATAACTCACTGTCACTCCATCTGGAAGTGTGCCAGAAATTGCAAGAGAATGAGCGTTGCCGTCATATTCCACTGTGACATTTGAAAGCGATATGCTAGACATATTATAAGTTGCTTTGGCTATATAAAATTCTTTTGTTGTATTTGTTAGAGAATAATTTGAATTTGCAGTTGTCATTGAGGCTGTTGCTGTGTAGGCACTGGCACTATAATTTGTTTGTCCGCCAGTCACGGTTAAACTTAATGTTTCTTCGCCAACACCTGTTGCCACTGATGCAGTTGGGCAATGGGTTGTACCATCATAAACATAAAGGAAATTATCCGTGCCGTCTATTCCAAGCCACGCGACTGCCAAAGATTTTGCATTGATTGTCAAAGTGGCAGAACCTGAAAAATCATTATAATTGTCAAAAGTTGCTTTATAATAGACAGTAATAACTCCAACTTTTGTTAAGCCAATTGGTGTTGAAGAATATGAATCAAAAATGCCTGTTGAACTATAAGTTACTGTACCAACGCTCTCTAAAGTGTCTGTGCCTCTGAAATCAGAAGCATTTATGACGATATAATGTGCATTGCCGTCATAAGTTACAGATACAGGATCCGCACCATGAGTTATGGCTACTTTTGTTATTGTGGCAGTCACCACAGCTGAAGTGGTAGTTTTTGTTTGTGTGCTGTCTGAAATTGAAACTTTGCAATAGTAACTTCCGCTATCTGCAACATTCTTCACTGAATATGTTGCGCTTGTTGCGTCTGCAATAAGATTTATTTCTTCTGTGCCACCTTTAAACCATTGATATGTCAAAGGAAATGTTGCACTTAAAGTATGAGTTGCTCCAACTGAAATGTCGTGTGATAAGCCGTCATAAGCAATGATTACTCCAGTTTCTGAGCCAACTGTTGGAGAAATAAGAGCCCATTGTGCATAGAGTGTGACATCGCTCGTCATCTCTAATGTTGCGTTAACCTCATAACTTATACCAGTGCCGTTTGATGATGTGTTCCAACCAGCAAAAGTGTAGCCCGTTTTTAAAAGTGAACCAACTCCTTGAACTGTCACAATTGATCCCGGCAAATAGTCACCGCCAGTCACTGAACCGCTTGTGCTGTCATTCCCGTCATATGTAATTGTTGCCGTTTCAAAGACAGGATATGAGACTGAATCTTCCCAAACGAGATAGTCCGCTGGAGTTGATTCATTGTTTATCCAAGCATTTAGAGCAGAAGTCAAGTCTGTGACAGTGTAGACATTTTCACCACTACCTATTGTAATTTCAGACGAAAGGAGTATGTTATAACCAGTTTTAGTGAAACTTCTTACATTAACAGGATCTGTAGTTACAGTTGATTGAGCACTATTTCCAAGTGCGTTATGTATTATTGTATTCTCTCCATCTTTTAGAGTTGCCGAGCCGGCAAGATAATAAGAATAACCTACAGTTCCAGAGGAAGAGCCAGAGATACTTCCGACATAAAAATTAGAGGAGGTCTTTCCTTGAACAATTCCTGTGTTAAAAGAATTTAATATTGACCCACTATTTGTGTTTCCTATAATTCCACCCAAATATGAACCATTCCCTAAAACTGTGCCATTATTTTGACAATTTTTAATATTGAGTCCGTTAAGCCCAGCGATCCCGCCAAGAGATATTCCGTCAGTAATTGCTCCGCCAACAATTGTCCCTTCATTTATACTATTAGATATTAATGACATATTTGTTCCAGCAATTCCTCCAACAAGCGAAAACCCAGAAACAATGCTAGAATTATAACATTTATCTATTGACCCAAGATTCATTCCAACCACACCGCCAACTTGTGTGTCGGCGATTATACATGAATTTGAAACTCTAATAAGTTCCAAACTTGCACCCATACTGCTGTTGCCAAATAGACCTTCATAATCTGCATCTGCCGAAATATTATTTATGTAAATCCCGGAGATTTGAAACCCATTGCCATTAAAATGACCTGAGAAACCATTTGATTCTGTTCCAATTTTTATCCAAGAATTGACTGTGCCTGTATATACTCCTATCGTTCCTGTTACATCGGAATAACTAGTTCCCCTTACACTTGCAGTTGAGTCAAAAGTTGTGTTTCCACCTGCATTCCCCGTCACACCTGTGCCAATGTATGCAGTGTTTATTCCGTCTGTCATTATGATAAGACCAGAATCTGCATCAAAAGTGAAAACTTCGTCGTTAAGAGTGATGTCTGCCGTTTGCTTGTAATATGCTGACTTGTAACCTTCGTAGTCTTCCGTCCCTACGTTCACATTCGAAGCAAGTTGTGCCAAATCCACGGCTGTTGCAATCAAATATGGACTTTCCACAGTTCCAAGGCCACCAGAAAAAGTCGCTGAAACTTCTGATGATTTTCCATCTGTGCCATTCCAAACCTCAGCAAAAACATTTGTGTTTTGTTCATTCTTAACAAAAGTCACAAATGCCAAGCAGAGCGACACCACTAAAGCAAAAGTAAGTATAAAAAATCTGCTTAAAATTCCTTTGTTATTTATTTTTTGGCAATTCATATTTGACACCTCCGTGAAAAAAATCAATTTTAAGTGCTTACGAATTTTTCTAACTGAATTATAACATTTTATTTTATAAAACAAAAACTTTTTTACATATTTTTCCAAAAACAAATTTTATTTTTTATTCTTCACAATTCTCAAAGCGAATTTGCCATTTCTAATTAATTTTTTTTAAAAATATTTTAGATATTTTATAAAATTCGACATTTTTAGACAATTAACTAAATTGAGTTTTTATTCACACTTTTCATTGTTAAAATTTATATAAAATAAAAGTATATCTTAAAAAAATAAATGAGATTTATTAAAAATTGTATCTTTTACTTCTCTAAACAAATTTTGTTTGCACGAAAAAATATATGCCCTAATAGAACAATTTAAGAACAATTTTACAAAAAATGTTTGTTTTTATAAAAATTAATTTTTTAATATATTATAAAATTCTCATTTTACAATTTGTAACCTTCATTATAAATATATTAACAATATATGTTTTCTTCAATATATTCAATTTCTTGGACATCATTTTTGAGTTCATCAACGCAAAGCGGGCTGATTTCATCTAGTTCAATAAAATTTGGCAAAACCTCATAATAACTTCTCAATTCTTTACCAAAATCGCAAAATATGCTTCCATAATATTCACCCGACCCTTCAATGTCTTCTATGAATGGGCCAATTTGAATGACAAATTTATCAAAAATACTGCTCTTAATTTTCAACTTTTGAAGTAATTCTTTTATATGTTTTTCAGTTATTACATTATAAGAAGTGCAATTTAATATTGTTTGTTTGAAAATCTCCACCCTGTCCGAAAGATTAATCTCAATAATTTCATATAATTTTTTAGCAATACAATTAAACTTTTCTTCATCAAAATCTTCATAGTCCAACTTTAAAACATGGCAAACAAAAGAAACTGAGGAGTCTATAATGTCCGAAAAACTATCACAAATGCAATCATCTCTTTTTTTCATATCTGCCAAAAACCTTTTATCCTTTTATTGTTTTTATATAATATAATATATTATATATAAATATAATGCAATATTAAAAAAAATAATGAAAGATTTTCTTTAAAAATGTGGGGCAATCTTTTAATATATTTTAGTTAAATTGTGGAACATTCTTTTTAATTCTTTCCATATAAACAGATGTTTTTTCGCCATTTATTCCGTCATCTTTTTCGCCAATAACAGCATATGTTGGAATTTTAATTTTATTAAATAAATCATAGTTAAAAGATTTGTTTTTATATTTCAAATTATGCAAAAAACTGTATTGAATACATACCTTCTATTGCTGAGTTATTTGAAGTATCCATTGATACTTTGTTCGGTAAAAATGACAATTATGTTAAAAAAGAAGAAAGGAATAAAATTATAACAAATGTATTTGAAAGCGAAAAAAGAGAACTAAATGTTTGGAGTGAAATGCTTTTAAATTTAATAAAAGAAACGGTTTATAATAAAACAAAAGCTAGCGATTGGTATTTTGCCAGAGTGTACCATGATGCGTGGACGTTAAAATCTTTTACCAAACGTCTTGCAAGTAAAAAAGCATATAAAGAATTTTTAGATTTAACGGGACTCGATATTAGAGATTATGATTGGAAAAGTAGTGTGAGAACAAAAGATGAAAAAAAAATTGTAGTTCATCAATTATTTGCTGATGAGCATATGACAACTGCCTATGATTTTAAAGAAGAACTTATTTGGTTATTTAAACAAAACAAGCTATCAAAAGAACTAATAAAAGAGTTAATATCTAAACAAAGAATGTGTTGGATTACTCGTAGCGAAAATAAAAAATTAAACGAAAATGGCTTTATAAAGCATCGTGCAGATCCACTGCAAGCATACAAAAGATGTGGTATTGAAATTTTTGAAGAGGAAAAGGAAGATTTAGTTAATATTATGAAGCCAACATTCCCTTATCCTTTAAAGGAAAACAATCAAAAGTTATTAGAAAAGAGAGGAAATATGAAAAATATAGAAAAGAGAATTAAATTTTTTATTGAGTTAAAAGATTATTTTGAAAAGACAAGTTTTGACGGGAAATATTATACTTTATATCCCCAAGGAAGTGAGGCACATGCTTGGTTTGAAAATAAAATAAAATCAGCAAGACTTAACGTTAGAGTAAACAATGAAATATTAGATGATATCAATCTTTACATAAATTATGGTTATGAAAAGTTAAAATTTAATAAATTAAAAAATGATTTTAAAAATTACATTGAAAAGAAAATTGGTTATAATTTGGTTTGGGATGAAAACAAAGGAAGAACAGCATCAAGAATTGGCCGTTTTGGAAAATGTTCTATAAAGCCAAATAGGTTTCAAGATGGTGCTAAATTATATGATTTTGACCTTGATGTTGAAAAAGTCGCTAAAGAACTTGTAAACTTTTATAATGTTTTTGTACCTGTAATTGAAAGCAATTTATGATTTCAAATAAAAAAGGAGATAAAATGGAAAATACAGATGAATTAGAAAAAATATAAGAAGAATTAAAAGATTTGTTAAAGGATAATTCAGTAAAACAAAGAATAAATGATGCTCTTCTTAATGACCCTATTTTATCAAGCAATTGGCTAGAAAAAAAAGGGTATGGGTATGAAGTCGAAAATCCTATTCTTTCTTTTTTCCCACTAAATACTCGTCAATTTGCAAATACAATAAAGCATAAAAAATATCAAATATTTTCAATAAAACGTATTGCCTCAATTTTTGGCAAAGAGCATATGATAGATAAATATGTAATTACATGTCTTAATCCAATCCCCAAAAAAATGAAAAAATATATTATAGATATATTATGTATGCTGATATGTATGCAAAGGACGAATGGCAGTCAAGTAATAAAGTTCCAGAAGATTTTGAAAGAATTTAATTAGTTTAATAATATAATAAAAAAGTTTTATAAGATCATCAAATTTTTTTATAAAAATTTAAAAATCTTGGTATACATAAAAAAACAGGCATCTATTATGATGCCTTTTTTGGTGTTCGAGAGAGGATTTGAACCTCCGATCTGCGGTTTAAAAAGCCTCACTCATATATCAAATTAAGTTCATTTTGTGTATTTTTATTCATTTTTCTGCCTAAATTGTGTTTTTTTATGAATAATTATTCGTTATATGTATTAACTTTTGTAACTTTTTTCATATTTTGATAACATTTGTTCTAATACTTTTTGCATATTAATTCTCCTTAAAATAAGCAATTAGCCAATCTAAATTTTTTTTGTGATACATAGGTGCAATTTTAAATATTATCTTTCTATCCATTTTGTTTAATTCAGTTTCATCAATTCTTAAATCTTCAAATAATAACGCCTTAAATTGTTTTAAAGATAAGACAGGACTAATTGTGTAAAGTTTGTCGCAAAGAGCTTTTTCTGGTAATGCAATTTGATAAGAATAACTTCCGTCTTCAATCAACTTAACTCCATAACTAAAAACTTCTTTTGGGATATCTCTATAAATATAGTTACCAAATATATTCTTATACTCTTTTTTCTTTTTCTTACCAAAAGTTGCACAAGTATATGTTTTATATACGGCTTCTGGGATAATAGAATAGTACGCTAAAACATAGTCAAAAGACAAATATGAGGGTCCGTAAATAAATTGTGCAAGTTTTATTCCATCGGTATCTTGATTGTTTTCATAGAACCCACGAGAAACAGGAAAAAGTAAGCCCTTATCCACATCACGAGATATTTTCCCTTTAGGGTCTGCCAAATTATTATACTTTTCAATTAATTGTTGAGTTGTAAAAATCATATCTACTTACTCCAGTTAGTTGTGTTATATCACACTTATTGGAGCAAATCAAGTAAAATTTAATAAAAAATATAGTTTGCTCCGAATAGTTGTGTTTTATCACTCTTGCTAGATCAAATCAAATATAATACACATTTTTGCAAATTTTTTAAGTAAAAATTACATTTTACGTAATTGATATATTTAGCTGGATTGTCAGATAGAGAATATAATTCTAATTTAATTAAATACTCAGACCACGAAAATATAAAAATTGTTGATAAAATGCTTTAAATGTAAATATGCCCTTTTTGTTTGTTGACTTTAATGAGAATGTGGGAAAGTTGAAAAAAATTAAGGTTACAGATAAAACTTATAAGAATTTTAAAACTATTACAACAGATGAATTATTGAATGCATATAACTCATAAGGTCTTTTTATTGATAAAAACTCTAGTGTAAAAGAAATTAATAAAAGCTAATCAAATGTTTATAAAATGTGTCAAATGTCTTTAGATGAAAGATTTGTTGTTTTAGATTTTTATTTAGTAAAATTTGAAAATGGAACTGTTAGGTTTGTATTTCAATTTAAACTTTCAAAAATTAACTTAAATATCGAATAATATTGTTTACATTTGCTAAATGAAAGAATAATGTGTTATCCTATTTATGATAATTTAAAAATATTTTTATAAATAACAAACGAGGAATTAAGTTATGGAAGTTGACGTTTTAATTGTTGGCGGTGGAATTGCTGGGTTAACAAGTGCTGCATATTTAACAAAAAATAATTATAATGTTTTAGTTTGTGAAAAACAGCCAAAACTTGGCGGACTTATTAGTTCATACAAAATAAACGGTTTTACTTTTGATAATGGCATACGTGCTTTTGAAAACTCTGGAATTATGATTCCAATGCTTAAAGACTTCAATATTTCAATAGAATTATTGCCAAATCCCGTAAAAATTGGAATAGGAAATGAATTTGTTGAAGTTAATGATAGAAATTTTTTGAAATCTTATAAAAATTTATTAGCAAAGAATTTTCCAAAAGAAAAAAACAACATTGAAACAATTGTAAAAAAGATTGAACTTATTATGAATCATTTTGATGTTTTATATGAAATTGACAATCCAATTTTTATCGAAAATATGAACAATTTAAGATATTTGTTTAAAACTTTATTTCCTTGGTTGGTTAAATATAAAAAAAGTATAAAAAAGGTAAAAGAGTTTAACATTCCTGTGGTTAACTATTTAAAGCAGTTTACAAAAAATCAAAGCTTAATTGATATAATAACTCAACATTTTTTTGAAAAAATTCCTGCTTTTTTTGCACTTAGTTACTTTGGTTTTTATTGTGAATATAAATATCCAGTAGGTGGGACTTCATCTATTATTGACAAAATTTCTTCTTATATTGAAAATAATGGAACAACAATTTTAAGAAACACAGAAGTTATAAATGTCGACTTAGATAGAAAAGAGATTATAACTTTTAACGGAAAAATAATTAAATATAAAAAAATGATCTGGGCAGGAAATCAAAAATCACTTTATGAAAATATAAAAAAACTTCCAAACAAAAAAACTTTTATAAAAAAACAAATATTGTCAAAAAGTCGTGGGAGCGATTCTGTTTTTACAATAAATTTAGGAGTTAAAATAAATGGGGATTATTTTCAAAAAATAATTGGACCTCATGCTTTTTTTACGCCCTTTACAAAGGGTATATCTTTTTTAGGAAAATGGCAAGATTCAAAAGATATAAACAAGTGGCTTCAAGATTATTTAAAATATACTACATATGAGATCTCTTGCCCTTCATTAAGAGACTCTTCTTTGGCCCCAAAAAATCAAACAAATATAATTGTAAGTACTCTTTTTAATTATGATCTTGCCTTATATTATAAAAATAATAAAAAGATTTTCGAGTTAGAAAAAATTGTAACAGATAATATAATAAACTTACTTAACGAAACAATATTTCTCGAAATTAAAAAAAATATTATTTTTCAAAAATGTTCAACGCCATTAACCATTGAAAAATACACTGGGAACACAGATGGATCTTTAACAGGCTGGGCTTACACAAATAAGATTATGCCTTCAATAAGCAATTTTAAAAAAATTTCAAAATCAATAAACACTACTTTGCCAAATGTTTATCAAGCTGGACAATGGACTTTTAGTCCAGCAGGAATGCCGACTTCAATTTTAACAGGAAAATTAGCGGCTGATAAAATTATCAAAAAAGGAAGGATAAAAAAATGAATTTTTTGATTCAAATTTTAATGATAATAATTGGATTAGGTGGATCGTTTTATTTGTTTTATAATAAACCATACTTACGTAATAATAAAAACGATACTCCATCAAAGAAAAAACTTTCAATTATCATCCCATGCAGAAATGAAGAAAATAATATTAAATTGTTGTTAAATGATCTATTAAAACAAACAATAAAACCACATGAGATTATAGTGGTGGATGACAATTCGACAGACAACACTTTAAAAGTTGCAAAGACTTTTCCAGTAAAAGTTATTGCTGTTAAGGATAAAAATGCTGAGTATTTGGGAAAATCTTGGGCTGTTGAAACTGGAAGTAAGGAAGCTTCTGGGGAGTTACTTCTTTTTTTGGACGCTGATGTCAGGCTTCAAAAAAATGCTTTAAAAAGTTTGCTTAGTTTAAAAGAATTGGATGAAAATAAAGTTGTTACAGTTCAACCTTATCATCAAACAGAAAAATTTTACGAACAATTTTCTTTGCCTTTTAACTTAATTCAAATTGCTGCAAATGAAGTATGCGCTTTTCATGGAAAGCCTTTTGCTCTTTATGGACCATTAATTTTAATTAGTGCAGTTACATATGAAAAAATTGGAAGACATTTTCAGGTTAGGCAAAGTATAATTGAAGATGTCAGTTTAGGAATTGTTTTAAAAAAAGAAGGCTATGAATTTAATACATACCTTGGCAATCCAGAAATATCTTTTAGAATGTATGCTGAAGGTTTCAAAAGTTTGTTTCAAGGCTGGACAAAAAACATATATTTTGGGGCTTTAAAAACTTCTTTTTTCATTTTATTTTTAACATTTTTATTTATTACTTCAATTCTAGGGTCATTCACAGGATTAGTTACATCAACAATACAAGGGAACATTTTAGAACTTTCTATTTTTGGATTATTCTACATAATTTGGGTTGTAAGATTAATATGTATAGCTAAACCTATTGGAAAATTTAAAACTTTAAGTTTTATATTTTATCCAGTTGTTTTTTTAATGTTTACTTTCATTTTTATAGTTTCGATGATAAAAAAAATATTTCATATTCCTGTAAAATGGAAAGAAAGAATAATTAAGTAAAGAGGTGTTTTTGTGAGAGTAATATTTTTGTCAGATACTATAACAGTTTTATTGTTTTTTATTGTTTGGCCAATTCTTCAAGTTGGTTCTGCTTTAATATGTCTGTATATTCCCGACAAATTTTTCAATAACAATAAAGGTATTTATAAAACTCAAAAGTTTGAAAAAAACGGCAAAATTTATGATGATATATTTAAAGTGAAGAAATGGAAACATCTACTTCCAGATGGTGGAGCAATCTATAAGAAAAAAGGATATGCAAAGAAAAAATTATCAGATTATTCAACAAATAATTTAATCAAGTTTTTAATTGAATCTTGCAGAGCAGAACTTACACATTGGTTACCAATTTCTTTGTTTTGGGTGTTTTTTTTATTCACGACTCCGCTTGTAGGTTTTTTTATGTTTGTCTATAGCATAATTGTGAATCTTCCTTGTATATTTGCCCAAAGATATAACAGGCCAAGAATAGCAAGGTTATTAGAAAGTATAAATAAAAAAGTTTAAAACATTCTTCAAATTTTAATTATATAATTAGTATCAAAATTGTTAGTTTTTAAAAGCTTTATATTTACTAGTTAAAATAAAAACCTAAACCGAGTATTAGATTTAGAAATTTGTTGGAGGAGAATTAAAAACAGCATTAACAAAATTATTAAAAAATTATTTTAAAGAGTTTAAAACCGAAATAAAATGTAATTACCAAACTATATGTGCAATTCTCTGCTCGATTTGGTTAAAAACCCCATCAATTAACGCTCACTTGGCAACAATGTTTAGTAAAGTGTTTGAAATAGTTAATAGTCAAACTAAATTAAAATCTTTAATGAGTAAATTGTTAAATAAATTTAAAAATTATAAGTCAAATTAAAAATGATGCGCTAGTAAAAATTATAATGATTAGCATTCTCAATGTATTTTAAATAAATCATTCATTATATTAAAAAACTTTTTTTAATTTTTATTTTCAGTCTGTTCGCAATTAACTTTTATTTTTTTGCAATATCATAATCTCCTGTTGCCAATATGATGCCGTAACTAAATTTTTTTACTATCTTTGCATTAAAAATATTGCATATTTCTTGTTCATTCATTACTAGATTTGAATATAACTTCTTTGTGTCATAAAAAACTAAATATCTTGAAAAAATCCATTTCTTATAGCAAATTTATTAATGTCAATAAGTTCATTTTCATTTATAGATTTTAAGCAAATTATATTTAATTTTATGATATGCTTTGTTTCTTTTAACAAGTTCAAAGAGTTAAATTCTTCTTCAAATAATTTCTTGTTTATTATCTTTTCATGAGTTTTTTTGTTAAGAGATGAAAAATTAATATGAAATTCTATTTTATTTTCTAATTGTTTTACATAATTAATATTGTTAATAATTAAAGATGCATTTGAATTCACTACAATATGAAAAGGATATTTAGAAAAGTATTTAAACAAAACTTTTAATCTTTCCAAATATAAAAATGGCTCTCCACCAGTTATTGCAATTTCATAAATTTTGTATTTAATACAAAAATCATATAAAAGTTTAATTTTATGCTCATAAACACTTAAATCTAAAATATCATTAGATAAAAAACAGCCTTCATGGTGACAATAAAAACAATCATAATTACATCCAGTTCCGATGATAAATCTAAGACCATTTATCTTCGTTTATTAATCTCCTTTCCCATGGAAAAACAACCCAAAAATGAATTTTTGAGTTAAAACCACTTATATATTTTTCATTTATACTAAAATTATATAGAGTCGCTATTATTATTTTTTTAGGAGATAACAATTATAATTCTTTTATTACTTTTTTAATTGTAATTTCAGTGTCTATAACGTCTTCACAAACTAAAATAACTTTATCTTTTATTTTTTTATCTCTATTTGTCCAAGCATTTCTGGATCCGAAAAATCACTATTAACTTCGTTACTACTACTTCTTCTAATCTTAATGTAATAAGAAGGAACATCTAAATTATTTGCCAAAGTTAAACCCAAAATAGTTCCGCCTCTCAAAACTAATAATACACAATCAATTGAAAGCATTTCAACCTGCTTTAAGACATTTTTTGCAAGAACATCATAGCCTTTCCAAGATAATTTTTCTATTGGATAATTTGTTTTCATAAAAAAATCCCAATGTTTTTATGCTATTTTTAGTTAGCATATCACATTAAGAGGCGATATATTGTCATATTAAATTAAATTATTTCAACAAAAGTAATCTCTTTTAAATAAAAGGTTCTAATGAAATCACTTACAAGTCCTGTAATAAAAAAAGAGTTTTTATATAAGCTAACATATTTAGGAGAAAAAATCTTTTCTACTATCTTTTTGTTTTTAAAATATTTTATTCGCATATTAAAATTATTTTTTATTGCATAATAAAAAATATCAATCTTAATTTCACTGTTTTCGATTTTACTAAACTTATTTATTTTTTCATAATAAAACAATTCGTTTCTTAATCTTTCAATTAATCCTGCTAGTCTTACAGAATCATTTGAAGATATTTGAAATGAATTTTTTGTTCTATACTTTCAAGTAATTGCAAATCATATATATCCAAAAACTTATCAAAATTTTTTGTTTTTTGACTATTTATAACATATCCGCCATATCTTCCTGATATAGTTTCAATATTATATCCTGCCAATTCTAAGTCTTGTTTATATTGCCTAATCATTCTAGGAGAAACCTCTAAAACTTTAGATATTTCTGCAATATTCATCTTTCTTCCATTGCCAAGAACTTTTAAAAATTTAATGCAATTGCTTACTTTGCTCATTTTTTTGTATTTTTCAAATAATTTGCCATATCTTTATATCCATTATCTGCCCAAAACTTCCATCTTTCATCATCTGAAAAACAGGCCATTGGTTTACTTTCGCCCTTTGGAATAAAAATCTTATCAAAACTCCAGCCATATTCTCCTTCTGGTTTATTTGTAATTTTCCCTTCTGTTTTTGATACAAAAACAACACTCTCTTTTCCTAATTCTGTATAAGCCAATACTTCCAAAAAATAAGCCTCCCTGTTTTCAATACCTTCCATAAGTTTTAGAATTCCATTCTCAGTAATAGTCTCTTCAACATATTTTGTGTAAGCGCTTGGAAAATTATTAAGAGCAGGAATAACTAATCCAGAATCATTTTTTAATGTTGATAATTTTAACATTTCACTAGCAACTTTTGAAGAATATTTTGCAACTTCTTCAATACTAGATGCTTGTATTTCAGGTATATCAAGTTTTTTACCTTCAACTTCTATACCAAGTGGTTCTAATATTCTTTTAGCAAGACTTAGTTTAAATTTATTTCCTGTACAATAAATTAATTTCATAATTCCTCCTATAAGTTTATTTATTTATATAAAAATAATATTATAAAGTCAAATAAAAGAAATAAAGCTAATTAATAATAAAAATAAATTACAAATTACAACCTAAGTAGTTCAAATCTCATTTATCCCGCCAAACAAAACCGCTTTTGAACACCGAACAAATTTATATATTTGTTAATAATGTTTAAGGTGCGATTTTTTATAAAAAAAAACAAGAATAAATTTAAAATTTTTATTAAAAAAAGATTAACAAATTGAGAAGGTTGCTGGCCTTTTTTATGCCAAAAAAAGTACTGCAATTTTAAAAAACGCATTCCAAATGTGCGAAAAAAGTATTCAAATATTTTTAGTACGATTTTTGGCAAAAAAATAAAAACTATAGAGGTAACTAATATAAAGGACTTTACGAGTTTTGTTTTAGAGTTGGAGTCTGGAATTAAACCCACGATCTCTGCCTTAGCAACTATTATGATTATTTTAAAGAGTATTTGCATCATCTAAATAAAAAATAATTAAATTGAATTTTAGAGATAATAAATTTTTCGCATTTTAAAAAATAGACACAAAAAATTAAAAGTTTTGTTCAAACTCTCTGTCATGAATATTTTATTTTCGTTCTAATTCTTTCTAAATCTGCCTAAAACGGAGTGGCGCTAACTTACATCTGCAAATTATTTTATAACAAAATTAACATCCATGTTTATGTTGGTTACAAACAGAATTTGTCGATTTTAACTCATTAGTTAAAAACATTTCTACAGTTTTAGTTGCTTCCCCAGTAGCCCCAGTAACTACTTCAATATTTTTTTCGTTAAATATTTCAATTGCTCCTCCACCAATCCCGCCAGACATAATTATGTTTATACCTAAATCATATAAGAAAAAAGGAAGAAATCCTGGCTTATGTCCAGGATTAGGTATTGATTCAACTTTTAAAATTTTACCGTTTTCAATATCATATATATTAAAATTTTGACAATGACCAAAGTGTTCTGTAACCATCTTTCCTTCACA
>SAAW01000011.1 GCA_009929275.1 Clostridia bacterium
GATATACCCCATCACTCCGTCTTCACCAATGGCAGAAAGTTGCGATGAATGGCAGTCAAAAGGAGTGAAAAATCTTTTTGGGGAAAAGTTGCTCATCAGTGAACTTCAATCGGAAGCGGGGGTCGCAGGAGCTCTTCACGGGGCTTTGAGTGCAGGGTCGCTTGCAACTACTTTCACTTCAAGTCAGGGGCTTCTTCTTATGATTCCAAATATGTATAAGATTGCGGGCGAACTGCTTCCTTGCGTGTTTCACGTTTCTGCAAGGGCTCTTTCAACGCACGCCCTTTCAATTTTTGGCGACCACGCAGATGTGATGAGTTGCAGAGGGACGGGCTTTGCGATGCTGTGTTCAAACAACGTCCAAGAAACGCAAGATTTGGCAGTGGTGGCTCACCTTGCCACTCTTAAAAGTAGTGTTCCTTTTATGCACTTCTTCGATGGGTTTAGGACTTCACATGAGATCCAAAAAATTGAAAAAATCTCAAACGAAGACTTAAAAAAAATCCTGCCAAAAAATGAAATCAATGAATTTAAAAACAGAGCACTTTCGAGCACTTCCCCTCACGCTCAAGGCACTGCACAGAACCCTGACATCTATTTTCAAAACAGAGAGTCGAGCAACTCATTTTATGACAATGCGATTTTAGCAGTGAAGAGTTCGATGAATGATTTATTTAAAATTACAGGCAGACAATACAATTTGTTTGACTATTATGGCGACAAAAATGCCACCGACGTTGTCGTTCTCATGGGCAGTGGAGTGGAGACGGCGAAAGACACTGTGGAATTTTTAAACAAAAATTCGGGCACAAAATATGGCGTGTTGTGCGTGCGACTATATCGTCCTTTTTCAAGCATTGACTTTTTGAGCAAATTGCCAAAAACTGTTAAAAGAATTGCAGTGCTGGACAGGACAAAAGAAAGTGGTTCTGACGGCGAACCATTATATAAAGACGTGGTGACGACACTTTTTGTGAATAATAGAGCCGACATTCAAATTGTTGGCGGAAGATATGGGCTGGGGGGCAAAGAATTCACTCCACGAATGGTGAAAGCAGTGTTTGACAACCTTAAAACTGAACTAAAAAACAATTTCACTGTGGGAATTAATGATGACATTACTCATACTTCACTCTCAATCGACAACTCTTTTGACATTGACGACACATATTTTTCTTGCAAATTCTATGGCTTGGGCAGTGACGGGACTGTGAGTGCAAATAAAAACTCCATCAAAATCATTGGCTCAAACACCGACCTTAACGTTCAGGGCTATTTTGAATATGATTCCAAAAAATCTGGCAGTGTGACAATCTCGCACTTGCGTTCCTCCAAAAATCACACAAACTCGCCTTATCTCATCACAAATGCCGACTTTGTGGCGTGCCATAACATTAACTTCATTGGAAAATATGATATGGAAGACGACCTCAAAATGAATGGGACTTTCCTTCTCAATTCGCCTTATGACAAGGAAGAATTGCAAAAAGTTTTGCCAAACAAATTTTTTGAGACATTGAAAAAGAAAAAAGCAAGACTCTTCATTGTTGACGCAAACAAGGTGGCAGAAGATGCAGGACTTTTAAAGCGAATTAATGTCGTTATGCAGGCGTGTTTTTTCAAAACGACAAATATTATCGACTATGCAAAAGTGGAAAAACTGCTCATAGACGCAGCCTCAAAGACATATGCGAGAAAAGGACAGGACATTGTGGACGCAAATGTCAGGGCGATTAAGTCTGCAACTGAAAATCTTGTGGAGATTGATTTAAGCACAATTTCCCTTAAAAATGAAAAAACAAAAACTGAAAATCTCGACGATTATGACAAAAATTTCATCAAAGTGATTGAACATAAAAAAGGCGACAACCTGCCTGTTTCCGCTTTTGACGCTCGTGGCATCGTTCCCACAAACACTTCCCGCTATGAAAAGCGTGGCATTTCCATTGAAAGTCCAAAGTGGCTGAGTGAAAACTGCATTCAATGTAATATGTGCTCAGCGGTTTGTCCGCACGGCGCCATTCGCCCTGCGCTTGTGAAAGATGACGATTTGACCCTTGCACCCGCAACTTTCGGCACAATCCCCGCAACTGGCATTCCAGGCTATCATTTTAGAATGCAGATTAATGTCGCCGATTGCACAGGCTGTGGCAACTGCGTGAGAGTCTGCCCTGCCATTAGAAAAGCACTCGTTATGACAAACAGTGTGGACCTAGCAAAAGCGGAAAAAGAAAATTATAATTTTGCAAAAGAAATCGAAAATCCAAAGACTATTTTTAAAGAAAACACCCTCAAAGGCAGTCAGTTCAACAAGCCATATTTTGAATTTTCTGGGGCGTGTGCGGGCTGTGGCGAAACACCTTATGTCAAACTTGTTTCGCAACTTTTTGGGAAGCGGTTGATTGTCGCAAATGCAACGGGGTGTAGCAGTATTTATTCTGGCAGTGCCCCAACTTGCCCTTACGCAAAGGATAAGAATGGATTTGGACCTGCTTTTGCCAGCAGTTTATTTGAAGACAATGCGGAGTTTGGCTATGGCATCTATCTCGCCAAAAAGAATGCTAGAGAAAAACTTAAAAATGACGCGGAAAAATTTGTTGATGACAAAAATAACGACAAAGAACTCGTTTCACTTTTAAAAGAATGGCTTATGAATTTTGACAATGGCGAACAGTCATTTCAACTTTCAAAAAAGATTGCTCCTCTTCTTAAAAACACAAGCCTTTCTTCGCAAGAAAAAAGTTTGACGAAAGAATGTGTCTTCATCATCGGTGGCGACGGCTGGGCATATGACATCGGCTTTGGCGGACTCGACCACGTGCTTGCAAGCGGTGAAAATGTGAATATTTTGGTGCTTGACACAGAAGTCTATTCCAACACTGGCGGGCAAATGTCAAAGGCAACTCAACTCTCTGCCACGGCAAAATTCGCAAGCAGTGGAAAAAGGACTCCAAAGAAAGACCTTGGAATGATTGCAATGACATACAAAAATGTCTATGTGGCACAGATTGGTCTTGGGGCAAACTTAAATCAATCGGTGAAAGCACTCAGTGAAGCGGAAAGTTACGACGGGCCAAGCCTTATCATTGCCTATGCACCTTGCATAAATCACGGCATAAATATGAGTGGTGCACAAGAAGAGATTAAAAAAGCGGTGGAATGTGGCTATTGGCACCTATATCGCTATGACCCAAGAAATTTTGCAGAAAAGAAAAATCCGCTTATGCTGGACAGCGCAAAACCAACAAAAAATTATGAGGATTTTTTGAAAGGCGAGAGCAGATTCACTGCCCTTGAGAAGATTTCCCCTGAACTCGCAGAAAAACTCTTTGAAGAAAGCAAAAAGGTGGCGGAAGAAAAATATCAAACTTTGCTTAAACTTTCACAAGAAAAAATTGAATGAGTTTCATTCATTAAGTTTTCTTTTATCTTTGAAGATTTAAAATAAAAAGGACAACCCGACAAAAGTTGTTCTTTTTTTTATGTTTATTTTTTAATCTTTTTCACTATTTTTTGTTATTTTCGTCGTCTTTGTTTGGGCTCTCAAACTCATTTTTATATTTTTCAAGTCTTGCTCGATATTCTTCATTGTTGATTTTATTATATGCACTTAAACGCGCTTGATGCCTGTTTCTTTTCCTTACAATTGAAACGGCGACAGAGAGCAAAATTAAACAAACTATGATTGTAACAACTGTATAAAAAATGTTAATATTGCTGGCTATTGTCACTCTAATGTCTTCATCGGCACTGATCCCATCGAGTGATTTTGCAAAGACAAAATATTCAAACATATTGAGTTTATATTCATCTTCAAGCACCGATGTGTCCACGACAGTTCCATATGATATCTGCACTTGAAATTCATTTCCGTCTTCCATAATGAATGTTATGGTGTAGACATTTGGAGTGTAACAAGCCAAGATTGTGCGGTCTTGCGTGGCGTTTGTAATGTTTATCGTGACATTCCAAACAGGGTCGGTTTCATCGAAAAATTCTTTCACAGGAATTTCGGGAAAATTTTCAAAAAGAAGATTTTCTCCGTGTGTCAAACTAACTGTTTCCACCAAAATACCGTCAGCAACAAAGTTTATCGTATAAGTATTTACAACGACGTCAAAAACAGTCAATTCAAAATCATCTGTCACATTTGAGATTGTGTAGCGGTTTTTGATTCCGTCTTCGTCGTCTGTGGCGATTTGCTGGGGAGTTATTTCCACTTCGTTGCCACCTGTTTGCCAAACGACGCACACTTTCATTGTTGCATAGGATTTATTATAGGCTGAAGATAGATTAATCTCAAAAGTGTAGTCATTTCCATAATCTATAAAAGTTGAATCTGCGTTGAGCGCATAAGAAGTGCTTTGTGAAGGCAAAGCAACTGAAAAAGTTTTAATTTGCCACTTGGCAAAAAGATTTTTGATTCCAGTTGAACCCTGTGTAATTTGGGTGATTTGCGTGCCTGAAAAATCACTGTTCTCATAATATCCCATAAAGTCATATCCCACTCTTGTTGGGGTTATGAGCGAAAATGTTTGAGTTAAAATTGTATAGGACGTTTGGGCTGTTGTGCCACTTATGCTTCCGCCGTTTAAATTATAATATATTCTATATGAATTAAGTGCCATATTTGCTTTAAATTTTGTGTTTTCCTCGATGATTTCGCTTAAGATGTTTTCAACTGTCGTCCAATTTTCGTCATCAATTGATTTCTTCCAATTATTGAATGTATAACCCACTTTGGTTGGAGTCGCGTCAATGCCATCTGGCAAAGTGCCGACTTGGTCAAAATGCGTGACAGTTTTGGTTCTTGTGATTGAATTTTCCTCGATGATAAAAGTCACCACATAATTTCTGTATGATATAGTGTAAGAACTTCCCTCACTCACTGTAACTCTATAATTTTCATTTTGTGACTCGGCAGTGATTTGATAATTCCCCGCACGAGTGGTGTTTGAGATGAGTCTGTCTTCATCTTCATAGCAAAGATATGTGAGTTCAAGGCTGTCACCCGTCACAAAATTCACTTCTGTCCCGTCTTCGAATTCGTATGAAACAGTGTCAAAAGTGATTTCACCATAGTAATTTTTAAGCAAAATTCCATATTCATCTTTTAGGTTTATAATCTTAATCTTAACACCGACAGGATTTATTTCAAAAATATGTTCGGTGCTGTCCAAAATAAAATCATAATTGTTTGAAAGACTGCTTGCGAGTGCAAGTGTGCCGATTGAAATTACATACTCGCCGATATTTTCACCACTTTCACGCGAAAGCAACCCCGTGAAGTCCGCAGTGTCTGAAAACACAAACCCCAGAGTTGAGAATGTTAAAACAGGGTCATTTTTGCCATATAATTTACTTTGATTGTCATTTGGAATGACGGTTAGAGTCTTCCTTGTAATCTCAAAAGTTATTTCATTATCACTATCTAAGACCAAAGTATAGTTGTTTGCCAAAAAATTCTCGTTATCAACAAGCACAAGAGTTCCAATTAAAAAGAAATATTCGCCGACATTTTCACCCGTTTGCCTTGAAAGACTGCCCGAAAAAGCAGGGACTTCATTTGAAATTTGTCCGCTATACACAAAAGAAAAACTTTCGCTTTCGCCATAGATTTTGCTTTGCTCCGCGTTAGGAGTCACAGAGAGTTGGATTGGTGAAATGGTAATCTTCGCCGTTTCATATTTTGGCGCATAATTTTCTTTTAAAAATTCAAAACAAATATAATATTCTCCGCAATTTATTTTGCCAATATTTTCATTGCTTGACGTCCCTTCATTAAAGGCGTCACTTTTTGAAGACACTTCGCAATATCTCACAGTGTATTCTTCTTCGTCTTCTTCACCAAAATTTGGACTCAAAAAGTGAAGTTCTCCATTATAACTATCACTGATATCGGTGACAAAAGAGTCGGTTATTGTGCCACTATAAATTGTGAAATAGACTATGTTAGAATAAATTTCAAGGGTGTAATTTTCTTTTAAAAAAGGTGAATTATCAACGGGTTCGAGCGAGCCTAATGTAATTTGATAGTTGCCAGCATCTTCGCCAGAGATTCGACTTAAACTGCCCGAAAAAGCAGGCGTTTCGCCCGAGATTGAGTTGGAAATTGTGAAAGTAAGAGTGGGGTCATCTTCTTCATAGATTTTGCTATGCCCAGTGTTTGGAGTGATTATCAAAATGCGTGGAATAATCTCAAAAAACTTTGTTTCTTGCGCAAAAATAACTTCATAGTTATCTTTATAAAATCCGCTTTCCGCGTCGTCACTTTTTATTATATCCCCAAAAAGAGAAATGGCATATTCGCCCACATTTTCGCCACTTTCACGAATGAGAGTTGCCGAAACATTTGGACTTTGTGTTCCCTCTGTGCCAGAAAAATGATAGGTGAGAGCGGGGTCTGGGTCGCCATAGTGTTTTGTCAGTTCGTCAGCGACGACATAGAGAGTTTTTGGAGTGACTGTGTATTTGACTCCTGAAACAAAAGATATAGCATAGTTTGAAACTAAAAAGTTATTCTTATTGATTAAAGTCAGATTATTTTGAATGATGCTATATTCCCCAACATTATTTAGCCCTGACGAACTGAAATTCTGCACAGAAAGCACGCCCGAAGAATTGACGCTTTCGCCAGAAACAAGCCCTGAAAGTGCCCACATTGGCAGAACATAAGACTCGCCATAGACACCCGTGACAGCATTCGGAGTGATTAAAAGAGATTTTGGGTTAATCCTAATCTCAACTTGCTCTAAAACTGTGCTGTAAAAATCTGCTGTAATCTTAATATAAACTGTGTAGGACGACACATTTCCCGAAACAATTTTGACATTTTTAATGTTTGGCAAAGTGGAAGAATAGTTGATTCCGTCTAGGCTGTATGTGACATCAAAAGTGGACGGGGTGATGACGGAAACACTTGGGTTGTGGAGTAGCCCATCATAAGTGTAGGTGCCACCTGTCACTTCATATGTCATATCACTAAGGTCATATTTTGTTTGTATTTTCATTGGGATAACACATTCACTCGTGGTATTTTCAGTGCTTGCGCCATAGATTGTCCACGAAGTTGAAGGTTGTTGAGAAAGATATGTCACATATGAAATATTTTGATTTGGGTTATTCGCCATATAATACAGAATTCCGTCGTCCACTTCAATGACAACGGCAAAAAAGTCCCCGTTAAGGCGTATGTCTTCTTCCACTTCAACAGTGTAATATCCCGTTTGATTTGCTGAAAAAAGATATTCGTCGCCCGAAGTTGCGAAAGAATTTTTTAATGCCACTTTATTGCTAAAATTGTTCTTTATGCTTATTTGCGAATTGCTTGTCAGTCCATTTAATATGTAGACTCTAAAATTTGTGGTATCATAATTTTTATAAGAATTGTCATTTATATTTTTTACAACGCACATCGTGGGAACTTTAATTCGAGAGATATATTGGTTTTCAAAATTTGAGTCGATTTGATATATATTCGCAAGATATGCTGTGTTTGAATAGGAATAGTAGGAAGTGTAGTAGACACTGTGAGAACTGTCGAAAGTGACAAATTGATTTTGATAGCCAGAGCCCGACATATTGTCATATTCAATGTAGTCTGTCAAATTCTCTCCCATACGAGTGAACCCGCAGACATTATCTTCAACAAATCTGTCATCATAAGATATGTAGAAAAATCCGCCATTCCCAAAAGTTTCACCATAAGAATTTTGGGCAATATATGCACCTGTGTGACCATTAATCGTAACGTTGTCGTCCCACCCGACCAAAGTTACCATATGGTTTGATGATGTTTGAGTGGTGTTGCCATAATAATAATAAATATAGTTTGCTATGTATGTATTGTTAAAATACATTGACGCAGTCACTGCTCCATATGTTTTAATATGGTTTTTGATGCTGTTTCTGTTTGCCAAAATCTTTGCTTCTGTGACACTGTCTGCAATGCCATTTGCATTGTCATAAAACTCAATCGAATTTCTTGATGGGAAATAATAACTTTCGAGCGCGCTGAACCCCGATATTACCCTCTCGTTTGAAGTTAGTCCTGCACCATAAAAGTTCGCAAGTTGCTCGTTTGAAGCAGAACTCCAAGCATTAATTGCACTCATACCTGATGTTTCCCACGACTGCTCGTTCACAGGCCCATTGTCACTGGAAAAATATTCATATGCCACTTCAAACGCACCACCACCAAGGCTGTCCCACCCGCGAGATGTCACAAAAACATTATAGGCAAGGTCTAGTTCTGAAAAATTGAGAGGGACACTTTTGTTGACAAGTCCTGTTGTATAAAGGGTCGTTTCAAGGGCTGTTATGGACGAAAAAGCCCAGCATAAGTCGGATTGCAATTGATTCTCAACATTTGCAGTCAGCCCCGTTGAATTATTGGGGAAATTTATTAGACTTGTGTTGTATAAAAAATATTCGCTTGCGAGTTCACCCTGTGAAGTTGTGTTTGAAGAAGTCTGTTCGGCAACAACAAATGAGGGAGAAAAAGCAAAATTAACGGAAAAAAAAGAGATCATAAAAAATGCAATTAAGAATAAAAACATCAGTTTTTTATGTTCACTCTTTTGCATTTTTCCTCCAAAAACAAAATTGATTTTTATTTATTAAATGTTAAATATTATATGTATCAATATAAGTATAGTTATAGTATGTTTTTTAGTCAACTTTTTACAAAATTTTTTGCAAAATATTTTACAAAACGACATTATTATTTTATTTTTTGTTTAAACTTTTTTTAAAAAATTTTTTACTGTTTTTTGTTTTGCTTTTTTATTTTCCTAATATATACTGATTTCATTATAAGCAGTTTGGGAGAATAAAATGTTTTTTGGAGTTGAAGTTGATCTTTGGTTTGTCTGCATTATTGTTGTGCTTGGCAGGATTGTGGATATGGGGCTTGCCACGATTAGAACAGTTTTCGTCGTTAAGGGCAAGTCTGGGCTTGCGGCAACACTTGGCTTTGTGGAGGCTTTCTTTTGGTTTGTTGTCGTAAAGGCTGCGTTGGATTTTAACATTTCTTTAAGTCCTGTGGTCGGCACATTTTTGATTGCAACAGTTTACTCTTTGGGCTTTGCTTTGGGGACATATCTTGGAGGACTTTTTTCAAAAAGGTTTATCAAAGTCAATGTTAAAGTTCAGATTGTTTTAAGCAACAAAAATGACGAAGTTGTGGAAGAACTTCAAAACAATGGCTTTGGAGCAACAATTCTAACCGCAAAAGGTGCGAAAGAAAAGCACGAAACATATCTTATTTTTGTCGAGACAGACTCAAAAAATTTGGCAAAATTAAAACAAATTATAGACAAAAAAGACCCCCGTGCATTCATTTCGGTGAATGAAAGCAGGAATGTTTACAACGGATATTTTGTGAGAAATGTGAAATAATTTTTTCATTATTGCACAAAAAATATAAAAAAAAATTACATATAGAAGAAAAAAACACCAAAATTTTGGTGCTTTTTTTTAAAAAAATTTTTTTATTTGCCTAAAATATACATAATTATGTCTGTCCCAACGAGGATAAAGCCAGCGATAACAAGCATAAGTCCTATAATTTTGAAAGTGACATAAACTTTGTCGTCTTCTTTAATTTTATTCTTGTGCTTGGCGACGCGGGCGATTCTTCTGGAAAGTAGCGCTATTGCAATGCCCACAGATATGACAATCAAGCCGATGAAAACAAGCGGTTCGTCAAGGAATTGTGCTAAATTGCGACCTAATAGATTTTGCATAACTTCCTCCTATAATTTTTATTCACTTAATTATAGCAGTGTTTAAACATTTTTTCAATAGAAATTTTAATCAAATTAAACTTCAAAATTGTAGTCATCTAAAAATTTATAGAGTTCTTGTTGCAAGACCTTAAAATGTCTGCAAATTTTGCTAAGATTTGTGACTCTAAAACTTTTCAAACTTTCAAAGCACAGGAAGCACGCCAAAATGTCATCTCTCACATTATCTTTTTTTATTCGCCTTTCAATTTTTATCACATATTTATTCAAACTGACGCTCAGCGGTGGGGTTTCATTTAATATATAGTCCACACTTTTAAGGACGGCGCTGTGAAGATGAATATTGTTTATTTTTGTTATTTGCATATTTGGCAAGACAATTTTAAGATAGATATTGTCCTTCGTCATAACGATGACAAGTGTCGAATCAAGTCCTGCACGTTTTTGGGCGATGGAATTTTTTAGATTTGTTTTTATCCTGTCAGAAAGAAGAATAATGTCAAAAAATTCGTCAAATTCGTCCCCTTCCAATGTGGCAAGTTTTAAAAGAAGAAGATTTTTGGGACTTGAAGGTGGCGATTTTAGTGTGTAATAATAGAAAAAATCAAGGTTTTCAAGGAAAACATTTTTGAGTTCAGCAAGGCTTAAAACAAGATAACTTTTGATTTTCGACTGGACTTTAAGCACTTCTTTAAGAGGAAGACTATAGACATATTCAAGTTTAATTTTATCTCCCTTGTTGCAAAACGCAAGATAGTGGTCAAAAAGATATTTGTCCAGAGGATTTATTGTCTTCAAATTTATAAGAAGTCTTTTCGCTTTTTCAAATTGCCCGTCGTTCATAAGGGCAATTATGTAATAAAAACTTAGTTCAATGTCTTCCGTTTTGTTTTTTGAAAGATAGTCTTCCATATAGACAATGGCAAGAGTAAGACTTCCCGTTTGTGCAAAAGTAAGCCCAATTTTAAACTTATCTTCCTCATTTGAAAGTGTTTTATTCCTCAATTTTTCACGAATAATTTCATAATTTTTCGTGTCGTCTATGGTGTGAAAGATAAGGAGCAAATTGCATAAATCTGCTACTGAATCTGTGCCATAAGCGTTCAAAAGTTTGAGAGCTTTTTCAATTTCTTTTTCAAAAAAATAGGCAAGGGCGAGTTCACTTCTATTGTCTTGCATAGAAAAATTATCGTTTTTTTCATACAGTTCAATCGCCTTAGAAAACTTGCCCTCTTCCATAAAATTCCTTGCATTTTCAAGTGTAATATTTTCACTCTTATCCCCGTCGATAACAAGGAATTTTGGCTGAAGGTTTTCAAGTGTTTTAAGCCTTTCTTTTGCACTTTGTCCCAAAAGAGTTTGCCCCAAATTTGCACATTGATTGAGATAAAATCTCGCCAAAATGACATCGTCTTGCACGGCAAAATTCTCACCAAGCCCGCGAAAAACACTCTGGGTGATGAGTTCTTCTTTTAACGACAAAAAATAATATAGGTTTGAAAGTTCGAGGTTTTTGTTGAAAAAATAGGCTTGTGCCAGCATAAAATTTAAGAGATATATTTCAGCACCTCTGCACTTTTTCTTTGCTTTAAAAAAGTAGTCAATCGCTTTTGTTATTTTGCCGTCACGCAAAAATCCACTCCCTTTTTTGAAGTAAAAATTATCATCTTTATTAAACTGTATAACGTTGTTTTCCATAAATAATATTATTCTTTTAAAAAATAAAAAATAGCAAAAAAGCAAATATTTTATCTAAGATATAATTATTATATCTTTCTTTTGACTTTTTTGCAAAAATATATTGGATATTCAGTTGCTTTTATTTTCAAAAAAACAAGAGAATAACTCTTGCATTTTTGTGTTCAAAATTAGTCAATATAAACATATCTCCTGCATTGTTCACATTCTAAATAGCCATTTTCTTTTAATTTATTCATCAAAGCCGATGGGATTTCCATGCTACAACCACCACACGAATTGCCATTGAGTGGCACAAAAACTGGGAAAATTCTGTCTTGTCTTAAATGCTTATATTTTGCAAGAATTTTTGGGTCAATCTGTTTTTCCATTTCAAGCATTTGTTTTTTAATTCCATCAATTTGTGGAGCAAATTTTTTGTTTATTCCCTCAAAAGCCTCTTTGTTTTCGTTATATTTTTGCTTGTTTAAAATGATGCTTTTTTTGTAGTGTTCAGAATTTTTGATGATTGTAGATATATTTTCCGCTTGAAAAGAAAGCGTCCTTTCAAGAGATGCAAGTTTGCTTAAAAGAGCATTGATTTCGTCAAGTTTTGCGTTTAAAACTTCGACTGTAAATGAAGACAAGTCTTCTTTGTTGAATTTGTCGAGTTCCGTGAAATTTTTTTCAAACTCTTTTTTGCAATTTTCATATTCTTTAATTGCTTTATTGGCTGTTTCGTCAAGCAGAATAAGTTGACTTTGAGAATCCTTCGCAAGAGACATTGCCTTCAATAAATTTTGTTTTGCTGGGTCTTTTTCGACCTCTCTCTCAAAGGCTAACAAGTTGCCGTCAAGTTTTTGATATTCCAATATTTTTTCAAACATTTTTTCCTCCTAAATCTGTTTTTCTGGCATTAAAAAATCCTTTTCAATGCTTAAACTTTCTTTTTAAAAAATTTTCTAATATTTTTTTCTCAAAATTTTTTTCAAAATTTATGAAATTAAGAAAGTTTGAAGTTGGTTTTTCTAAGTTAGTTTTAACAAAAAGCAAATCTATTTCTGTCAAATTTTGCTCTATGCCTACCCTCTTAGCCACAATTATATTATAGAACATTTTTTCTTATTTGACCAGAACATCTTTCACAATTTTGTAACAAACTTTTTTTAAATTTGTTGCAATTCATAAATTATTTTTGAGGTTGCAAGATTAATTTTTTAACTTTTCTTGTCACATTTTTTGACAAATTTTTCCTTTTCTCTAACTTGTTTATTTCTGTGATAAAAATCTGTTTTGGCACAGAATTGTCACTTTTTTGGGGTAAATTCTCATATAAAACTTTTTTTGTAGCCACTTTAAACGAAACAAATATGTGAAAAAAAAGTCATTATTCTTGTTTTTGATTTGTCTAGGCATTTGACTTTTATGTCGATGACAAAGGCAAAGTCTAATAATTTATGTTAAGTAATTTTTTGTTATAAAGCGTGTCTTATTTCAATGTCGGCAATGATTTTTCAGTCTTAAAGTGGCAAGTTGTTTTAATTCTTCGCCTCGTCTTAATCACAAAAATCTTCCAATTTTTTGCATCTGTTTGGGTGACGAAGTTTTCTTAAAGCCTTTGCTTCAATCTGCCTTATACGCTCTCTTGTGACAGAAAATTCTTTGCCAACTTCTTCAAGCGTTCGAGGGTGAGAATCGTCTAGCCCATAACGCAGGCGGATAACTTTCTGTTCCCTTGGAGTGAGCGTGTCGATGGCAGACATAAGTTGTTCTTTCAAAATAAGTTGGGCAGCGGTTTCCACAGGGGATTTGATGCTTTCATCTTCCACAAAGTCGCCGATTTTGCTGTCTTCCTCTTCGCCGACAGGGTTCTCAAGCGACACAGGGTCTTGGGCAATCTTTTGAATTTCGCACACACGCTGTTCACTTATTCCCATTTTTTCGGCAATTTCTTTTGCAGTTGGGTCACGGCTTAGAGATTGCAAAAGTTGACGCGAAACTCTGATAAGTTTGTTGATCGTCTCCACCATATGCACAGGAATTCTTATCGTCCTTGCTTGGTCGGCAATTGCACGAGTGATTGATTGTCTGATCCACCACGTTGCATATGTCGAAAAACGAAAGCCTTTTGTGTAGTCAAACTTTTCGACTGCTTTTAAAAGCCCCAAATTCCCTTCTTGAATGAGGTCGAGCAGTTGCATACTCGTCCTTCCGACATATTTTTTGGCAATGCTGACGACAAGTCGTAGGTTTGCTTCTGAAAGTCTTTGGCGAGCGTTTTCATCTCCCTCTGCCATAAGTTTGGCATATTTAACTTCCTCATCACCAGAGAGAAGTGGCACTTTTCCGATTTCTTTAAGATAAATTTTGACTGGGTCGTCCACTTGCACTTGTTTGACAATCTCACTGATGTCTTCGAGGTCGTTTAAGTCTTCTGTTTTATTGATTTTGATGCCTTTTTCAGTGAAATAGTCTTCCACATCGGTGATGTCTTGAGCGGAAGCGTCATATTTTAAAAGACGAAGGACAATCTCCTCTTCGTTCAGGTTTCCTTTGCTTTTGGCAATCTCGGTTAGTCTGTTTATTTCTGGTTGAAATCTTTCGTTATACATTTATTTATCTCCATTTTTTATTTCTTTTGCAATTTCTGTGAGTTTTTCAGCAATCTGCCTGCGTTTGGCATTATCTGTTTCCTCTTTAAAACTTTTCATCAGTTGTTCTTGTTTCGCTTTTAGGTCTAACAAAGTAATTTTCCCTAAACATTCGTCAAAATATACCTTTTTATTCTCATTAAAACTAGAGAAATTGAAGTTGATTATTCTTGATATATCTTCATTTTTCTCCACTTCAAAATAGTCAAAAAGTGAACTTATCGTGTATGTTTTGCCTTCAAGGTGACATTCTTTGGCAAAATCAAAAAGTTTTTGATAGTTTGGATTTTGAAAAATGAGTTTCTTTGAAAGTGCGGGAAAAGCGTATTCTTGCTTATGAATGATGCTTGCAAGCACGAATTGAACTGCTTTATGTTCGCCTTGCGGACGAGTGATAAAATCTTTTTCTTCATTCATTTCGCCGTCATTTTGGTGAGGGTTGTCCACTCTGTCTTTTTGCAAATCTCTTCTTAAAATGTCAATGGGAACATCTGTCTTTTCTGCCACAATTTTGAGATATATTTCTTTTTCAGAGTTGCTGTTAAGGTTTTTCAAAACTTCAAGTGCTTGCGTGATGAAGGTATTTTTTTGATAGTTGTCTTTCAAATCATTTTTAATCGAAAGGGTGTCAAGTTTATATTCAATGCTGTCTTTTGCCACTGATAATGCTTCTTTCAAGTCTTCTGCACCATATTTTTTCAAAAATTCGTCGGGGTCAAGGTTGTCTTTCAGTTTCACCACTCGAACTTCCAGCCCCGTTTCCGAAAGAACATCAATCGCCTTATATGTTGCGTTTTGCCCTGCATTATCGCCGTCAAGACACAATATGATTTTGCTTGTGTAGCGTTTTAGTTCGCTCGCGTGATATGGAGTAAGGGCTGTGCCCAAGCAAGCCACGGTATTTTTGAAGCCCGCTTTAAACATTGCAATAACATCTATTGTTCCCTCACAAATGATTATGTAATCAATATTTTGCTCTTTTTTGAGATTTTTGATGGTGTGAATGTTATATATTGTCTTGCTTTTATCAAAAACTATGGTCTGGGTTGAGTTGCGATATTTGGCAAATTTGGAAGAGTCGTCTAATGTCCTTGCTGTGAACCCTATGCAATCGCCAAAAGAATTTAAAATGGGAAACATAAGCCTTGTGGCAAAGACATCATAAGGATTGCCATGCTCGTTATGTTCAATCAGCCCCGCCAACTTCATTGTTTCAAGAGAGATTTTTTCTCTTTCAAGGTGCCTGATGAGTCCATTCCAATCGGGGCTGTAGCCAATGCCAAAATATTTCACGACTTCATCTGTTAATCCTCGTTTTAATACATATGCCGTAGCAGGTGTGTTTTGAGTTAGGTCAAGTTTTGAAATGTAATAATCTCTGGCAAGGCTGAGTGCTTTTAAGACTTTTTCTTTTTGTTTTAAAGCCTCTAAGTCGGCATTTTTGACATTAATTTCTGGCAAAGACATTCCTGCATTTTGGGCTAAAAATTTCACAGCCTCAAAAAAAGTCATATTCTCATATTTTTCCACGAACTTGATGACATCTCCACTCTCGCCACAGCCAAAGCAATGATAGAATTGCTCAACCTCATTCACGGCAAAACTGGGCGTTTTCTCAAAATGAAAAGGACAGCACGCCCAATGGGTTCTGCCTTTCTTTTCAAGAGATAATGATTTTGATATCACAGAGATGATATCATTTCTTCTTTTTACTTCCTCGATAAAATCCGCTGGAAGACCAAAATTTGTCAAAAGTATTTTTAACTCCCTAAAATAATCAACTAATCTATATATACTGCGTTTCTTCGCTTTTTCTTTTTTTTATTTTCAAAATTTATTTTGTTTTTACAATTTCCCTTCAATTTAAGGTTTTTTTGCATAAAAAAATGGATTTTTTAACCCACTTTTTTTTCTTAAAAATATTATTCAACCGATAAAATGTAGTAATAAACTGGTTGTCCTCCGCAAACTGCATTGAATTCGCACTGAGGATATATGTTTTGAAGTTTCTCTTGAAGTTTTAAAGCGTCTTCCTCTTTAATGTCGGTGCCATAAAAAAGTGTGACATTAACGGTGTTGTCGTCGAGAAGTTTGTCCACAAGCCCTTGAACAGTCTCCGTCACTTCCTTGCCTTTTGCCAAAATAGAACTGTTGTCCAGCCCAATGATCTCGCCGACACTGAGGTCAAATCCGTCAACGTGGGTGTCCCTCACTGCATATGTCACACTGCCCGTTTTCACATTTTGCATTGATTCCATCATTGCCTCGGTGTTTTCCTCCACAGTTGCATCTGGGTTGAAAGCAAGACAAGAGGAAATGCCCTCTGGAATGCTCTTTGTTGGAATGACGACAATATTTTTCTTTGTCAGGTCTTTTGCTTGCTCGGCGGCAAGAATTATATTTTTGTTGTTTGGAAGCACAAAGACAGTGTCGGCATTCACTTTGTCCACTGCTTCCACAATGTCATTTGCACTTGGGTTCATCGTCTGCCCGCCTTTGATGATATAGTCCACCATTAAATCTTTGAAAAGGACAGAAAAACCATCGCCAGCGGCAACTGAAACAATCCCCATTGGCTTTGAAAGTTCTTTTTTGTTTTTCTCTTTGAGAAGTTCTCTGTTTTGTTCGAGCATATTTTCAATCTTAACATTGGTTATCTCGCCAAGTTCAAGAGCAAAACCTAAGGCTTTGTTTGGCTCATTGCTGTGGACGTGGACTTTGACAAGGCTTAAGTCGCCAATGCAAATGACAGAATCGCCAAGTTCGACAAGGCGTTCGCGAAGTTTGTCAATGTCGCTCTGAGTGGTCTTTTTGTGCATATTTATTATCATATACTCTGTGCAATAAGCAAATTGAATCTCTGCAAGATCGACAATGTTTGAATGAATACTTTTGTCTTTTTCGTAGGCACTGACAGGGTCGATTGCCTCTTCGGTGAGAGCGTCGTCGTTAGTAAGGGCCTTATAAAACCCTGTGAAAATGACGAGAAGTCCTCTGCCACCAGCATCGACAACTCCTGCTTTTTTAAGCACAGGCAACAATTCAGGTGTTTGAAGCAAAATTTCTTCGCCTTTATCAAGAACATCTTTCAAAAAAGTTTCAAAATCGCTGTATTTCTTGCAAGAACTCTGTGCATATTCACTCATAACTCGCACAACTGTGAGAATCGTGCCCTCTTTTGGCTTCGTGACTGCTTTGTAGGCAATGTCGGCACCTTCTTTGATTGCCCTTGCAAAATCTTTTGTTTTGAGTTCGGTGCATTGACGAAAAACCGTCGCCATTCCTTTCAAAATTTGAGAAAGAATAACCCCCGAATTTCCTCTGGCTCCTCGAAGAGCGCCTTTTGTGATTGCTTCTGAAAGTGAGTCGAAGTTATTGTTAACACATTCGTTCACTTCTTTTAAAGCAGATTTGAAAGTCAAATTCATATTTGTGCCTGTGTCGCCGTCTGGCACTGGAAAAACATTTAATGAATCCACATATTGTCTATTTTCTTCGAGCAATTTTGACGCCACGAGTATCATTTTTCTGAACATTGCTCCGCTTATTGTTTTTTGCAACTTAATTCCCCTCCGTAATAAATACGTAAATTAAAATTAACTTTAAAAAGTTAATCTTCAAACAAAATTAGACCCGAACACCAATGACTTTGATATTGACTGCGTCAACAATCATTCCAGTAAACTTCTCTACGCTATACTTAACTGTGCTTTTTAAACTATCAGCAACCGCTGTGATTGAAATGCCATATTTAAGGATAACGTTTAAGTCCACTGTTATGTGATTGTTCACACTGACAATCTTTACGCCCCGTGCAAAGGATCTGTTTTTGAAAAGTTCGCCAAAATTTTCCTTCATACTCTTCGAAACAAGGTCAACGACACCATAGCATTCAAGCGCATTAAACCCAGCAACAACCGCAATGGCATTGTTGTCTATTGTTATGTCTCCAAAAGCATTAGAAGTTTTTACGAACATAAAATTTCCTTTTATAGCAAAAAAAAGATTTCACAATCTTTCCAAACTAACGGATAAATAATACAACATAATTTTACTTTTTGCAAGTAAAAAAATTAAATTGGCGACTTATTGTTCAATTTTTATGTAATGTTTTTTAAAAAGCAACTTCAAAAATATTCCTAGTCCTTTTGGGGCTTTTATGCAATATATTTTCATTGACAGACCTCTTTTTTAGTCTATTGTATGAATAAATATTGTTGTTTTGTTACATTGATTTTAAGTCTTTAACTGTCTTTTCAAGGTTTTTGCTTGAAAAAAGAAAGTTGCCCATAACAACCATTTTCACATTCTTTTCTTTAAGTTTCACAATGTTTTCACTGTTCACCCCACCGTCCACTTCAATCACGATTTCCAGTTTTTGACATTTTAGATAAGCGTTAATCTTGGCTAGTCGCTCATATGTTTGAAGCAAAAACTCCTGCCCACTTTTGCCCGGCGTGACGCTCATCACAAGAAGCAAGTCGCAAAAAGGAATGAGGGGGAGAATGTCGGCTACGGGCGTTTCTGGCTTAAAACTAAGCCCCGCAAAACAGCCTTTTTTACGAATGTTTGACAAGACTTTTATCAACTTATCCTTATTTTTGAACACTTCAAAATGCACGGTGAGAATGTTCGCTCCCGCTTTAATATACTTTTTATATATCTTTTCAGGGCTCAAAGTCATCAAATGCACATCAAGCGGTTTTGTGGTCTGTTTTTTAATCTCAATAACGGTTTTATGAGAAAAAGTCTTTGCTGTCACAAACTCCCCGTCCATAACGTCGCAGTGGATATAGTCGACATCTGTGTCGTTCAATCTCTCAATATATTCGTGCAAGTCTTCCAATTTTGGAGGGTTTGTGGATGCTGAAATTAACATCATTTTTCTTCTTCCTTTTTGATGAATTTTCTTCTTAGTTGACCGCAGGCGCCGTCGATGTCACCTCCCAAACTTCTTCTGGTGGTGACATTAATGCCATAAGATTTCAGCACTTTTGCGAAGTTGTCAATGACTTCTGGTTTGCAACTTTTAAAATTGTTTTCTTTCACTTCGTTTAGGTTGATAAGGTTCACAATGCAGTTTAATTTGCTGAGTTTTTTGGCAAGTTCGAGTGCGTGTTCTTTTTTTGAATTGACATTATTAATCATAATGTATTCAAACAAAATTCGTCTGTTTGTCTTTTCAAAATAATATTTGCAAGCAGAAAGTAAGTCATTCATTTTATATGCTTTTGAAATGGGCATAATCTCACTTCTAACTGTGTCGTTTGGTGCGTGGAGAGAAAGACAAAGGTTAATCTGCCTGCCACTGTCGGCGAGTTCATAAATTTTATCCACTAGACCGCAAGTGGAAAGAGAGATATTCCTTTCGCTGAAATAAAGTCCGTGTTTGTCTGTTGCCAAGGCTAAAAACTTCATTATATTGTCATAGTTGTCAAGCGGTTCGCCACTGCCCATAAGCACAATGTTTGTCACTTTTCGTTCTTTAATGTCACCCAAAAGATGCTTGTTTGCCACAATTACCTGAGCCATAATCTCTCCGCCTGTTAGGTTACGGACAAGCCCGTCCAGCCCCGAAGCACAAAATTTGCAACCCATTCGACAGCCAACTTGCGTGGAAACACAAAGGGTGTGCCCGAACTTATAACTCATCAAAACACCTTCAATGATGTTGCCGTCTGCAAGTTTGAATAAAAATTTCTGTGTGCCATCTGTGGACTTTTTCACCGTTTCAATTTGCACAGGTTTGTCTTCAAAACTCTCCCCCAATTTGGCAATCAATTCCTTTGAAATGGTGGTGATTTCGTCAAGAGTTTTGCCATTTTGCAGTTCATAAAAAATCTGCTCAGCACGATATTTTGGCTGATTAAGTTTCACTAATAATTCTTTTAACTCATCAATGCTTTTGCTTAAAATGTCTTCTTTCATTTTTCCCTTTTTCTTTTTTCACTTTTGTTTCACTTGTTTTCGATTGTTTTAAGTTCTATATTTTAAAAAATTTTTAAAGTTGTGTTTTTTCATCTATCTTTTTGCCGTTTAAAAAGGCTGTCGATTTCATTTGTTTCCCGTTTTGCGGTTGAATGACGTCAAGCAGAATAAGTCCGTCCTCGCATTTCACAACAAGCCCCGTTTTTCCGCTACTTTTCACCACTTGTCCATTTTTAAATTTGCTCAAATCTAGCCCCCAAATATTCTCCGCTTTTGTGACTTTAAACACTTTAAGTTTTTCATCATCGACTTGCACCCAAGCCACAGGCCAAGGATTAAGACCTCTGACAAAGTTTTCAATTTGAAAGACAGATTTTGTGAAATCTATCTTTGCCATTTCCTTACTCAGCATTGGAAAATATGAAGACTCCTCTTCATTTTGAGGAGTAAATGTAACTTCGTTTTTTTCAAGTTTAAAAAGAGTTTCCACCAAGAGTTCTCCACCGAGTTCGGCTAATCTTGCAGACAGTTCTTCCACATTTTCGTCTTTCAAAATTGTCGTTTCTTCTTTTGAAATCATATCTCCCGTGTCCAGCCCAAGTGCCGTCTTCATAATGGTGACTCCCGTCGTTTTTTCAACGTTAATGATAGCCCAATTTATAGGGCAACTGCCACGATATTTCGGAAGAAGCGATGCGTGGACATTAATCACGCCATATGGGGCAAGTTCTAAAATATTTTGCCTCAAAATCTGCCCAAAACTTGCTGTGACAAGCACATCTGGCGAAAAAGATTTCACCGCGTCGAAACCTTCCTTACTGATGCTTTTAAACTGCAAAACAGGAATGTTGTTTTTTTCAGCAAAAAATTTGACAGGACAGCAATTTATCTTTTGCCCTCTGCCACATTCTTTGTCGAGATTTGTGCAAACGCAAACGACTTTATGCTTGCTTTCAAGCAATTTTTTAAGCACAACAAGCGAGAAGTTGCTTGAACCTAAAAAAGCGACTTTCATCATTTTTTTCCTTTCAATAAATCGATGTATAAAATGCCGTTTAAGTGGTCGTTTTCGTGAAGAATTGCCCGTGCCAAAAAATCACTTCCCGAAAGGGTTATTTTGTTGCCAAATCTATCCACAAATTCAACTATGACAAACTTTGGACGCGTGACGTCTGCATATTTTCCGGGGATACTAAGACACCCTTCTTGCCCACATTGATTGCCACTTGTTTTGAGAATTTTTGGATTGATTACTTCAAAAAAATTGTTGTTTACATAGACAATAAACACGCGTTTTAAAACGCCCACTTGTGGAGCAGCAAGCCCAACTCCCTCTTTCGACAATAGCGTTTGCTTCATATCGTCAAGCAAGTTCCAAAGATTTTCGTCAAATTTGGAAACAGGTTTACAGACTTTGTGTAAAATTTCATTTTCAAATGTTAAAATTTTTAATGTTGACATTTTTTTCCTTTTTTAATTTTTCATTTTTTTATTTTTCTTTAATTTATTCTATGATGATATTACAGTGATTTTTTTAAAACAATAATATATTATCACAAAAAGATTATAATTGCAATTTTACTAACTTAAATTTTGCGGGTCATTTTCCACAAAAACTGACACCCCGTTTCTCGTCATAGTGTCGCAAATCTCATATATTTTTGGAATAAGCACACTTTCACTTCTCTTCACAATCCTGAGCATAATTTGAAAACGAAACTTTTTTTCAATTCGTTTTCGTGGGCATTTCATTGCCGAAAGATAGACAAAATCGCCACTAAATTTTTCTTTTAGTTCTTTGATTTTTGTGAAAATTGCATGGGTTTCTTCTTCCGCTTTTTTTTCAAATTCGCTCATAACAAGCACCCGAAGAAGACTCACAAAGGGCGGGAAATGTGCCACTTCACGCAAGGAGATTTCCTTTTTGAAAAATGCACCATAGTCATATGTGCTGGCACAGCGATAGGCAAAATGCTTTGGATAGTATGTCTGCAAAATCACTTTGCCTTCGCTTTCGCTCCGCCCCGCCCTGCCGGACACTTGGGTGATGAGCGAAAAAGTGCGTTCAATGGCACGATAGTCACTGACATTTAGGCTGACATCTGCGTCCACAATCCCCACCAAAGTGACATTATTGAAGTCGTGACCTTTTGCAATCATCTGCGTTCCCACCAAAATGGAGGGAGAAGTATGGTTGAAATTTTCGAGAATGTCAATGTAAGAATTTTTGTTTTGCGTGGAGTCGTTGTCAAGTCTGAAAATGGGGACTTCAAACATATTTTTGAGTTCTTCCACCACTCTTTGAGTGCCAACTGCGCCAAAACGAATGGACGGACTTCCACACTTTGGACATTTGGTAAGGGCTTTATACCGCTTGTTGCAATAGTGACATTTGAGCATATTATCTTCTTTATGATAGACAAGCGACACGTCGCAATCCTCGCATTTTGGCACATAACCACATTCCCGACACATCACAAAAGAGGAAAAACCTCGCCTGTTGATGAAAATCATCGCTTGGTGACCAGCCTTAATGCAGTTGTCCAGTTCGTTCAAAAATTTTTGCGAAAAGACTCCCGTGTTGCCAGACCTAATCTCGCCTAACATATCCACAATCTCTATGGCAGGAAGTTCCTTTTCGTTTGCTCTGTTTGTCAAACGAATAATCCTATATTCGCCCTGTTTTGCAAGATAAAAACTCTCCACACTCGGCGTGGCACTGCCCAAAATGAGCGGGCAATTGTTGAGATATGCAATGTATCTCGCCACTTCGTGAGTGTGAAAACGCGGGTTGCTTTCGCTGTAATAACTGCTGTCGTGCTCTTCGTCGATGACGATTATTCCCACATTTTGAATGGGAGCAAAGATGCAAGAACGCGCACCAATTGCAATCTTCGCTTTGCCGTCTTTCAATCTGTTCCACTCGTCAAACCGCTCACCTTGTGACAGCGAACTGTGCAAAATGGCAACGGTGTCGCCAAAGGCATTTTTAAAGCGAGCGAACATTTGCGGTGTGAGAGAAATCTCTGGCACAAGCATAATGGCAGTCTTCCCTTTTCTCAACGCGTCTTGAATGCAATTTATATAGACTTCCGTTTTGCCACTTCCCGTGACTCCGTGAAGAAGAAAAGTTTGATATTTGCTCTTTATTATCGTATCAATCGCATCAATTTGTTGCGAATTTAGGACGATATCCTTTTTTTCAACTTTAAATTTGTTTTCAGGGCTTCTGTTTTCGTGCAAATAATATTTTGAAACATATCCTTTTTCAATCAAAGTTTTGAGAGGTGAAAGTCCAAATTTTGATGAAATTTCACTCTGTTTTGCCTCATTTTTTTCTTGCAAAAAAAGCAGGATTTCAAGTTGTTTTTTTGCTGATTTTGAAAGATTTGGCAAAGTGTCAACGTTAAGTTTAACATATTCCGTCATCTTCGCTTTAATTTTGCCACTTTTTGAAAAAGGCGGAAGAAAAAGTTTTATGGCGTCGCCAAGCCGAATGTAGAATTTATTTTGCATAAAAAAACAAACCTTCACCATATTTTCAGATAGTAAAGGCTGTTTGTCTTCTTTTTTTATGATTTCTTTCAGTTTTGAGGAGTCGTAAGTCGAAGTATCTTTTGTGCTCACAATGTAACCGTCAATTTTTCTGTTCCCAAACGGGACGAAAACTCTCTCTCCAACAGTGACTTTCATTTCGTTTGGAACGACATAGTCAAAAGGTTTGCCAGCAATCTTAGACTCCACATTAACTATCACTTCGGCTATCATAATATTCCTTTATAACTCTTTTATTTTGTTGTTTCGTCTCCAATCTTTAAGGCAATAATCTTGTTTGAATAGATTTCTTTACATGCCAAAGAAATTGATTTTTCAGGAGAATTTTCAATTACTTCTGGGATTTCTTTTTCAAGTTCTTTTGCCCTTTTTGACACGAGATTGGTGAGAATATATTCGTTTCCAACCTTTTTCTTCAATTCTTCGATAGGTGGGTCGATCATCATAATAAAATTACTTCCTTTTTGTTTTGCTATTTTGCAGTTTATCACACAAAACGCACTTTTGCAAGAATATTTTGATTGTTTAAAACATTGTTTTTTGCTTTCTAATCAATATTTTTAGTCATAAAATTGCTAAAATATGTGCTTTAAAATTTTTTTAAAGGTGGCTTTCAAACTCATATTCGGTGAGGACGGCGACTTTAAACTGCTTTGCTTTTTCAAGTTTACTGCCGGCGTCAGTGCCTGCTATGACATAGTCGGTGTTTTTGGACACACTGCCCACGACGCTTCCGCCAAGATTTTCTATAATCGCGGTGGCTTCGTTGCGTTTAAATTTTTCCAAGGTGCCTGTTAAGACGAACTTTTTATTATAGAAAAAGTTTTCCTTATCAATTTCAATCATCTCTTCTTCAAGGATATTCACGCCAAAACTTTTTAGTTTTTCAATCTCCAAAATGTTTTTTTCATCGCTGAAAAAGTTCAAAATACTTTTTGCAACAATGTCGCCAATGTCTTTGACTTCAATGAGATCAATATAACTTGCGTTTAAAATATTTTTAAGGGTTCCAAATTTCTTCACCAAATCTTTGGCAGTTTTCTCACCGACATTTTCGATGGAAAGTGAATTTATAAAATTTTTTAATTTGCAATTTTTGCTTTTTTCAATGCTAGACAAAAGGTTTGAAATCTTTTTTTCCTTAAATCCTTCCAGTCCTTTTAGGTCTGAGTTTTTCAAAGAATATAGGTCCGAAAAACTTCTAATGGCACAGAATTCGTATAAAATTTGGGCAATTTTGTCGCTTAACCCTTCAATGTTCATACAATTTCTCGTGGCAAAATATGAGATTTTGGCGACAACTTTGTCTTTGCAATCTTCATTTTCGCAAAAAAGGTTTGGACCAACTTCAACAAGTGGACCTTTGCAAGAAGGGCAAAAAATGGGTTTTTCAATCTCTTTTGAGTCGTCGTTATCGTGCGCTAAGCCCAGAATTTCGGGAATAACTTCGTTGCTTCTTCTCACAAAAACAAGGCTATTTATTTTCAACTTTTTCCGCATTATTTCTTCATAGTTGTTAAGAGTTGCTCGGCTGACTGTTGCCCCTGCAAGTTCCACTTCGTCGATGACTGCCGTTGGAGTGACTTTCCCCGTCCTGCCAACATTCCAAATGACATCTCTCAAAATTGTTGAAAGTTCCACTGGAGCAAATTTATAGGCAATCGCCCATTTTGGAAATTTGGCTGTAAATCCCAGTTCTTCCCTGTCTTTTAAGTTGTTTAGTTTAAGCACAAGCCCATCAATTTGAATGTCAAGCGTCGACCTTGTCTTATCAACTTCTCTCGCAACTTCGGCGATTTCTTCAATGTTAGAGCAGATTTTGAAAAGTTTGCCCGTAAGGAATTTGTTGTCTTTCAAAAAGTTTTGAACATCAACTTGCGTCTTAATTGCCACATTATCAGTGGAGATTATGTCATAGAAAACGACGTCAAGATTGCGTTTTGCCGTCACTTTCGGGTCAAGATTTCTTATCGCCCCCGCCACGGCATTTCTTGCATTTTTGAGTTTTTCCTGTGCTGTTTTGTTGTATTTTTCAAGGTTCATAAGGGTGATGACACCCTCACCTGCCAAAGTGACTTCGCCCTTATATTGAATTTCAAGCGGGACAGATTTTATGGTTTTAACCTGCTCCGTCACGTCCTCTCCCACAAGTCCGTTGCCACGAGTGGACGCCTGAACGAGTTGCCCATTTTCATATTTTGCGATTATCCTAAGTCCGTCAAATTTGTATTCAAGAGTGAACTGTGGATTTGGCACAAAGGCTTTCACATCGTTCAAAAATTTTTCAAGTCCATCTTCATCGTTACACTTGTTAAGGCTGTAGAGTTGGACTTTATGCTCAACTTTTTGAAAGCATTCAAGGACTTCTCCGCCAACTCGCCTTGTGGGTGACGACGCAAGGACAATTCCCGTCTTATTTTCAATCTCCACGAGTTCATCATAAAGTTTGTCGTAGTCGTAGTCTGCGACGATTGGATGCTCCAAAACATAGTAGTTATAGGCATATTCGTTTAGTAACCTAACGAGATATTCTTGCCTAGTTTCCTTTTCTTCCACTAATTTTTCTCCTCAAATAAGGTTATTGGCGCATATTCCACAGAAAGCGTTTTTGTCCCAAAGTCTGCAAAGTTTATGCTGACACATTTTGTGACAGCGATGCCTTGATTGCTGGAAATTATCCCAATGCCAAATTTTGGGTGAGAAACTTTCAAACCAACGGCATATTTTTTGGACAAAATATTGCCAGAAGAATTTGAAATATTTTCATTTTTATTAATGGCAAAACTCTTTTTTGAAAAACTAGAAAAGTTTGAATTGACAGCGCGAAATGATGATGAAGTTGACTCCGCAGGTTGAGCAAAAAAGTCCTTTTTCTTTTCTTCCACAATGCCACATTCAACGAGAAATCTTGAAGGAAGAAGATAGTCCCTTTTGCCATAGACAAAGCGAGATTTTGAATTTGTGATATAAAGTCTTTCCTTTGCCCTTGTGATTGCGACAAACATAAGCCTGCGTTCTTCCTCCAAATCGTTTGACGAGGAATTCATTCTAACGATTGGGAAAAGTCGTTCCTCAAGCCCAACTATAAACACACATCTAAATTCCAAGCCTTTCACAGAGTGTATAGTTGCCAAGGTGACAGTGTTTGAAGTGTCGTCATAGGAGTCCATATCTGTGACAAGTGTTATAGACTGCAAAAACTCGCTAACGGTGCTTTTTGGGTCGTTTTTGAAGTATTCTTGTGCCATATTAAGAAAATTGTCTATGTTTAAAAGCCTTGACATATCTTCTTCGGAGTCTGTGGAATATATACTTTTAAAATCAATTGTCTTCACAAGCGACTCAATAAATTTATAGCCAGACAAGTTTTGATAGTCGTCGTCAAGTTTTTTCACCACGTCTTTGAATGGTTTGATTTTTCTTTCTAGTGTCGCGTCGAGCATATATTCATCTGAGTTCAAAATAAGGTTATATGGGGTTGTGTTGTGGAACTCACTAAGTTCTAAAATAGAAGATATCGTCGCTTCGCCAATGCCACGCTTTGGGAAGTTGATTATGCGTGAAAAAGAGGTGGAATCATAAGGATTCGTGAGCATTTTGAGATAACTTGTCAAAATCTTAATCTCCACTCTGTCAAAGAATTTGTTGCCACCAAACACTCTGTATGGAATGTTGTAGTTCAAAAACTTTTCTTCAAATGGTGCAGACATTGCATTCAACCTCGACAAAACAGCAAAATCGCTGAGGGAAAAACCATGGTCTTTCACAAGATTTTTGATTTGAATTGCCACAAATTCTGCCTCGTCAAACTCATTTTGTGCGTTATAAAATTGCCCTTTAAGCCCAATGTCATTCTCTGTCCAAAGTGTCTTTTCGTTTCTTAATTGGTTGTTTTTGATAAGTTTGTTCGCAAGGGTTAAAATCTGCTTTGTGGAGCGATAGTTCTGCTCCAAACGAAACATTTGAAAGTTCGCAAAATCTTTCTTAAAATCAAGGATATTTTTGATGCTCGCACCTCTCCACGAATAGATGCACTGGTCTTCATCGCCGACGACAAAAATGTTTTTGTATTCTTTGGCGAGGAGCCTTGAAATCTCATATTGAATGTGATTTGTGTCTTGAAATTCATCGATGTGTATATACATAAATTTGTTTTGATATCTTTTCAAAATCTCGGGAAACTCGATAAAAAGTTTGTATGTTTTGGTGAGCAAATCATCAAAATCAAGGGCGTTATTGCTGCCAAGAAAACTCTGATAGGCAGAATAAACTTTTGTGATGTCTTCAATCTCGGGAATGTCAAGGTTCTCTTTTTGATAGTCCCAAGGTGAAAGATTTGCGTTTTTGGCACGGGAAATGTGATAACCAACTTTGCCTGCAAAATTGTCCTTTTCTATATTCAAACTCTTCAAAACATTTTTGATTGACTTTTCCTTTTCAGTGTCGGTGTAAATTGAGAAATTGCTGTCAAAATTTGAATTTGTGCCGTTTGAAGACTTCAAACTTGAAATGTGCCTGCGTAAAATGCGGACGCACATTGAGTGAAAAGTGGAGATCCAAATGTCTTCGGCTTCGTCGCCCACAAGCGAAAAAAGACGATTTTTCATCTCGTTTGAAGCTTTGTTTGTGAAGGTTATCGCCAAGATATTTTCAGGCGAAACAGAAAGGTTTTTGATGAGGTGAGCGATGCGATAGGTGATGAGGCGCGTCTTGCCACTGCCTGCCCCTGCAAGCACCATAACTGCGCCGTCGATTTTCTCTAGGGCAGATTGTTGAGAGGGATTAAGTTGTGCTAAATTAATTTTTTCCATAGAAGAATTATAGCACAAACTATGGCTTTTCTTCAATTAAATTTATGGTAAATTTTGTGATTTGTTTTATTTTATCTTTAAATTTTTTGCAATTTATTTATATTTATAACATTTTAAAATCAATTTATTTCAAACTCACATTGAAAGAATTGAAGTATGTTCCTTGTAATATTTATTTTTCAATAACTTAAATTTTTGAGAGAGGTAGTTAATGTAATATTGCTTTGCTTCCACATCAAGCGACGAAAATAAATCTTTATCGATGAGTGCCGAAATCGGGTTTTGCAGAGAGTCATTTTCAATCATTTCGCACACTTTTTGATAGAGTTCCTCATCATAAGTCCTCTTTTTTTCTTCAAAGTGTGGCCTGATTTCTTGAAGACGTTTTTGCTGACAGATATATTTCGCAAAGCACAGAGTATTGTCAATCCCATGAGATTTGTATTCGTTTGTATAGTTGTTTTTCTTTAATCTTTCTTTGGCAATTTTCGCAAGTGTGCATATGTTGCATGACTGCTTTTCATTATTTGGCATAATGACAACTCCTTTATGAAAATTAAAAATATAACTTCTTTAAGTATAAATATGTGGAGTTATTTGACAAATAAAAAAACGAGAGAAAAATGACTTATTTTGACGAAAAATAAATTAAATGTTTGAGTAAAAAAGGACAAAAAAAAGCACCCGATAAAAGTGCTTTAATTTTAAAATAAAAATTACTTAAATTTCTTTTTTCTTGCGTTTATTGATTTTTTCTTTTTTGCTATAGATGGTTTTTCATATGCTTCTTTTTTTCTGATGTCGCCGATGATACCATCTTTCTGGCATTTTCGTTTAAATCGTTTGAGTGCACTTTCCAAACTCTCATTGTCGCCTACTTTAACTGTTGACATATTATCACCTCCTCAAACGCTTAAATTATGACTTATTATACACAATTTTTGTGTTTTGTCAAACAATTTCTTCCACAAAAATGCCGTCTTCAAAAATTTTTCCTACTTTTGCTTTGACGATTTTACCTGTCAAATCTCTTTTGGAAGTTAGAAAACACTTTACATATTCCCTTGAAAAGCCAATGAAATATTTGCCCACCTTTTGCTCCACAAGAACTTCTATATTCTTTGAAAGCAATTTTTCTAGATACTTTTTTTTGCAATTTTGAGCGACAATTTTGAGTTTTTCTTCGCGTTGTTTTTTGACACTCCCATTAAGTTGTGGAAGTTTGCTTGCCCGAGTCCCTTCCCTTGAAGAATATATGAAAAAATGAACAGCACTGAACGAAACTTTTTCAACAAACGTAAGGGTGTTTTCAAAGTCGTCGTCTGTTTCCGTGGGATAGCCCACGATAACATCTGTGGTGATGCCAGAAAAAGGGAAAAATTGCCTGATGAGAGAAACTTTTTCATAGTAATCTTTGGTGGTGTAGTGCCTGTTCATTTCCTTTAAAACTTTGTCGCTCCCGCTTTGAAGTGACAGGTGAAAATGCGGACAAAAGTTTTCAATACTCTTTGCTTTTTCCAAAAATTCTTCTGTGATAACATTCGCTTCAAGTGAACCCAAACGGACACGCGTAGGCAAGTTTTTGAGTGCAAAAAGCACTTCAATTAGGGCGAGTTTGCCGTCAATTTTATAGTCGCTGATATTTATGCCTGTTATGACAATTTCTTTGCAATTTTTTGACAAAATTTTGGCTTCTTTCACAATACTTTCAAGCGCACGGGAGCGACTCCTGCCACGAAGATATGGAATGATGCAATAGGAACAAAAGTTGTTGCAACCGTCTTGAATTTTGACATATCCCCGCGTTCTCACGTTTGTGGCAAGGAGATTGTCCTCATATTCTTTTGAAATTTCTTGGGTTAAGTTGCCAGTTTTCCCGAAATTTTCTTTAATTTTTCCTTTCCCAAAAGTGCCGATGACGCACTGAACTTGTGGTGTTTTTAAAAATTGCTCGGAGTTATGCTCTGTTGCACAACCACACATATATATTTTAGCATCGATATTTTGCTTCAAAATTTTAGAGATAATCTGCCTGCTTTTTCTCTCCGCTTCCTGAGTGACAGCGCAGGTGTTTACAATAAAAATTTCGGCTTTTCCAAGTTTAGTAATGATTTCATATTCGCCTTGGAGAGTGTTTAAAATGCCGTCTATTTCATATTGATTTACTTTGCAACCAAGATTAATCAAGCAGACTTTTTGCTTTTTTTGAATTTTAGTAAAATTTTCCAACATCTCAGTCCTCCAACCAAGTTGCGACACACCCGCAAAGAACCAAACTTGCCGTTTCTGTGCGAAGAATTCTTCTTCCAAGTGAAACAGAAGTGACATTTTTTAAACTGCAAAGAGTGTCAATCTCGTCTGTTGAAAATCCGCCCTCACTGCCCACGACAACGGCAATTTTTTGCGAACTATTAAGTGTGTTTAAAGAGGATTTTAATGTTGTAAAATTTTCTTTTTCGTTTGCAAAGATAACTTTGTCAAAGTCTTTTAGTCTTTGGCACATTTCATTAAATTTGAGTGTTTTTGACACTTTTAAAAGACTTGTTCGTCCGCATTGTTTACACGCCGAAACATTAATTTTATAAAGCCTTTCAAGTTTGTTCTCATTTTCTTTTGCAATGGTGAATTTGGAAGAAAAAGGAACAATCTCGCTTGCCCCAATTTCACACAATTTTTGAGAGATAAATTCAAGTTTGTCGAGTTTTGGGAGTCCTTGAAAAAGGGTTAGTGACATTTTTGGATTGGCAGTGCTTTGGCTTGAACTTTCTATTTTTAAAAGACTTTTGTCTTTTAAAATCTCAATAATTTCACACAAAAACACTTCGCTCGAGTCAAAAAAACACTCAACCTTGTCGCCAATTCTTAATCTCATCACTTTGGCAAGGTGATTATGCTCTTCACCAGTCAAGGTGATTTGATTTTTAAATATGTTTTCTTTTTGTGCAAAAAATCTTTTTTCCATTCAAAAATTTTAGCATAATTTTGCTTTTAAAGTCAACTTTAATTAGTCCCAAAAAATACTTTTATTAACCTTTCAAGCACAAAGTTTCATTATCAATAAAGAATATTTTAAGTGAAACACCGCTTAAAATTTTACTTTTTTAAAAACTTAACTTCTCACACCCGCTATTTTTCCCCGCAATTTATTTTTAAGAAAAAAAAACAGGCTTTTCACCTGCTTTTTCGTTTGTTTTTTTATAATATCTAATATGTAATTTATTACAATCTTTTGAGTTTATCTTGGAATTCTTTAAACTTTTTGTATGAACTGCCCGAAATATTTTCTTCAAGTTTTTGGATAAGTTCTTTGTCAATCTTACTATATTCTTTTGGCATTTCCACACGCACTGTGACAATTAAGTCGCCATAACTTTCCTTTTGAAGAACCTTTATTCCCCTGCCTTTCAGTTTGAACACAGTGTTTGGCTGGGTGAGTGCGGGAAGAGCTAAGACATAAGTCCCGTCTGCCGTTGGAATTTTCACATTTCCGCCAAGATAAGCCGTGGTGAAAGGAATCGGCAAATCGAGCAAAAGATTGAAGCCGTCACGCTCTAAAATTGGGTGCGAAGACACAGAAACATTGATGATAAGATTGCCGTTTGGTCCATTTTTTATGGACGCATTGCCCTTGTCACGCATTGTTATAGTTTGATTATTGTCGATGCCCGCAGGAATTTTGACTGTAATCTCTTGCAAACTTTTGATTGTTCCTTTTCCGCCACAATTTGGACATTTTTCTTTGACAACTTTGCCAGTCGCATTGCAAGTCTTGCAAGCACCAATGCTGGAAACTTGCCCAAAAATGGTGTTTTGAGTGTATCTCACTTGCCCTGTGCCGTGACAATCAGGACATGTCTCATATTCCGTGCCGTTCTTCGCGCCTGTTCCGTGACATTTGTCGCATTTTTCAACCTTATTCACCTTGAAAGTCTTTTCACAGCCAGAAACTGCTTCTTTAAAGGTTAAGTTAAGATTGATGACAATGTCTTCCCCAGGGATTTGCACTCCGCTTTGCCTTGACTTTGTTCTTCCTCCAAAAGATGAAAACATATCGAAAATGTCGTCAAATCCGCCAAATGAGCCACCGTTACCAAAACCTTCGCCAAAAGGGTTTCCATTGCCACCAAATCCGCCAAAACGAGCGTTTGGGTCGGCGGTGCCAAACTGATCATAATTTGAACGTTTATTTGCGTCGCCAAGGGTCTCATAGGCTTCATTTACTTCCTTAAATTTATGACTGCAATTTGCGTCGTTTGGGTGAAGGTCTGGGTGATATTTTTTTGCAAGTGTTCTGTAAGCACTCTTAATCTCGTCCTGACTTGCATCTTTAGCAACGCCAAGAATATTATAGTAATCTTTGTTATTTGGCATTATTTTTCACCTTTTTTTAGAGTTTATTATTTTTTGTCATCTTCATTTTTCTTGTCTTTATCGTCGATGATAATTTCTTCGTCGTCTTTTTTTGCCTCGTCAGTTTTTTCCTCGCCATTTTCTTTTGCGTCTTTTGATGCCTGAACATAGAGGTTTGAAATGATGCTACTTGAACTCGTTGAAAGTTCTTCAAGCGCTTTTCTAATCTGCTCCACGTCCTCTGTTTCAATGTCCTTTTTACACTTATCAACTGCTGTTTGAAGAGTCGTTCTATCGGCTTGTGAAAGTTTATCTCCGTTTTCTTTAAGCATTTTTTCAAGAGATAAAATCATATTGTCTGCATTGTTTTTCGTCTCAAAAAGTTCTTTCTTCTTTTTGTCGTCTTCGGCAAATTTTTCGGCTTCGGTGATGGCTTCGCTGATGTCTTTTTCTGAAAGATTTGTGGAAGAAGTGATTGTTATGCTTTGCTCTTTCTTTGTCCCAAGGTCTTTTGCTGAAACATGCACAATTCCATTTGCATCAATGTCGAAAGTCACTTCAATTTGAGGAATTCCTCTTGGTGCTGGTGGAATGTCATTGAGACTGAATCTGCCAAGGGTTTTGTTGCCGTTTGCAAACTCTCTCTCGCCCTGCAAGACGTGAATGTCAACCGCTGGCTGATTGTCTGTGGCAGTAGAGAAAACTTGAGATTTCTTTGTTGGAATAGTTGTGTTTCTCTCGATGAGTTTTGTAAAAATTCCGCCCATTGTTTCAATCCCAAGTGAAAGTGGAGTGACGTCAAGCAAAAGGACATCTTTCACATCGCCCGACAAAACACCTGCTTGAATGGCAGCCCCAAGAGCCACACTTTCGTCTGGATTGACGCCTTTGAAAGGCTCTTTTCCTGTTATTTTTTTGACTTCATTCACAACTGCTGGGATTCGAGTTGAACCGCCGACTAAAATAATTTTGTCTATCTTTTCGAATGTCAACTTGCTGTCTTTCATTGCTTTTTGCACAGAAACGCTTGTTTTTTCCACAAGGTCTCTTGTGATATCATCAAATTTTGCTCTTGTGAGATCATATTCAAGGTGCTTTGGTCCAGTTGCATCTGCTGTGATGAATGGGAGGTTGATTGTCGTTTTTAGAACGCTTGACAAGTCGCATTTTGCCTTTTCACTGGCTTCCTTAATTCTCTGCATTGCAAGTTTGTCTTTTGACAAATCAATGCCAGATTTTGACTTAAAATCACTCACCAAAAGGTCCATAATCTTCTTGTCGAAATCGTCGCCACCGAGTCTGCTGTCGCCAGAAGTTGAGATAACTTCAAACACGCCCTCGCCAATCTCAAGAATGGACACGTCGAATGTTCCGCCACCAAGATCAAACACCAATATCTTTTGATTTTTTTCTGTTTTGTCAAATCCATATGCAAGTGAAGCCGCTGTTGGCTCGTTGATGATACGCAAGACTTCAAGCCCTGCAATCTTTCCTGCGTCTTTCGTGGCTTGACGCTGGCTATCGTTGAAATATGCTGGCACAGTGATGACTGCTTGAGTCACTTTTGTGCCGAGATAACTTTCGGCGTCCTTTTTGAGTTTTTGCAAAATCATTGCAGAAATCTCCTGAGGTGTGTATTGCTTGTCTTCAATAACTGCTTTAAAATCCGTCCCCATTTCTCTTTTGATTGAAATGACGGTGTTTTCAGGGTTTGCAACGGCTTGTCGTTTTGCCACTTGCCCCACAAGACGCTCCCCTTTTGAAAAGGCTACCACAGATGGAGTTGTTCTCTCTCCCTCTGCATTTGGGATTACGACTGCAGTTTTGCCTTCCATAACTGCAACGCAGGAATTTGTTGTTCCTAAATCAATACCTATAACTTTTGACATAATTTTACTCTCCTTTTTTTGTCATTAATTAATAAATTTATTTTGCCACAATGACTTGGCTATATTTTATAACTTTGTCTTTAAGCATGTAGCCTGCTTCAACTTCGTCGATGACTGTGCCACTTTTTGTGTGTTCCTTTTGCATCATCATCACGGCATTGTGAAAGTTTGGATCAAAAGCCTTGCCAACGCAATCGATTTTTTTAATTCCTAAACTGTCAAGTGCGGATAAAACATTTTTTTCAATCAGATGTATCCCACTTAATGTTGCCTTGTCTTGAACAATTTTCCTTGCTTTTTTAAAAGAATCAAGAGCGGGCAGAATTGTTTTCACTGCGTCCGACACTCCCTCAAACTTCGCTTTTTCCACTTCATCTTTAAGGCGACTGCGATAGTTTTCAAAGTCACGCTCTAAGTCTTTATAGTCATTCATCGCGTCTGCCACTTGAAGTTTTATGTTGTCATAGTCTTCTTGAGTCAAGGTGATTGTCTTAATTTCTTTTTCTCTTTCGTTGTTTTCTGTGTTTTTAGTTTTCTTTTCTGCATTTTTGTCTTCAAATATTTCATTTTTTTTGTTGTCCTGTTCCATACTTTCCTCCTTTTTTAAGTTTGTCTTTCAGTTCGTCCGAAACAAATTTGAGCACGCTTGCAATGTTTGCATAATCAATCCTTTCAGGACCAATGACTCCCACAGTTGCAATTCGTTTGCCGTCCAGCACGAGTGGAGTTTTGATTATGGCACAATCGTTCAAATTCCCCATTTCAACTTCATCGCCAATGTTCACGCTTATGCAATCGCTGTTTTCTTTAATCTCCATAAGGTTTTTGAGTTTCTCGTCATCGTCCAAAATACTCAAAATATTCTTTGCATTTTCAACATTTTTAAGTTCTTTGTTCTCAAGCAATTTTATGATGCCCTCGTTGCTGACTTTGCTCTTCGTTTTGTGATAATAGACGTCAAGCACTTGAAGCACAAGTTTGAAAATGCCCTCATATTCTTTCATACTCTTTTTGATGCCAAGGCTAAAATTGTCGACGTTTTGAGTGAGAAATTTGATGCTGTTGCCTGCAAAAATGCTGGTGAAAACTTGTGAAGCATTGTCGCAATCCTGTTTTGTGATGTTTCCCTGTGCGAAGATTGTGTTTGAGATTGCCCCAATGTTTGTTTCAATAAGCACAAGAATTTGATTGTTTAAAAGATAAATTGTCTTAATTCCTTGCACCAAAAGATTTTCAAATCCGTCGAACATAAACACCGTTGGATAGTTCGTTGTCGTCGACACCACTTTTGAAATGGCTTCGACAATCTCTGAAAGATTTGTCGAACGCGAAAACATCTTGTTTTTAATCTCGCTTAAATCTTGCCCGTTGCATTTGATGTCTAACAAAGTTTCGTTCACAAAAAATCTGTAGCCTTTCGTTGTGGGAACTCGTCCGCTTGAAGTGTGGATTTGTTTCAAAAATCCCATTGCTTCCAGTGCGTTCAACTCGTTCCTAATTGTCGCCGTGGACAAGTCGTGAAGTTCAGTTTGCTGGACAAGCAGGCTTGTTATGGGGCTGGCAAGTTTGATGTAGTTGTCGATGGCACTATAAAGAATGACTTTTTTTCTCCTAGACAATTCTGGTGAATTTTCCAAAAGTTTTCTCTCCTCCTCTTTGCAAAACTAATTTTGAAACACTGAAAAGTGTATGTTTTGATTATATACTTTTTAGCACTTCAAAATTGCATATGTTAGCACTCGTTTGATTTGACTGCTAGCACTATTATATGCAATAAAAACAAAATGTCAAACAGTTTATGACATTTTTTTAAAAATTTTTAAAAGATTTTTTTTATGTTTTTTTAAATAAAAAAACACCCTAAATTAAAACAAGTTTTTATATGTTGTTTTTTAAAACGGGCATTTTTAATCAATTTTTTTATTATATAAATATATATTTTTAAAATAACATAATTT
>SAAW01000090.1 GCA_009929275.1 Clostridia bacterium
CTATTATCAAGCGGATGCAATCATGCAAAAAACGATGGCAAATTTACTCAGTGAAGATCTAAGAGGAAAGTTGGCTTTGATTAAAGCAGAAGTATTATTAATTTGGGGAGAAAATGATCAAATGACGCCACTTCATTTAGGAAAAGAAATGGCAGCAAAAATTCCTCAAGCAAAATTGGCGATAATTAAAGGAGCACGCCATGTACCACAGATAACAAACTGGCAAGAAACAATGCAGGTAATTGCCAACTTTTTGAAGGAAGATAACACGAAAGAGAAGAAAACAGATGGCTAAATTTAATTCTTTGGGTTCAAATTGGACTTTTAATCAAAGTTGGCAAGCGCTGACCTTTCAGAAAAAATCATTAGTTAAAAAAAGTGAACAAGAGCTTTATTTTTATAAAGGTAGAGAAGCTTTGCGCGCAGCTTTACGTAAATTAGATTTATTACCTAAAAGCCGGGTAGCAATTACTGGTTTTACTTGTTTAGCGGTTTATGAAGCGATTATTTGGGAAAATTTAGTACCAGTTTTAATTGACGTTGATGAAACCTTAAATTTAGATTTTGCAAAATTGAAAACAAAAATTCAACAAGGAAAAATTGACGCAGTGATTATTCAGAATACTTTTGGATTTACAGTCCGACAAATGAGCGAACTGCAAGTACTTTTGAAAAGAAATAGGATCCCATTAATTGAAGATAATGCGCATGCTTTTGGAGCAGAATATGACAATGGGAAAAAAGTTGGCGAAGTAGGAGCAATGGCGATTTTTTCTGCTAGTCAAGACAAAGCGTTAGATAGCGTGGCGGGAGGAATTTTAATCATTAATGATAAAAAACTGCAAAAGAAAGCAGAAAAAATCGCCACTTTGCCCGTGCCAAAAAAGCAACAATTAAAAGATCGGTTTTATCCTCTTTTAACTTGGACAATTCGTCAGACTTATGATTTTGGTTTAGGTAAATTGTTACACTTTTTTTATAAAAAAGCTGGGTGGTTATCACAACCAATGACCTATGAAAAAGAAGGCGACTTTCAAGAATTGCCAGCTTGGCAGTTTGCTTTACTAAAGATAAGAATGAAAGTAGCAAATCAAGCAAAAAAAGAGCGACGACAGAGAATTTTTTGGTATCAAGAAAATTTGCCCAAAGAAAATTTTTTCTGGCTAATGACAGCTGAAGAAATTAATCGTTGCGCCGCTTTGCGTCTACCAGTAAAAGTGAAAGCGGAAAAAAGAGAACAAATTTTGTGCGCTTTAGAAAAGCAAGGTTATCATTTGCGCGATTTTTGGTACAATTCACCAATTGGACCAAAAAAATATCTGCAACAAAAAGGTTATCAAATTAATTTGTCGCAGTTAAAAAATGCGGTGGAAGCGGGAAAGACAATTATCAATTTGCCAACGCATTTAGGGATTAGTGCAATGGATGTGAAAAAAATAACGGCAATTATTAAAGAAAATAATAGTTGAATTTTTTGTAGAAAAACAAGAGTGACGGGAAAAGTTGAAGCCCCAGGCAGAATGCCTGGGGCTTGTT
>SAAW01000091.1 GCA_009929275.1 Clostridia bacterium
TAGTGATTGAACTTGACAATGTTTTAGGTTTACAGCTGCGGCAGCAAGTGGCGCTTTTTTTGCAGAAAAAAAGCGCTGAAGCACAAAATGACGATTTAACCGCGGAAGCAGAAGCGTTACTAACAGAACGAGAAACTGCCCGCCTGAATAAAGATTTTGCCCGCGCTGATTTTTTGCGAGAGCAATTAACTGATTTAGGTTATCAGATTCAAGATACGCCAGCGGGCGCAAAACTAGTAAAACAAAAATGATGGCAATTATTGAAGCGCGAATTGATAATGAAATTTTTCTGCCGCTTTCACAAGTTGATGCTGATTTGGAAAAATTAATCAAAAAAGAATTAGCTTTTTTTAATCCAAAAATTATTGAATTAAAAAGAATGGGTTACTCAACTTGGACAGTACCGAAAATGATTGTTTGTTACCGAAAATTAAAAACGGGTTTTTTCTTACCAATTGGTTTTGGACCTCGCCTGCGACAATACGTAAATGCTAGAAACGACGAACTGCGATTAAATGATTTACGAGTAGAAAAACCAATCGAAAAAATTGAGAGTAAGATTAATTTAAAAGACAAACAAACTTTAGCTTTGGAAAAAATTCTCAAAAAAAATCGCTGTATTCTTGAGGCAAAACCGGGCTTTGGTAAAACAATGTTAGGCTTACAGACCTTATGCGAACGAAAGCAAAAAACTTTAATCATTGTCCATACACGCGCGCTTTTGGGACAATGGGAAAAAAGAATTAATGATTTTTGCAAGTTACAAAAAGGTGATTTGGGGATCATTGGTGAAGGCAAATGGCAAATTGGCGAAAAAGTAACGCTGGCTTCTTACCAAACTTTGTTAAGCCGAGGAACTAAAGAAATTAAAAACGAATTTGGTTTGGTAATTGTTGACGAATGTCATCATGTTCCGGCCAATACTTTTGCCAAAGTAGTTAAAGGCTTTGCGGCAAAATATTGTTTAGGTCTGACAGCAACTCCTTTTCGCAAAGACAAATTGGATCGCTTGATGACCTTTTTTATTGGGCCAATTATTCCAACAGAAAGTTTGACCACCAATAATGAAATGAGTTTATTGCCACAAGCGGCAGTAAAAACAAAGTTAATCGCGCCAACAACGGAATTAGTAATTACTGAAGCAGAAAGTAAAGAATTCACGGAATTGGGAACAATTTTAGCAACAGATAAAAAAAGATTGGAGCAAATAATCCTTGACGTGGAAAAATCGTGGCAAGAAAAAGGCAAAATTATTATTCTTTCTGAAAGAGTTGGTCATTGTGAAGCAATTTTTGCGGCTTTGCAAAAAAGAAATAAAAAGATGAAATTAGCCTTAGTCACAGGACAAATGAAAAAAATTGATCGGGAAAAATTATTTGAAAAAATTAAAAAGAATCAATACGAAATAATTGTGGCGACTGGCGGGGTGATTGGTGAAGGTTTTGATTGGCCAGCTTTAGATCATTTGTTTTTGACTTTTCCT
>SAAW01000092.1 GCA_009929275.1 Clostridia bacterium
GCGCACGCGTTTATAGAGCTTTAAATTCCTTTAATATATATATATGAAACCAAACACGTTTTTTGAAAGAATAAATCACTTTTTTGAAAGAATAAAATGTTCTTTCAAAATGAAAGAATAAAATGTTCTTTCAAAATGAAAGAATAAAAAAACTAGACCTTTTTGAACACGCCTAGAACCTTTCCAATGATGCGCAAATTATCTTCTTCTTTAATGTAAATATCATCATACGCTTTATTATCACTGATGAATTTGAGCACAGGTCTTTTTTGAATCCTTTTTACATACAGCTCTTCACCCAGAACAAACGCACACAAGCAGCCATCTTGGATGTCAGTCTCTTGCACCAATAAAATACATCCATCTGGTATCGTAGGAACCATGCTGTCACCGCTTGCATTGATGAGAGAGAGTTTTTGCGTGCAGTGTATGCCAAACAGTCGTCTGAGCATGTCTGTATCTATCGCCATTTTTTCGAGCGCAGAGTCTTCGTAGTTTAAAAAGCCTCCGCCCATGGATGCTACCACATCTACAAAATAGGGTATGTGTGTGATTCCAAACGAGGCGTGCAGGTGTTTCATATTTTGTATCACATCGACACCGTAGAGTTCCATGAGTGCATCAAACTTGCGTTTTGATATGCGGTCAGTATCGTTCTCTTTTTCAAGACGCATAATTGTATTTGGATGAACATCCAGTGCAGATGCCACTGATTCTATGGTCATTTTCTTATTTTTTCTCAATTTTTTAAAGTCCATGAGTTATCCTTTTAGACAATATATCTCATTTAAGGTAGTTTTTATTGACAATCTACAAAATATGATATATAATACTCTCATATTTTGTAGTATATCGACAATTTATATATATACTTTACAATAAGTATCAAAAAAGGAAGCTAAAAATGTTAGTTTTAGACAAAAAAAAGATTGTAAAAGATTTTGGAAGCATCGCAGGGTTATGTCGTGACAATAATTTTCCTTCACAAAGTTTTTTTAATGCTATCAAAAGAGATGGGGCATGGGTTAGAAAAGACTCCATGAACGAGAAAATAAGAAGCTTTTTGCTTGCAAACAATTACGCTAAAGATGAAAGCGATTGCAATGAGTAGTTATCCAGAAGGACACTTCGTTGCTGTTCATGAAAGTATTGTCGAAAACATGTACCTAAGTGGTGACGAAAAGCTTATGTTAGGCATTATTTTTGGTCTTTCTTTTAAATATGGCTATTGTGATGCAAGCAATGAATACCTTTCCAAGAGACTAGGCACCACGGAATTGTCTGTACAGGCAAGACTCTTTCGATTAAAGGAAAAGGGATTAGTCCTCATTACAGACAATTCCAAAAAAACCCGTAAAAGAAAAATCACCCTTCCAAACTTGGAAAAATTCTCACAATACACCAAAAAAACACTCGAAGCTCTTGAACCATCCGACGAGGAACAAACAACAGAAGGTCGCTTCGAGAAGTTTGTTCC
>SAAW01000093.1 GCA_009929275.1 Clostridia bacterium
TCTTTAAAAGCTTCGTGTTCACCGTCGATACCGGTATCAAGAACACCGACAACAACACCGCGGCCGTCAATTTTGAAAGTTTGCCAAACTTCGTCGGCTCTGACTTTTTTAACGCTCCACTGCACATCTTCTGTGGGTTTCACTTTTTTCTTGTTAATATCTTTTTCAATGAAAATATTGTATTCGGCTTTTTTTACTTCTGCAACATTAGGAAGTTCAGAAATGGTCTTGATATCTTTTTCGTTAGCGGTTATTGCAAAAGCGTTGGCTATCCAAAGAGGTGTAATTCGCGCACTTTTAACAGGCTTAATCTTTTTTTCGACCGAAGCCATATTCTTTTTCAATTTAGCCTGCAAATGTTTTACGACATCTTCATGCGATGGATTCTTAGCTTTTATTTGTTCACTTTCAAAACGAACAATATAGCGAGAAGCCGGTTCGGCTGCCATTAAGGAAGAGGTGGACAGAAGAACACCGGCGGCCGCAAAACATACAGCCAAAATACTTTTTTTCATTAGGGTACATCTCCTTCAATATGATTCTAAAATTGTAGCAAATATAAAACGAAACCGCAACCCCCTGCTTAGAGGGTCGCGCAAAAACTGTTAAAGGGGGTTTGAAATATGTTTTTCGCCCGCTTCAAACATGGCGAGGTCAATCAGTTTTTTTAGAACATTAAATCTGCTTTGATCAATAAAAAAGGTTAGAATCCTGGCATCGCTGATTAAATGCATGCGCTTGTACCGATGAAAGAATATTTCGTTTTTTCCCGAGTCTGTAATTATTTCTTCAATGGAGTCGACGGGCATTATAAAATCTTCTTTACCAAATTTGGTAGTTTGAGTAAAGACAAAAGTTTTTTCGTTAACTTTAATCTCATTTTCAATTCTGAAAATATACGCCAAAGTTGCATAAATAAGTAAAAAGAGACACATAACCGAAATAAAAAAAACAAAATGCTTCACCGGCATTAAGATTGAAATTTTTTCAAGAAATTTAACGATAGACTGAGAGGTTAAAATAAAGCCACTCAAAAGCGTGCCTAAAATGATCGAAACGCCCAATATGTCAAGATAAGGAAAATTCCCGCTGAATACGTAAGGGGCTTTAAATTTTATAACCGAAGTCTCAAACCCGTCTTCTGTGATTTTTGTATAATTAACATCTTTGAAATTTTCAACGCGAGGTTTTTCGGCATTTTTAAATATATAATCGCAGTATGATATATTAAGCTTATTCCATTCTCTTTCAGAGCTCCAGTCAGACTCGCTTATTTTTTTAAAGCTGTCGCTTTCGGTTACCGACATTTTTAATTTTGACTTCAAGATCGTAGTCAAGCGTTCGCCTAATGCCCTTGCAAGCACCAACTCATCAAACTCGTCTACAATTATTTCTCTGTAATTGGCAATGACAGATACTCTATAAAATAGCAGATCGCTTTTTGGAGCCTTAATGCTTTTCTTTAA
>SAAW01000002.1 GCA_009929275.1 Clostridia bacterium
CCACACAGCACATCTGAATAGGAACAAGTCACAGATTTTAGTTGATTATCGTTCAAAATCTTCACCGTGAACACCGACGGGTAAAGATTTTCCACAACTCCACAATAACTGTTTATTCTTTTTCTACCCTTATTAATAGTAATATCAACATTTTTTCCTTTAACAGATAATATGTCACACTTAATATTATCTAAATTTAAAATGCCTTTGCGCATAATCACCCCTAGTAATTATTGTCAAAGGCACTTTTTCTATTCAAATGTTTTAGTCATCGTTCTCGTCGACATAGTCGTCATCTTCTTCATCGTCGTCAATATTTTCAAAATCGTCTAAGTCTTCATCGTCAATATCAATGTCGTCTTTCTTCTTCTCTTCGTCGTCAATGTCTTCCTCGTCTTCATCTTCGTCTTCAAGGGTGAGAGGCATATCATCGTCCACTTCAAGTGAGTCATCACCGAGATTTGAAATCGACACCATATCGCTTGTCTCTTCATCGCTATAACCCGCTTCGTCGTCTTCTGGGGTTGTGTAACTTTCCCAATTTGTTGTGACATCTTTTTCGTCGTCTTCCTCTGCGAGTGCTTTTTCCTTTGCACAAACTGCACACATATCCTCATTTGGACTGATGTAGTTCACTTTGCACACAGGGCAAAGTTCAAGGTCAAGGTCCTCATCATTAGCCATTGAGCCCAAAGCTTTCATCTCCTTTTTACACACGTTGCAAAACTTGTCTTTTTTTAGAATAAAATTCAGTTCACATCTAGGGCATCTAATATATGTTTGTTTCATAGCGTTTTCTCCTAATTCTTTATGCAAATATTTATCATATTTTTACCCATATGACAAGTGTTTTATAAATAAATTAAAAATATTTTTTAAATAAAATTAAAACTGCTAACTAACAACCATTTTAATGCTTTTTTGAGTGATAAATGTTCTTTTACGCTCCTTCAACAAGCATCTTGTCTGCCACCAATGCAATAAATTCACCATTTGTCGGTTTTTCATTGCTATCATACACTTTAATGCCAAAAATATTGTTGATATTTTCAATCTTTCCTCTATTCCATGCCACTTCAATCGCATGGCGAATTGCCCTTTCCACTTTGCTGGCACTGGTGCAAAAATGGTTGGCAATTGAAGGATAGAGTTGTTTTGTTATGGAGTTAATGATGTCCGGGTCAACAATTGCCATCTTAATCGCCTCCCTCAAAAATTGATAGCCCTTTATGTGTGCAGGAATTCCCACGGTGATAAAAATATTACTAATCCGCTCTTCAAGCACTCTATTTCTGGGACTTCTCGAAATTCTTTCTTCTTTTCTGTCAATAAAATCATTAAACCTTTTCAAAAAAACTTCTTTCACAACTGGCTTCACCATATAATAAATTGCACCCATATTAATTGCCTTTTGTGCAAATCCATCATTTTTAAGCGAAGATAGCATCATTACTTTTGGTCTGTTTTCAAGTGTAGAGATTTGTTCCAAGAGTTCGTAGCCGTCAAAAGATTGCAAGACAACATCTGTCACCACAAAATCCACATTATTCTTACAAATCAGTTCAAAACCTTTTTCTCCGTCGTTCAAACAATCCACAAGTTCAACTCTTTCGTTTTGTAGCAAAAATTCCTTTGTTTTTTCTCTCTCTTCATCAACATTATCGAGTAACAAAACTCTAACTTTTTCCATTACATACCTTTCTCCTTTTTGATTTTAACTACAAAAAGTTTAACATATCGCCAGAAAAAACTAAAAAAGTTTGGGTGAAATATATGTCTATCTTTTAAAAATATAAATATAATAAGTCGAAAAATGTCGAAGAAAAAAATACCCCGTTTATTCTGACACTAAAAATCAAAAAAAGGTATTCCTTTCACTATAATGACGAAAAATATAAATTACCGTCTATTTAAAAATTATTTTAATTTTCCTAATCTAAAATGCCAATGTATTGACCCACCAAATTTTCGTCGTCATCAGTGTATGATGGTTCGTTAATCATATACATTTTAAGGTATGAGATATTGCTTTCGTCCTCGCTTTCATAGACAAAAAATCTTTCCTTATCAAAATCAATTAAAGTTGTGCTGTTCACTTCACCCGAAAAATTTGTTGCAATTATTTTTGGGTCTGCCAAGTTTGTTAAATTAAATTTGTTTGAACTATATGTGAGTTCAAATTCGACCATATATAAACTCTCATTTTCGGTGTCACTATCTGTCATTTGAAAATAAAATTCGCTGTCTTGCGTTGCAACAAGGGTTGGTCTCACCGTTGTGTTTTTCACACTGACATTAAGCAGTGTTGAAGTTGTGCCGTTGTCATATCCATTATAAATCCTGAATGAATAGTTTGTCCCGTCATAATAGATGCCAAGAACTCCTCTGTCAAGGTTCACTCCAATGCTATCGTCCAAAACGATATAGTCCACAATCGTTCCTGCCGTGTCGCTAGTCTCTGAATTAATAGTTAATTGAGAGTAAAGTTTCACTTCGCTTTCGCCATTAACTGTGGAATAAAGTTTGTTGTTTAAAGTGTAATACACCCTGCCATTTTTAATAGTTTTGATTGAAATCTCACTGGAAGAAGAAATCATTGTTTGCGCGTCTCCACCAGCCAAAGGTTTTCTAAACATCAAATAATTTTCATTGTCATCTTGCACAACATAGTAAGCATAGGTGTTTGCAGTCGCTATCGTTTCGCCATATTTTATGTTTGTTTGCTCAAACACAGCAAAAGAAGAAACATTTGTAGCAAAAGTTGAATTCTCCACATTTGTGTTTGTGCAATTCACAACGACGAGGTTTTTGTCGCCGTCTAACACAGCAATGTATGTTGTCCCGTTCACATACACAATGTTATAGTCGCAATCGCTCGAATATGATACTGTTTTGTATATTTCTTGATGACCTGTCCCGTCGAGTTTAATTCTGTCAAATCTGACAAGTCCTGTCTTAATTTCAGAATCTGAGCCAGAGGTCGAGGCGGTGTATGGGGTGGAATAGTAGAGATAGTCGCCACAAATATAAAGCCCAGAATATGAATATCCTCCAATGTTATATGATAAAATCTCAACATTTTGAGGAATGCCATCATCATCAAGCACAACTTTGCCGTCTGTGCCAAGTTTCGTCCTATAAATTCCATATATGGTGAATTCACTGCCACTGTCATATTTGTTGTCGTTCACGCTCGTTAAATTTGTATAGTCAACATACGCATTGGCAAAATAGAGATAGTCGCCTTTGACCACGGCACTTCCGCCATTTCCATAGACAGTCTCCGTTGTGTTTGGTCCACCGCTAAGATTAATTGCGTTACACGCAAAAAGAATGGTGGAAAAAGCAAAAATAAAGGCTAAAATAAACATAAATTTGTTCTTTAAAATCTTCTTCAAATCAGTCAACCTCACTAGACAAACAAATATAACAAATAAACAATTATTTGTCAATTATTTCATACACATTTAAAGGTTGTGCTAAATTTTTTCTTTTAAAATAAATTTTTGTTTTATAATCCTAGTCACACCAGTTGAATTTTAAGAGTTTCGCCCGTTTTCGCATCTTGACAAACAATCCAATAACCCTCTTTGTGTATGCTATTCATATCTTTTGGCAACCATTGTGCATAGTCAATCAAATCATCTGGCGGAGTTGTGCTATCGCTTGATGGAACACCATAAGATATGTATTTAAGCACATTTTCTTCATCGCTGATGAGTCCTAAAACATAAAAATTTTCTTCGCCGTCATATGTCACACGCACCCATTTTGAGTTTGGAATAATCTCCTTTAAGTCTTCATCTGGCTTATATTTTTCAAAAAGTGTTTCCACTTGGTCTTTCACTTGGCTGTAAAAATCTTTTTCTTCGTCTTCGTCTTTTTTCTTATCTAACTCTTCATTTTCAAAATCTTTTTCTTTTTCTTTTATATCGTCATCATTTTGCTTTTTTGCATATATTTGTTTAATTTCGTTGAAATTATCTTTTTTTGTCAAAATCTCACTGTTATCTTTGAGAGAGTCACACCCGCTATAAAACGCTTCTCTATATTTGCATTTGGCACACTCGTCAAAATAATTTTCTTTCATATCCTCTGCAAGATTGCTATCAATAATATTTTCAATTTTTTCTTCGGTTTCTTGGACATAGAGAGTGGAAGAATCTTGTGGTTTTTTCAACGCAAAAGCATCTTCAATTTTCTCATTTTCGTCGCTTGAATTGTTGCTTCCAGAAAGCAAAATCTCGGGGCAAAAAGTGTTTGAAACGTCCACAACAGCACACAAAAGATTTTTTGAAAAGTCTATGTTTTCATTCAGTTGAAATTCACTTTTCCCGTCATTCACAAAAAGTGGGATTTTCACAATCGTTTTGTCTTGCTTGATGCCAAGTGCAAGATTTTTTCCTTTGTTATTAAGGTTGAAAAACTTAATTATGCTCTTTTCATTCTCTTTAAGGCTCAAAACTGCTTTTTGATTGTCCTTAAATTCATTATTCAAAATCATCGTTTTCATCGCTATTTAGACTCTCACACTCCTCATCATATTTTCTTCAATCATAACACAATTTATTTGTCGAAATTTAACATATATAATCAATTTTTGACTTTCTTACACTAAAATAAAAAACATACGTATTTTTCAATATATATGTTTTAAAAAAATATTTTGATAAAAAGTTTTTGAAACTATTAAAAAAATTTTCTAAATAATTTCACATAATCTTCTGCCGAAAGGTTCTCAGGTCGAACATTTTTGTCCAAATTCAAATCAATTAAAATGCTCTCAATTTTCTCTTTATCTGTGTTCATTTTCAAAAGATTATTAACAAGTGTTTTTCGCTTCATACTAAAACAACAACTCAAAAAGTTTTCAAATTTTTCTTTGTCAAAACTGCCAAATTTTTGGTCAATTCTTTTAATCATAATCACACAAGAATCCACTTTTGGCACAGGAAAAAACATATTTCTATTAACCTGTTTCACCATTTTACACTCGCCAAAAGTAGACAATAATACGCTTGGAATGCCATATTCGCTTGTCGAAGGTGAGGCGATGAATCTCTCCCCCACTTCCTTTTGAACCATCACAAACATTTTGTCTAGTTTGTTGCTCTCAAAGAAAAATTTGAACACAATCTGCGAAGTAATGTTATAGGGAATGTTTGCCACAATATTAAAACTCTCACCCAAAAACATCTCGTCAATTTCGCTTGTATTCATTTTTAAAACGTCGCTTAAAACAATCTTCAAATTACTGTTTTGCGTTTCGATTTTCTTGAGTTTTTCTGTGAGTGTTTTGTCAATCTCGAAACTCACAACTTTCTTAAATCTTTCTGCCAAAATCTTGGTGAGAGAGCCCATTCCCGCACCGATTTCTAATATATTGCTTGATTTTTCAAGCATCAAATCACTCACCATTTCATTCAAAAATTTGGTGTCGAAGATGAAGTTTTGACCAAACTCTTTTTTAAATCTAAACTTGCTCTTTTCTTTTTTCATTTATTTCCTTTTTTATTCTTTCGCGTTTCTTTTTTTCGCGTTTCTTTTTTTTCGCGTTTTTCCAAATTTATTTAATCAAAATTTATATAAAATAAACTTTAATGTTTTTAAAAATTAAAAAGTCTTTTTGTGTTTTCAGCACTAATTCTAATAACTTCTTCGACTGTTAAACCCTTGATTTCCGCCACCTTTTTCGCCACAAACTCGACAAATTTAGGCTCATTATTTTTCCCTCTGTGTGGCTCTGGGGTTAGATATGGACTGTCTGTTTCGATCAAAATTCTGTCCATCGACACACTTCTCACGACATCTAAAAGCCCTCTTGCATTTTTAAAAGTGACGATGCCATTTATGCCCAAAAAAAACCCAAAATCGACAAGAATTTTCGCCACTTCTTCGCTTCCGCTGAAACTATGAACAACTGCTGAATGTTTGAAAAAATCGCGGTGATTTCTTATTATATCCAAAAAATCCCCCATTGCTTCTCTCACGTGGAAAACGCACGGTAACCCCAATTTATCCGCAAGCATTATTTGCGAAACAAGCATTTCTTTTTGCCTAGTTTTACTTTCTTTTTCATAATAATAATCAAGCCCAATCTCGCCAACCGCCAAAACTTTTTTTTCTTTTGAAAGTTTTTCAATTTTTGATATGTCTTCATCTTTAAAATTTGCCACATATTCAGGGTGATAGCCCACTGTTGCAAAAATATTTGAGTTCTCTTTGGCGATTTGAACACATTGTTTTGAAGTTTCAACATCTGCCCCGCAACACACACAAAAGATGTCTTTTTTAGAGATTTCTTCCAAAATTCTTGGCAATTCAACTTTTAATTTTTCGTCATACAAGTGACAATGCGAATCTATAATCATAAAAAAAATTATAGCATAATTATTAATATCTGCATACCTTTTATTAAAAATTCATACCTTTTATTATGAGCAAAATTTGGTTTTGGTTGATATGCCTGAGCATATGTATTTTGATATATTTAAACCCTGAAATTATTCTTCCCTCAATGCTTGAAGCCAGTGAAAACACTCTCAAATTGAGCATAAGTTTGTGTGCAATCTATTCTGTTTGGCTGGGAATTTTGCAGGTTATGGAGGACAGTGGCATAAACAAAAGTCTAAGCAAAGTTCTCTCGCCTGTCACAAGGAAAATTTTTGGCAAACTCGACCCCGTGACAAACGAACTCATTTGTATGAATATCTCGTGCAATATTCTTGGTATGGGAGGTGCCGCCACCCCGCTTGGAATGAAAGCAATGGGACGACTCGACGACGGCAGTGGCAAAGCAAACAGGCCGATGATTATGCTCATCATCTTTGCCTCCACTTCCATGCAAATCCTGCCCACGACTGTGCTTGGGCTTCGCATCACAGCAGGAAGCAATTATGCCAGCAACATAATTCTTCCCACGATAATCTCCGCTGTTTTAACAACGCTTGTCGGCATTTTTTTAGCACTCTTCATCGAGGGTATAAAAAAAAGGAAAAAAAATAAATGAGCGTCTATCTTTTTCCCGTTTTAATCTTATTTGTGTTCGTTTATGCGAAAATAAAAAAAGTGAATGTTTACACCAGTTTCATCTCTGGAGCAAAGCAAAGTGTGAACCTTGTCGTCAGCATTTTTCCATATCTTGTCACTATTATGATTATGGTGCAGTTCATCAAAATAAGTGGACTTGCCCTCCTGCTTGCAAAATTAATTTCACCTTTTTTTAATCTCATCGGCATTCCAAACGAATTGTGCGAACTGGTGCTTTTAAAGCCATTCAGTGGAAACGGAAGCCTTGCCATTTTGAACGATATCTACACAACTTATGGGGTGGACAGTGCCATCGGCAGAAGTGCCAGCGTGATTGTCGGCAGTTGCGACACAGTGTTCTATGTCACCACTCTCTATTGCTCACAAACAAGCGTGCGAAAACTTTCCTATGCCATTCCAGTCGCTTTGTTTGCGACTCTTTTTGGCGCAGTCATTAGTTGTTTGCTGTGCCAAATTATGTGATTATCTGTTTTAAAATCTTTTAAAAATCCCATAAAAATCTAAAAATTAAAATTAAGTGATATAAGTCTTTTTAACTTCACAACCCAAAAGTCCTCTTTTCACAAATTTACAAAGCACCAAATCTGATGTGTTTTCTTTAAAAATAAATTTTAATTCTTTGCAAATAAGGTTGTTTTTCTCTGCACAAACAAGCAGTTCTTGAATTCTTTTTGAAGTGTAGATAAAATATAATTTGCCTTTTACTTTCAAAAGTTGCGATGACGCTTTAATAATGTCTTCAAGTGTTGCCAAACTTTCATATTTTGTGGTCAAATTTTTCTTGCTAATTTTAGAAGTATCCTTTGGAAACACAAAATATGGCGGATTGCAAATGACAACATCTGCCTTTTCAAATCCTAAAATTTTAGGCGCGTTTTTGAGGTCGTCATTCACAAACTCAATCGCATTAATTTCATTGAATCGAAGTGTTTTAAGAGAAAGATTAAAAAGGTGTTTGTCCACCTCAAACCCTTTAATCTTTTTTGGAGCATATTTTGCATAAACAAGCACGCTTATGACACCACTGCCTGAACAAAGTTCGACGACAAAATCACTTTTTTTAACACAAGCAAAATCTGAAAGCATCACGCTGTCGCTCGAAAATTTATACAAACTATTGTCTTGCACAATTTTTAGGTTGTCCCGTTGTAAATCTTCCAAAATTTCATCGTTTTCAAGTTCAATTTTCATCTTTTTTATCGTCGTTCTTTTTGTTGTTTTTGAATTTTCTGTCGTCCCCGCCTGATCTCTGAACGAAAGTCACATCTTTGACGTCAAAATCTTTAAAATGGACACTGCCGTCGGCACTTTCAAACTTAACAGACAACACTTGACTTAAAAGTTTTCTATACACAACAGTCCCCACACCTTCGGCAGTTTTCACCTGCGAACCAATGCGTGGAGTAGTTGATTGTAGTTCGTTATAGACAGGGTCTTCATATGCTAGGCAACACATTAGTCTGCCACAAGCACCGCTAATTTTGACGGGATTGAGGGCTAAATCTTGCGACTTTGCCATCTTTATACTCACCTTTTCAAAATCCTTTAAGTGAGCAGCACAACAGCAAACTCTCCCACAAATGCCAATGCCTCCAACCATTTTCGCCTGATCTCTCACCCCGATTTGTTTGAGTTCAATCCTCGTGTGAAGAATGCTCGCAAGATCCCTCACAAGTTCCCTAAAATCGACTCTATTTTCACTGATGAAATCAATCAAAACTTTTGAGCCATCAAAAGAATATTCTGCATTAACGACATTCATATCAAGTTTGAGTTTTTCGACAAGTTTTCTTGTTTCAAGCAGTGCAATTTTTTCCTTTTCCTTTATGTTTTCGTTCTGCAAAATGTCGCTCTCGCTTGCTTTTCGAAGAATTTTTTGCATACTTTCATCTTTTGTAAGCGCGTTTGACACACTCTGCACCATTCCAAAACTTTGCCCAAGAGCACTTTCCACGACGATAAAATCGCCCTGTTTTAGAATGTCACTTGACACGAATGAAAATAGTTTTGGGTTATATCTAAACCTCACCTCTATCTTCTGCATAAATATTTCACCTCCAAAATGTATAGTAATAGACTGTCTATGAGCATATCTGCATTACAGTTAGACTCCAAAATCTTTTTTGTTTCAAAAATTTTTCTTATTATCTTGTCCAAACTGTCGCCGTCATATTCCTCACAAACACTCAAAAGTTCTTTCAAATGTAATTTATTTTTCACAAGACTTTCTTTATCAAGTTTTATGAGCAATAAGTCTCTAAATAAACTCTCAAAAATCTCCAAAACAAGCAAAATATTATCTTTTTCAGCCCTGAGTTTTGAAGAAAATTTGAGAAGGTATCTGCTGTCTTTTAGTTCTAGGATTGTATTTAGACAATTTTTAAAAGTCTGTAAAAACACATCGTCATTCAAAAACAACTCTGCCTTTTGCAATGAACCTTGTGCAATCTCCACGGCATTTTCAAGTTTTGATATTTCTTTATTTTGAAAAGCCGAGAGCATTTCCCCTTTTGAGAGTGGTTTTAATCGAACTTTTTTGCACCTTGACATTATCGTCGGCAAAATCTTGCTTGGATTTGTCACATTTAAAATAATATAAGAATTTTTTGGTGGCTCTTCCAAAATTTTAAGAAGTTTATTTTGGGCTTGCAAATTTGCACTTGAAAATTCATTGAATATAAAAATGTTTTTATCACTCTCAATGGGTTTTAAAAAAATATTCTCAATCAAATCTTTCACATCATCTACAAGCACATTTTTGTTGTTTTTTGGATAGATCCTCACATCACTATGAGCGTCCTTATCCATTTTAAGGCAACTAATGCACTCATTGCAAGGTTTAATTTTCCCACTACACAAAAGAAATTTCGCAAAACTTTTTGAAAAATTTTCAAGCAAAACTTCATCTTGCGTTTCAAACAAAAATGAGTTGCCGACAAGGTCTTCTCTCATAATTTCTAAAAATTGAAGATTATTTAAAATTACATTTTCATATTCGGCCATATATATTCCCACCAAAAAAATTTTAGCATACTTTAGTATTTTTTACAAACAAAAACAGAGGCGTTACAAAACACCCCTGATAAAATTTAAAAAAATGTCTTTTGTGCTTGTTGAATTATGCTCTAATCCCAAGCACTTTCAGTCTTATGGTTGCATTGTTGTTTTGTGGCAAAATAATGTTGACATTTTCATTTATTTTTTTACCCAAAAGAGCCTTCCCAACGGGGCTGTTATTTGAAATCAAGCCTTTTGCTGGGTCGCTCTCGGTGTCGCCCACAATTTTATATTCAAATTCGTCATTAAAATCAAGGTCTTTCAATTTTACGAAACACCCAACATTAACTATTTTTGTATCAATCTTGTTTTGATTAATAACTTTCCCAAAACGAAGTTTGTTTTCAATCTCCAAAATCTCCAATTCAACTTGTGCCTGTTCTTCTTTGGCAGCATCATATTCAGAGTTCTCACTAAGGTCGCCAAACTCTCTTGCCACTCCAATCTTTTTCGCAATTTCATCTCGTTTTTCGGATTTCAAAAAATCAAGTCTTTCTTGTAAAGCCTTGTGTCCTTCTTTTGTTAAAAAAATTTCTTCATCCATAATATGTTTAACCTCCTGCATATAAAAGTTTCAAAAAAACGGCAGTATTAACTGTATAGCCAATACAACCCTCATTTCAAAATCTCTCTATATTAAGATAATCAAAAAAATTTTTTTTGTTCATTTTTTACAATTTTCTTAATATCGAAAAAGTATAATGATTAAACTATTTTATGTCAAGAGTTTTTTTACTATTCACAATTTGCAAAAAAAGAATTACAATATGGGACTTTTTCTGATATACTTAGTGTCGTTTAGTAAAATTGAAATAAAAGGAAGAATTATGATTAGGATTTGGGCAAAAGTAATGAAAGACGACAAAATTGTTAAAAGCATTGTGTATGAGGATTTTTCAACATTTGAAGTGGACGATTTCTTTGACTATTTGAGCAATATTTGTCACAAACTGGACCTTGCAACCCCAATTTTGCTTGCAAAACACGTCTATCATTATGTGGCTTTCAAAAACACAAGTTTTTCACAAGCCGACTTCACAGAAGACATTTTTTTTGATAACCTTGTGCTTGAAGACGCCTCAAATTTTTGATTTTATAAAAAAATTTTATAATAAAATCAAAAATATATTCTAACATTAATAATTCTCTTAAAATATAATATATTACCTATTTAACAACAAATGTCATTGCATATTCATATTACTTGACATTTTAAGAAAAAATATGTTATTTTTTGTTATAAAAAAATATTAAAAGAAGATGAAATATGAAATTATTTAATTCCCTCACAAGAACAGTTGAAAAATTTGTGCCAAAAGACAAGAATGAAGTGAAAGTCTACACCTGCGGACCAACTGTGTATAACTTTGCTCACATTGGCAATCTTCGCACATATTTGATGGAAGACATTCTCATCAAAACCTTAAAATATAACGGATATAAGGTAAAGCGGGTTATGAACATAACAGATGTCGGGCATCTTTCAAACGACAGTGACGATGGCGAAGACAAAATGCTCAAAGGGGCAAAAAGAGAGAATAAATCTGTTGAAGAAATTGCACTTTTCTATACAGATGCTTTTTTTAAAGACCTTAAAGATTTGAATGTTTTGATGCCTGATGTCATCGAACCTGCCACGCATTGCATTGATAGCTTCATCAAAGTCATCAGCGGGCTCATTGAAAAGGATTTTGCCTATTTGTCTGGCGGAAATGTCTATTTTGACACTTCAAAAGTTGACAAATATCACATTTTTTATAATTTTAAGCAAGAAGACCTTGGGGTGGCTGTGCGCGAAAGCGTCACCGACGATGAAAACAAAAAGAATAAGAATGATTTTGCTTTATGGTTCACCAATTCAAAATTTGAACATCAAGCGCTTGTATGGGACAGTCCTTGGGGCGTGGGATATCCTGGCTGGCACATCGAATGCTCTTGCATTGCGATGAAGCACCTCGGCGACTATGTCGACATTCACTGCGGTGGCATCGACAATGCTTTCCCTCACCACACAAATGAAATCGCACAAAGCGAAGCATATCTTGGTCACGAATGGTGCCACACTTGGATGCACGTTATGCACCTTCAGACTCAAAGCGGAAAAATGAGCAAGTCAAGTGGCGAATTTCTCACTCTAACTGTTTTTAAACAAAAAGGTTACACTCCAATGCAATACCGCTATTTCTGCCTTGAATCACACTATCGCAAGCCTTTGATTTTTTCATATCAAATCATAGATAATTCGGTTAATTCATACAAAAAGTTGCTTCAACGCATATCAAATTTGAAATTTGAAGGCGAGATTCAAAAAGAGAGTTTTAAAGCATACAAAACAAAATTTAAAGATGCAATAAATAACGATTTAAAAACATCTTTGGCCCTCAAAGTGCTTTTTGATGCTTTAAAAGACGGCTCAATAAGTGACAAAACAAAACTTGCCATTGTGAAAGATTTCGACAGTGTTTTGTCTCTCGACCTTCTCTCAAATGAAGAGGAAAATGTTAAAAAATCTTATGGCACGACTTCTCTCTCAGATGAGGAGATTTTAAAACAAATTGGTGAACGCCAAACTGCCAAGAAAAACAAAGACTATGCACAAGCCGACTCCATTAGAAACGCACTTTCTTCTGAAGGAATAATTCTCATAGACACACCAAACGGCACGATTTTCACGAGAAATTAAACTTAAAATTAAGCATAAAAAACATTCTATTTTGACAAAAAATAATTCACAAATTAAAATATTAAACTCTTGAATTGAGCCTATAAAACAGGTTCAAAAGTTCATAATTAAAGTTATACTCTGCACTTAGTGCTTTATCCAATTCCACATCAAAAACATTGTTATCTTTGATTCCAATTGCTCTGTTTTTAACGCCATTTTCAAGCAAGTCGATTGCTCTGACACCAAATTGCATTGCAAGAGTTTTGTCTTCCACAGAGGGTTCTCCTCCTCGTTGAATATAGCCCACAATTGAATATTTAATCTCCATTTTTGCCACTTTTGAAAGTTTTTCGGCAAGTTCTTTAACATCAAACATTTTCTCTGCAATCACTATTGTTGGAGGTCTGTGAAGATTTTTTAGGCACCAAAGTGTTTTGTCTATAATTTCCTTTTCACTCACAGGTTTTTCAGGCACTGCCACGATGTCGCAAGCGGTTGCCGACGCTGTGTAGAGAGCAATATCCCCACAATATCTGCCCATCACTTCAAACACAACGCCTCTGTCCATGGCGTCCATTGTCTGCTTAACATTTTCGATGAATTTGCAAGCATTATTCACCGCAGTGTCAAAACCCAAGCATTTGTTTGTGTAACGCAAATCATTGTCAATCGTGCCGGGGAGGCAGATGACATTAACGCCCTTGCTCATCAAAAGTTTGGCACCTTTATATGAGCCATCGCCCCCGATAATTATGAGGGCGTCAATATGCTTTGATTTGATATTGCTGACGCATTTGTCCAGCACTTTCTCATCTTTAAATTCAGGAAATCTTGATGTCTTTAAAATTGACCCGCCAAGCGAAGAAATATTTTCCACTTCCTCCAAACCCAGTTCCACAAAATTATTGTCAAAAAGCCCTTTAAAACCTTTCAAAACTCCAAGGATTTTGATGTCTTTCCTCTGAGCAACTCGCACCAAAATGTTGATTGTCACATTCATTGCCTGACAGTCGCCACCACTTGTTAAGACTGCAACTTTTTTTACTTCCATATTGTTCTCCTTTATTTTTTACATAAATTTTATATTATTTTCATCAATAATCGCATTGAGTTCATTGATTAGATAATTGTTTGGATTGACTAAAAGATTGAGTTTGAACGGCTTGTTTGTGCTTGCACACCTGATCATCACGGGGATTTTGCCTGGATAATTTTTGAGAATGGTGAGAATGTTTGCGTGAAGCACACTATCTTGTGTGTCATATTTCAAATATAAAGTCTTTGTGGCTTCTGCTTTCATCGTCTGTTCGTCAAGAAAAACAACTCTGTCTGCAATAATAAGAAAACTTTTATCGTCGCGAATGGATACTTTGCCGTGAATTTTAACAAGTGCATCTTCCACGATTTTGCCCAAATTTTTTGCATAGACGGCAGGAGTTATCATCACTTCAAACGTGCCAAACAAATCTTCAACTTTCAAAATTGCCATTTCCTTGTTGCCTGCTTTTGTGAAAATCTTTTTGACCTCTTCAATGCTTCCGCCACACCAAACAATGTCATCATTTTTGACACTTTCATTTTCCAAAATATCCGCGTCAAAAACTTCTTCTTCTGCGTCTAACGTTTCTTCGCTACCATTTGAAATCATACTTGCGTTAAAGGTGAAACTGTTGAATTCGTCCATAAAATTGTCGAGCGGATGCCCTGAAAGGTAGATGCCCATCACTTGTTTTTCAAATTTTAATTTTGTTTGTTTTGTGTATTCTTTAATGTCTGGGATTTCAATAAAACTCTTTTTTGTATTTGAAAACGCTTCGTCAAAAAGAGTTGTCTGCCCGGGCAATTTTGTCTTGTTATCTTTTGACACGGTGTCCATAACATTTTCATAAATACTCATCATTTGGGAACGTTTGAGTGAAAAACAATCGCAAGCACCAGCCAAAATGAGGCTTTCAAGGCATCTTTTGTTCAAACACTTACCTTGTGTTCTCTCCACAAAATCGTAGAAATCTGAGTATTCGCCTTTTTCGTTTCGCTCTTTCACAATCTCGTCCACAACCGAAATTCCCACATTTTTAAGGGCAGCCATTCCAAAACGTATTTTGTTATCTTCCACGCTAAAATATGTCTCGCTTTTGTTGACATCTGGTGGCAAAACAGCAATATTATTTTGCCTTGCATAAACAATATATTTTTTTATTTCGTCGATAATAGTTATTCGGTTGTTTAACACCGCCACCAAAAATTCCACGGGATAGTAGCATTTTAGATAGCCCGTTTGATAGGAAAGATAGGCATATGCGGCGGCGTGAGATTTGTTGAAAGCATATTTTGCAAAATCTTCCATATCTGCAAAAACTTTCCTCGCAACCTCTTCACTCACACCTTTTTTCAAAGCGCCGTCAATGCTTTTTTCTCCTTTTGGGTCTTTAAAACCATAGATAAATTTCACCTTTTCGGCTTCCATTTTGTCCACTTTTTTCTTGCCCATAATACGCCTGACCATATCGGCTTGTCCCAGCGAATAACCCGCCATTGCCTGCACAATTTGCATAACTTGTTCTTGATAGACAATGATGCCATAGGTTGCTTCCAAAATAGGCTTCAAACAAGGGTCGTCATATTTAATTTTCTCTGGATTATGCTTGTTTGCGACATAGTCGTCGATATATTTCATTGGACCTGGGCGATAAAGCGAGATTCCAGCGATGATATCTTCCAAACTGTCTGGTCTTAACTTCTTCATAAAGCGTTTCATTCCGCCACCTTCAAGTTGAAAAATGGCGTCTGTGCTTCCTGAACCGATCAGTTTGAAAACTTCAATGTCATCATAGTCCATATTATAGAAATCAATGTCTTTATTATGAATTTGTTTAATGAGTTTAAGTGTTTTGTCGATATCCGTCAAAGTCCTCAGCCCCAAAAAGTCCATTTTAAGAAGTCCCAAATCTTCGAGTTCGACCATAGAATATTGCGTCGCAATTTCGTCGCTATTTTTTGAGAGTGGCACAAATGTATCCACGGGCTTTGGTGCAATCAACACCCCGCAAGCGTGAGTGGAAGCCTGCCTTGGCATACCTTCAAGTTTTATGCTCATATCAATGACTTTACGAATTTTTTCATTCTCTTCATATGCGCTTCTCAAAGTCGGAATGATGAATTTGTCGTTTTGTTTTTCGCCTGTCGTTCCAAAATAATATTTAAGAACAGGAGGTTTGCTGATGCCGTCGGGGAGTTTTAGCGGGATTTCCTTGCAAATCTTGTCCACTTCCGAAAGGGGAACATTAAGGACTCTGCTCACATCTCTAATGGCATTTTTTGCCGCCATTGTGCCAAAAGTTCCGATGAAAGCAACATTTTCTTCCCCATATTTTCTCTTCACATATTCGATAACTTCGTTCCGCCTGTTATAGCAAAAATCGACGTCAAAGTCGGGCATAGAAACTCTCTCACGGTGGATAAATCTTTCAAAAAGAAGATTATATTTGATTGGGTCGACTCTTGTGATTCCTGTCGTATAAGCGACGATGCTTCCTGCTCCGCTTCCTCTGCCCGGGCCAACGGGAATGTTTTGCTTTCGTGCAAAATTTATGTAGTCCCACACAACAAGGAAATATTCAACGAATCCCTGTTCATTGATTAAATTAAGTTCAAAATCTGCTCTCTCTTGAATTTCGGGAGTTATAACTGGATATCTTTCTTTCAATCCGTCATAGCATAATTTTTTTAAAAAATTAAAAGATGTCATTCCTTCTGGGACATATTTTGGAATGAAATTTTCATTATCTTTTAGCGTGCAACCTTCTGGCATAAAATCTTTCAAATCTTTGTGGCTTTTTGCTTTAATGGTGACAAGGCATTTGTCGGCAATCTCTTGTGTTGCGTCGAGCGCTTCGGGATATGCTCCCAACACTTCTTCCATTTCTTGCCTTGTTTTCACATAAAATTCGTCGGTGCCAAATTTCATTCTGTTTGTGTCGTCAATCAATCTGCCTGTGCCAATACATAAAAGGACGTCTTGCATTTCGGCGTCTTCTCTGTTGATATAATGACAATCGTTTGTGGCGACTGTCTTGACCCCCAAATCCTTGGCAAGTTTAGAAAGAGGTTCCAAAATTTCCATTTGTTCGCTCAAATGGTGGTTTTGAAGTTCTATGTAAAAATCTCCCTCATCAAACATATTTTTTAGTTTTAAACCTAAATTATATGCTTCATCATACTGTCTGTTTAGAAGCAGTTGAGAAATATGCCCCGCTAAACACCCGCTCAAACAAATAATTCCCTTTGCGTGCTTAGAGAGAACATCATAGTCAATTCGTGGCTTATAATAGAACCCTTCTCTGGAAGCAATCGCACTGAGTTTTAAAAGATTTTCATAGCCTTCGTTATTTTTTGCGAGCAGAACTATATGCCCCATATCGCTCTTATCTTCTTTGCGAAGTCTATTATATGTTATGTAAAATTCACAGCCTATTATGGGCTTGATTTTGTTTTTATAGCATTCAGAAAAAAACTGCAAGACACCCGCCATTGTGCCGTGGTCGGTGATAGCAACGGCATTTGCTCCTTGTTCTTTAACTGTTTTAATTAACTTTTTAATTCTTGCTGCACCGTCAAGCAAACTATATTCTGTGTGAACGTGCAAGTGGACAAAATTCTTCATAAATTACCCGTCTTTTTTTTCTTCATTGCCTATTTTTTTTGGTTTTCTGTCAATCCTCTCAGCAATTTTTATAAGTTTATTAAGTTGATGATTAATTCCACTTTTAGTTATATGTGTTGAGAGCATCTTTGTCAAGTTTTCGAGCGACTCATATGGATTTGAGAGTCTTACTAAACTTAATTCCTTCAAATTGTTTGGCAAAGACTCTAGCCCCACAGTAGATTTAATTTTTTTAATCGCCACAACTTGCCTAAGTCCTGATTGCACTGATTTTGTTATGTTTGCATTAAGACAATTATTTTGCCTATTTATATTGTTTCTCACTTCACGAACTGTCATCTCATTTTGAAGTTTGAGTAGCCCACGAAAAGCACCAACAATGGCAAATAAGTCGCTTACTTTCTCTGCTTCTTTGATGTAGAGAATGAAAAGATTTTTCCTTTTACTCTTGCCATTTGTTATATTAAGTGAAAAAAGAAGATTTGAAAATTCAATGGCAAAAATTTCGTTTGTAAAAATAAATTCCCAATGATAACCACAAAAAGTTCGTTTTTTTCTTTCTTTGTTATCGCCCAAAATTATGTTTGAAGTGGACGACGAAGCAAACACTCCTTTCACATAACTTTTGGCACAGCACTCATTTTCAATTATATGCTCGTCCAGTCCCAAAACTAGCGAGGAGGAGTTGTCCATATTATATTTTGCCAGTCCGCAATCAAACAAAATCCTGCTTGTTAAATTTGCAGGCAGAGAAATGACATATCGCACTGCTTTATTGATGTTTGAGTCTGTGTCAATTCGCATCTCTGCATATTCGCCATAGAGGGTTTTGAGACATTCGTTCACTTTTGCATAGACATTTTCGACGTCTGTTCTGAGTTCCACCGTTTGCGTCTCGCCATTTTTTGAAAGTTCGCCACAGGAATGAATAACGGCAGATAAAAACGACATTTTGCAACATTCATTTTCAATCGGCGCTTCCAAAACTTCGTTTTTCACTTCGTGTGCAAAAGACATTTTTCCCCTCTTTACTCTAAAATTTCAATCTCTGTTTCTAGCATTATACCAAACTTTTCAAAAACTGTCTTTTTAATTTTGCAAATTAATTTTAAAACTTGTTTAAAGGTTGCTTTTCCATTTGTGTTTATTATGAAGCCACAATGTTTTTCTGAAATCTCGGCATTTTTATATTTTTGCCCTTTTAAGCCACACATTTCAATCAAAACAGGGGCATAGTTTTCCTTTGGTTTTTTGAAAACACTGCCCGCATTTAATGTGCCATATGGTTGAGATGAAAAACGCTTTGAAAAGATTTTTGTGCAAAGATTGTCAATGTTTTCAGGGGTATCTTTTTTGAGTTTTAAGACAACTTTCAATATTACATAGTTATTTTTTGAAAAAAAACTGTTTCTATAAGAAAAATCCAGCGACTTCACATTTTTCCTAAATATTTTTTCGCCGTCGGTGTAATAAACATATTCAACTATATCTTTCATTTCTGAGCCAAAACTGCCCGCATTCATCTTCACACCGCCACCCACTGTGCCGGGAATTCCATAACTCCACTCTAAGCCCGAAAGTCCATTTTTTATGGCAAAATGATTGAGAGAAAACATATTCACTCCCGCGCCACAGATGATAAGATTATTTTTTGCACGAATGTTTTTAAGCGAGATTTTAAGCACAACTTTCTCGTGAATTTTGTCACTTGCAAGCAAGTTGCTTCCGTTGCCCAGCACAAAATAGTCCACTTTGTTTTTTTTGCAAATTGAGATTATTTTAAGCAGTTTGGTCACTTCTTTAATTTCAATGAAGGCCCGAATTTTTCCGCCTATTTTAATGGTGGTCAAATTTTTGAAAGTCTGATTTTTCACAACATTAACAGTTGGTAAATTGGCCTTCATACTTTTAAAAAAATTATAAAAAGATTTTTCCATAACCTTTTATATGCAAAAAACTCTTTTTAGTTTAGTTTAAAATAATTTTTCTTTTGAACAAGCCACATTTTGTGCCATATCTTCGACAGATATAAACGCGGAAACAGAAGAAAGTTCCTGCCTTAAAACATTTTCAAATTCGAGCATATATCCCTCGTTATATATGTTGTTTTTTAGAGTTGAGAAAAGTCCATAGTCCGAAAGGTCATTTTGAGAGTTTTCATCTGTCAAAAATTTGGCAAACTCTTTTGCATAAAGCATTTTTGCACTACTTCCACTTTCCACAACAGAAATGTATTGCACAAGGTCAGAATAGTTTCCCAAAAATTTATAGTCGCACGCTCCCAAAGTGCCCAAATCTTCCCTGTTTTTACACCTTGCCAAATCACGCGCTGTGCCGAGAAGCGACTTTGTTTTTTTGCTTAAAAAATTTTTATAAGCGTCATAAGACGAACTCGTTTCCATAATGTCGCTTTCACTTAAAGTTATGCCATTTTGAAAGAGAACTTCCGCTCCATTAAAAGTGCTTGAAAGGGAAAGTCCTACAACATTTTTTACGGTGTCTGTTGTGACAAGTGAAGACAAATTTTCTTCTTCAAGAAGATATTTTTCATAGGAAATTAAGGTATATCCCGACAAAATGTAAGGATAGGCGAGCAGTTTTCCAAATTTTTTGCCATATTGCATAAGACAACTTCGTATTTGTGAATTTTCATCTAATTCGCTCAAAAAACCTTGGATATAACTTCCCACTCCCACTCCAAAAGAATAGAGGTCTGGCAGATTATTATTCCTAATATTGAGTGCAAGTTGGTCGGGCGAGAGAGTTTTTATGACAACAAAGCAGTTGTTATATTTTTTGTTAAACTTAAGTGCTTGTTTTTGAAGATAACTTGTTCGACTGTTTGTCCCACCCTCAAAAGTTTCGATATTATACAAAGTTAAGACGACTTTTGTGGAGTTTTCGAGGTTAAAATACTCGTTTAAATTAAGCTTATAATTTTCTTTGTTAAAAAGATAAAATGGAGAAATTGCAAGAAATGTGACGCAAGAAAAACAAAAAAATATTTTTAGACTTTTTTTCAAATTTATTGTTTTTATTTTTTTAAAAAAATTAAACCGCATAAATATTTATATGCGGTTAATTCATCTTTTTAGGACAAGTTGGGTCAATTTAATTCTTCAAGTTTTTTTATAATCTCATTTGCCAGTTTTGGGGTAATTCCGCTCACAGAAATGAGGTCGTCCACAGATGCTTTTTTCATTCTCCTCACACTCTTAAAACGCTCTATGAGATTTTCTTTTTTCACTTTTCCAAGCCCATCAATTTCATCAAGCAAACTTATGACTTGCTTTTTCTTCCTCAGTTTTTTGTGGAAAGTGATTGCAAAACGGTGGGCTTCATCTCTCACTTTTTGCAGGAGTTTAAGTTCATCGTCGTCTTTTGAAAGTTTCTTTGAAAGAGGGTCTTCCTCCACAAAGATTTCTTCCTGCTTTTTGGCAAGACTTATGACGTCAATATCCTTATCAAAACTCTTTATAACTTCTCTGCAAGCATTTATTTGCCCTTTACCTCCGTCAATCAAAATAAGGTCTGGCTTGGAAGAAAAACTTATGTCTTTGCTTGAAAGTTTTTCAAGCCGTCTTGTGATGCTCTCTCTCAAACTCTCAAAATCATTTGGACCCACGACTTCTTTTATTTTAAACTTTCTGTAATGTTTACCTTCTTTCACTCCATTGACAAACACCACAATGCTACACACAGAACTTGTGCCAGAAATGTTTGAGATGTCGTAACCCTCAATGCGAAGTGGCAAGTTTTTCAAATTTAATTTTTCTTTTATGCCGTTTAAAACACTAATTTTTTTTCTCTTTCGTTTTGTTTCAAGTTCACAATTTTTCTCCAAATATTCTTTTGCATTGGCATTTGCTTGCAAGACAAGTTTCTTGTTCACTCCCGTTTTTGGAGAGATAACTTCAAGTTTTTTGCCTAATTTTTCACTTAAAGATTTGAAAAGTGCATCTTCAAAATCAACTTCAATTGGAAGTAAAATTTTGTTTGGAATAAGGGTGTTAATAAGATAATATTGCGTCAAAAAAGAGATGAGCATTTGCTCGTCGTCAATAAGTGCGTTGTCAAAACTGTAACTTTTTGCTCCCATCATCTTGCCTTGGCGAATGATTAAAACTGTGAAAACATAGAACATATCGCTTTTTTCAAACCCAAAAACATCAATATTTTCAAAACTTGCCAGAGCAGTGACAGTTTTTACTCGAAGTTTTAGGAGCATATATTTTAAGTCTCGAAGTTTGATTGCAAGTTCAAAATTTTGGATTTCAACCGCTTTTTCCATTTTTTTGCAGATAATATCATACACTGCGTTGTCTTTTCCATTCAAAAAGTCATAGACATCTGGCAAAAGATTGTTATAATCTTCCTTTGTTATCTTGCACATACACGGCGCGGAGCAAAGCCCCAAAGAATAGTCCAAACAGCCTCGTCGCATTTTGTGGTCGTCTTTAATTTTTTTGTCGCAAGTTCTGATTGGATAGGCATAGTTCACCGCTCTGACGACATCGCTGACATTTATCCCAAAAAATGGTCCAAAATATTTTGCATTATCCTTTTTAATTTTTCTAACAATTTCAAGTTTTGGAAAATCTTGTGATGTGTCAATTTTAATATATGGATAGGATTTGCCATCTTTTAACAAAATGTTATAGAAAGGCAAATGTTTTTTGATTAAGTTGCATTCAAGCACAAACGCGTCTAGTTCGGAATTCGTGAGAATATAGTCAAAATCAGCAACCTGAGAGATCATACTTTTTGTCTTATCAGAGTGATTTTTGTTCAGAAAATATTGACTAACTCGGCTTTTTAGCCTCTTAGCTTTGCCTATGTATATAACATTGCCAAAAACATCTTTCATTATATAAACGCCGGGTGAAAGTGGCAATTTGTTTAGTTTTTCTTTAATATCCATCTTATTCCTTCTGAGATAGAATATCACAAATGAGATAAAAAACAAAATTATTTTATTCTTTTATGATTTACCCAAATATGTAGTCCACCCCGTCCGACATAATGCTCTCTATAAAACCATTGCCCAAACTATACAAAATATATTTTCCTTGGCGTTTTTCTGCGACTGCATTAAAATTTTTTAAATAACGGAGTTGATGACTCACTGTTGTTTGGTTCATCGAAAGATATGTCGACAAATCATTGACACACATTTCACAAAGTGCCAGTGCAGACAGGATTTTAAGGCGTGTGGAGTCTGCAAACAAACTAAAAATATCCGCAAGTTGTCGCAAAGTGCCATTTTCAGGCATATAATACTCCAAATTTGATAAAGTCTTATTATCAATTCCTACATAATCCTGTTTCATTGTTTGCTCCTTTTGATAAATTATAAAACAAAAAAGTCGCGAAGACAAAGTGGGATTTTGACTAAAAAGAGATAATAACACTTTATAAAATAATTTTTTAGAAAAAAAAGGAGAAAATATGGACACGACATATCTCATACTTGCACTTTTAATCTCTATTTTCACGACTGCCACAAACACCGACCTAAACACAAACACAAACTTCTTAATTCTTCTGCTTCTCGCACTTTCGGGGACAAATTCAAACTGTTGTTGCAACAGAAACAACTGTTGTTGTGGTGGAAATCGTGTTTTCTAATGAAAAAAACCTCATATATATGAGGCTCTAATTTATAAATTAAACTATATTTATTATAAAAAAGTTTCATCAAAAAAATTATTTCGCTGTCACAAGTCCAACTTTCTCATAGACTTCTTTAAGTGTTTTAAGAGCAATCTCACTTGCTTTTTCTGCGCCCTTTTTCATCATTTTGTCAAGATAATTTCTGTTTTCTTTAAGTTCATTCACTTTGTTTCTTATGGGAGAAATTTTTTCAATAACACTCTTTGCTGTCTGCATTTTCAGTTCGCCATATTGGCAATTTTCAAAATGCTTTTCGGCGTCTTTAATTGAAATGCCTCTCATAGAAGAATAAATTGTCAAAAGATTTGACACTCCGGGCTGTTCCTTACAAAATTTAATATTGTTTAGGCTATCTGTGACTGCTCGTTTAAACTTTTTCATAATTGTTTCATCATCGTCGCTCAGATAGATGACATTATTGTCGTTATCTTCCGATTTCGACATTTTTTTAGTGGGGTCAGTCAGCCCCATAATTTTTGCACCAGTTTTTGGAATAACCCCCTTTGGCAGAGTGAAGGTTTCGCCATAGCGAGAGTTGAAACGCTCCGCAATATCCCTGCAAATCTCAACATGTTGCATTTGGTCGATGCCGACTGGCACAACATCAGCGTGATACAAAAGAATATCCGCCGTCATCAGCATTGGATAGGCGAAAAGTCCCACAGAAACATTTTCTTTTTTTCTCTTCTGGTCTTTAAATTGGGTCATTCTGCTTGCTTCTCCAAAATATGTCAGACAATTCATAATCCAAGCAAGTTCAGCATGCTCTTTCACCTGAGATTGACAATAAATTATGCACTTTTCGGAGTCTAATCCGCAGGCAAGAAAAGTGGCAAACTGGGTGTATATATTTTCACGCAGTTCGTCACTATTTATATTAACAGTGAGCGAATGCAAGTCTGCCACAGCAAAAATTGACTGGAAATTGTTTTGCATTTCACACCATTTACTGATTGCTCCAATGTAATTCCCAAGTGTAAGTTTGCCTGTTGGTTTTGTGGCACTATATAAAACTTGCATTATTCTCCCCTTAATTTTTTATAAATCTTTTTTATCTTCTTTCACTGTTTTTTTTCTGACTGTTTTCTTAACTGTGGTCTTGTCACCATCTGAATTTGTGTCTTCCGTTGTTGCAGTTGCTGTCGTCGTTGTAACTTTTTTAAGTGTCAATTGACTTTTCGAAATATCTTTTTGTTTCTCACTCAATTTGTTTTCACTTTGAAGGCTATCTTTTTGTTTTCTCACAGCCTTTTTAACGCTTGAAATTTCAGAATTTTCTTCTTTTTTGTTCGCGACAACAATCTCTTCAAAAACATTTTCTACAAAAGGGTCACCGCTCGAATTTTGTTCCTCAAAACTCTTTTCGCGTGAAAGGTTGAGTTGCATCATATATTTCATATGATTTTCTTTAAGTTCAATGTTTCCCATAACTATAACACTGATTATGGCAGCAAGAGGTGGTGCAAGAAGCATTCCCATAAATCCAAACATTGCTCCTCCCAAAACGACGGATAAAGTGACAATGAGAGCGCTAACTTTCAATTTGTTCCCTGTGATTATTGGAATAAGAATGTTCAAAATTATTGTGCAAGCAATGAAAGTCGCAAGTGCCATATAGAGTGCTGCGTCCATTGAATTAAATATGAGCGTAAACAAAACGGAAGGCACTGCTCCAATGTAGATTCCATAGTATGGAATGAAGTTAAAAATACCGATGATGAGAGCAAGTTCCCAAGTAAAGCGAAGTCCTAATATTGAATAAGTGAGTCCAAGTCCGACAAATAAAATTGAAAATTCAATCAATTTGCAAATAACGTAATCAAAAAGAATTTTAGCAGAATTTGCTGTCAAAACACACATCTCGTCTGCCCTTTCCTTTTTGAAGTTTGCATAAACAAATCGTCTTGAAAATCTTGCAATTCTTTCTTTGTCTTTTAAAAATAAAACGGTCAAAATCATTCCCATTAAAAAATTGATAGTTCCTAACACAAGGCTCATCGAAAATTCCATAAGCCCGTCTATATAGAATACAGTTTCTTTCAAACTATCAAAAAGTGATGCTAAAACATCTTTAACATTGCCTTGGTCGACATCTGCTCCAAACCACCTTTGAATGAGAGATGTAATTTCCGTGACGACATTGTTCACCATTTGGTCCCAACCGTCGCCTGCACCAGTTGTAAGTTCTGTTATAACATCAATTATTTTTGGCACAAGAATGGAAATGATTAAGACAAAAAAGGCAGCAATTATGATAAGAACGCTCAAAATTGATATTGTTCTTTTTATGGCAAATTTATAGGGGCTGTTTTTAAAAGCATGTTTTAAAATGACATTTTCAGTGAAATTGACAAGTCTGTGGAAAATGAATGCACCGATTACACCAACTAAAATTGGAGTTATACCAGAGAGTAGCCCACTGATTATCTGCGAAAGATAAGGACTCAAAACATTACTGAGAGCCATTGCAATGAAAAACGCCCAAAATATAGCCATTGTCAAACTGAACCATTTTATTCTAAAAGGCGAATTTTTTGAAGTGTCAAAGTTTTCAAATTTATTTTTTTCCATATGAATTATTATAATATAAAACTAAGAAAACAAGCAAATAGATTATTGAATTATGCGATTTTTGTTTTCAAATTAAAATATATATATGATTTTTTAATTTATTTTAATAAAAAAAACACCTTGGAAAATCCAAAGTGTTTAATTTTAAAAATTTTATTAAGCAAGAATGTCAACAACAACGCCTGAACCAACTGTTCTGCCACCTTCACGGATAGCAAATCTTAACCCTTTTTCGATTGCGATTGGGGTGATGAGTTCGATTGTCATCTTAACATTGTCGCCAGGCATAACCATTTCAACACCTTTTTCAAGTTCAACAGAACCTGTGACGTCGGTTGTTCTAAAATAGAATTGTGGACGATATCCATTAAAGAATGGAGTGTGTCTTCCGCCCTCTTCTTTTTTAAGAACATAGACTTGAGATGTGAATTTTGTGTGTGGTTTGATCGTTCCTGGTTTGCAAAGAACTTGACCTCTTTCGATGTCTTTTCTTTCAACTCCACGAAGAAGAACCCCGACATTGTCGCCTGCTTCTGCTGTGTCAAGAAGTTTTCTGAACATTTCAATTCCAGTGATAACTGTTGTTTTGTCTGAACCAAGTCCAAGAATTTCGACAGTTTCACCAATCTTGCAAACACCTCTGTCCACACGGCCAGTTGCAACTGTTCCACGTCCTGTGATTGTGAAAACATCTTCGACAGGCATAAGGAAAGGTTGATCTGTTGCTCTTTTTGGTTGTGGAATGAAAGTGTCGATTGCGTTAAGCAATTCTTCGATGCATTTGCATGCAGGATCTTCTGGATTTCCTGCCTGAGCGGCTTCAAGAGCCTTCAAAGCTGAACCTCTGATGATTGGAGTGTCGTCTCCTGGGAAACTATATTCATTAAGAAGGTCACGAATGTCCATCTCAACAAGGTCAAGCAACTCTGCGTCGTCGACTTGGTCGACTTTGTTCATAAACACAACGATGTATGGGACACCAACCTGACGAGCAAGCAAAATGTGCTCTCTTGTCTGAGGCATTGGTCCATCAGTTGCAGCAACAACGAGGATTGCTCCATCCATTTGTGCAGCACCTGTGATCATATTCTTAACATAGTCTGCGTGTCCTGGACAGTCCACGTGTGCATAGTGTCTATTTGCTGATTGATACTCAACGTGAGATGTGTTGATTGTGATTCCTCTTGCCTTTTCCTCTGGAGCCTTATCAATGTCCTCATATCTCATTTTTTGAGCCCAACCCTTAGCAGCACACCACATTGTGATTGCGGCTGTTAAAGTTGTTTTGCCGTGATCAACGTGTCCGATTGTCCCAACGTTGATGTGTGGCTTGCTTCTGTCAAATTTAGCTTTTGCCATAATTATATTATCCTCCTATAAAAACAAAATTAATTATAATTTAATTTAATTTTATGTCAAGTGTAATTATAAGAAAAAATTATTTAATTGTCAAACAATTTTACTTATTTAATTTCACACAGACATTTTTCGCTAAAACTGTTGTTTTAGTCTTTTTTTCTTTCTCCAATGATTTTCTCAGAAACGCTCTTTGGCACTTCGGAATAGTGAGAAAATTCCATTGTAAATGTTCCTCTGCCCTGCGTTGACGAACGAAGAATTGTGGCATATCCAAACATTTCTGAAAGTGGAACTGTTGCATTGATTGCAATGATTCCATTGATTGTTTCTGTGCCTTGAAGCACACCACGCCTGCTTGTGAGCCCGCCCATAACTGTTCCTAAATAGTCTTCTGGCATCTCAACCTGAATCTTCATAATAGGTTCAAGAATGACAGGGCCTGCTTTTTTAGCGGCTTCTTTGAAAGCCATTGAACCTGCGATTTTGTATGCCATTTCAGATGAGTCAACATCATGATATGAGCCGTCAAACACAGTCACTCTGAAATCAACTGTTTCATATCCGGCAAGCACACCGTTCATTCTCGCTTCCTTAACACCGCTGTCTATGGCTGGGATATATTCTTTTGGAATTGCTCCGCCAACGACTTTGTCGACAAATTCATAGCCTTTGCCTGGTTCAAGAGGTTCAAGTTTAATCCAACAGTGTCCATATTGTCCATGTCCACCTGTTTGACGAATGTATTTTCCTTCTGCTTCCACAGTTTTTCTGATACTTTCTCTATAACTTACTTGTGGTCGTCCCACATTCACAACAACTCCAAACTCTGTGCGAAGTCTGTCCACAATGACATCAAGATAAAGTTCGCCCATTCCTGCAATGATTGTTTGTCCTGAATCTTTGTCCGTCCAAGTTTTGAAAGTTGGGTCTTCTTCTGCAAGTTTAACAAGTGCGTTCACCATTTTTTCTTGTCCTTGTTTTGTGGTTGGTTCAACCGCAATATTAATGACAGGCTCTGGGAATATCATACTCTCCAAAATGACTGGGTGATCTGAATCACACAAAGTGTTTCCAGTTGTGCTTGATTTAAGCCCGACAATTGCAACGATGTCGCCTGCATAAGCTTCGTCAAGGTCTTCTCTGTGGTTTGCGTGCATACGAAGCAATCTGCCGATTCTCTCTTTAACTCCCTTTGTTGGGTTTAAAGCATATGAACCTGCTTTCAATGTGCCTGAATACACTCTGAAATAACTTATGTTGCCAACGAATGGGTCTCTTGCAACTTTGAACACAAGCCCAGACATTGGTTCTTTGTCTTCGGCTTTTCTATCTTCTTCCGTAACCCCGTCAAGTTTTGTGCCACGAATGGCGTCAATATCGATTGGACTTGGAAGATAGTCGACAACTGCGTCAAGAAGTTTTTGAACTCCTTTATTTTTGAAAGAACTTCCACATGTGACTGGGAAAAGTTTCAAAGAAAGAGTCGCTTTTCTAATTGCCTTTTTAAGTTCATCGACAGATATTTCCTCACCTGCAAAAAACTTTTCAAGCAAAACATCGTCTGTCTCAGCCACTGCTTCAATGAGTTTAGCACGATATTCTTTTGCCTTTTCCATCATATCTTCTGGGATTGGCCCAACAATCATATCTTTACCTAAATCGTCTTTGTAGTGAATAGAATCCATCTCGACAAGGTCGACAATTCCTCTGAAACTTGTGTCTTGTCCAATTGGAAGTTGAATTGGGACAGCATTTGCTTTAAGTCTTTCTTTCATCATTTCCACTGCTCTATAAAAGTTTGCATCATCTCTGTCCATTTTGTTGATGTATGCAATTCGTGGGACTTTGTAGGTGTTTGCTTGTCTCCAAACTGTTTCTGATTGAGGTTGAACTCCTCCTCTTGCACAAAAAACTGCCACTGCTCCGTCAAGCACTCTAAGACTTCTCTCAACTTCGATTGTGAAGTCGACGTGTCCCGGGGTGTCGATAACGTTTATGACGTGACCTTTCCATTGTGCTGTGGTGCAAGCACTTGTTATTGTGATGCCCCTTTCTTGTTCTTGTGTCATCCAGTCCATGGTGGCGGCGCCATCGTGCACTTCACCAATCTTATGTGTCCTGCCTGTATAGAACAGAATTCTTTCAGTGGTGGTTGTTTTCCCTGCATCTATGTGTGCCATAATTCCAATGTTTCTGTATGTTTGTATTGGAAAACTTCTAGCCATTTTATCTCCTTTTTTTGCTTAAAATTACCATTTAAAATGCGCAAATGCTTTGTTTGCTTCTGCCATTCTGTGCATTTCTTCTTTCTTTTTGATTGCTCCGCCAGCATTGTTGTAGGCGTCAATAAGTTCACTCGCAAGTTTCTTGTTCATTTCCTTATCTCCGCTTCGCTTTCTCGCAAACGAAACTAACCATCTTATAGCCAAAGTTTGGCGTCTGTCTGGTCTTATTTCAGTGGGAACTTGGTATGTTGCTCCACCAACTCTTCTTGATTTTGTCTCCAAAACTGGTTTTACATTTTCAAGTGCTTTGGTAAAAATAGTCATTGGGTCGGTTCCCAACTTTTCTTTTAAAATATCAAAAGCACTGTAAACAATCCCAAATGCAATTCCTTTTTTCCCGTCAAGCATAACTTGATTAACAAGTTTTGTCACGATTACTGAATTATACATTGGGTCTGGTAAAACTTCGCGTTTTGTTGCACGATTTCTTCTAGACATATTTTCCTCCTCGTTAAATTTTTGAAAGACTTTTTGTAAGTCTTATTATAAATAAAAATAAATTGTTCTAATTATTTAGCCTTTTTTGCGCCATATTTTGAGCGGGCTTGTTTGCGTTTTGCAACGCCAGCAGCATCAAGAGTTCCACGAATAATGTGATATCTCACGCCGGGCAAGTCTTTAACTTTTCCGCCACGAATAAGCACAACGCTGTGTTCTTGAAGATTATGGCCTTCACCCGGAATATAGACTGTGCCTTCTTGCCCGTTTGACAACTTCACTCTGGCAATTTTTCTTAAAGCAGAGTTTGGTTTCTTTGGCGAAGTGGTGGTTACAGAAAGACAAACACCTCTTTTTTGTGGATTTTGATCCAAAATAGGCGTTTTAGACTTTTTTGCGATTCTGCTTCTGCCAAGCCTTACTAACTGATTGATTGTAGGCATATTTTCCTCCTTAATTATTGTGCGAAAATTTTTTATTTGCAACCGATAAAAAACTCTCTCTTAAAAAAATTTTTAAGTCATAAAAAGAAAGTGGAATTAATTTCTTTTAAAACATAAAAAGTCTTTTAAGTGTGCAAGAATAACCTTGCTAGAACAATTTATTTTGCGTTCCAAACAAATAAACTGATTGTCTATAGACGCATTCTACGCCATAATACAACGAAACAATGATAACAAATGAACAAAAAAAAGTCAACACCTATTTGACTTTTTTATTATATTTTTGGAATAATTATGTAATTTATGTAAAAATAAAAATTTATAATCAAATTTTTTTAATGTTGTTTTTAACTTCGGCATCGACAAGCATCACAATATCCTTTTTATGCTGGGCTCTGGCTTCAATGAAAGTTCGTGGCCTTTCCAAAACTTCGCCATACATTTTAAGAGAGAGTTTGCAATAGTCTTTAAGATATTTTCTTGCAATAAAAAATGCTTCTTCCACTGTCTTACCTTGACAAAACAATCTGAGGTCATCAAAAGCAACGATAAAATTATCATTTTCTTCATCTTTATAAAATGTTGCTGGGAAAATATACTCCATAAACTTAACACCTTTCTAGTAAAGAGTTTATCATAGTAAAATTTTTAAGTCCAACAAATTGCATAAAAAAAACCACAAAAATGTGGCTCTTTATTTTTTATTATAAATTACATTGCAAGTTCTTCAGCAAATTGACTTTTTTCTTTTTCTTTTTTCTCACGTCTATCTACAACTTTTTTAATTGCATCAATACTTCCATAATAATCTACTCCATCAATATTCAACTTGACAAAAGGACCTTGCTCCTTATGTGCATTTTCAAGTTCAGAAAGTAATTGTGCTGTTGTTTGTTTTTCTGGAATAGTGATGCCCAATTCTTTTGCACGTGCTTCTGCATGCTTATCTGAAATTTTTTCAAGTACCAAATTAGTTCTATTATCTTTCATTTTTTCTCCTTCATTGATGTTTAGCAAAAACTTTTTGATATGTGTATTCTAACACACAAAAACACTGTTGTCAATAGCAAAAAATCTCACAATAATATGAGATTTTTCACAAATTTATTCTGCCATCTTTGCTTTCAATTCTTTTGCTCTTTGGATTTCTCTTTCAGCATCTTGCTTTGCTTGCCATTCTTTAGAAATGCTTGGATAGATCTCCTTATATTCTTTCATACCCGTTCCTGCTGGAATGAGTTTGCCGATCATAATGTTCTCTTTCAAGCCTTCAAGTTTGTCAATCTTACCCTTAATTGCCGCTTCTGTCAAAACTGCTGAAGTCTCTTGGAAACTGGCTGCAGAAAGGAATGAGTCTGTTTTAAGAGATGCTTTTGTTATGCCAAGAAGCACACGCTTTGCAATTGCAGGTCTTAAGTCTTTCATAAGCAATTCATTGTTAATCTCTTCATAGCTTTGAATGTCTTGCATATTTCCCGGCAAAAGTTCAGAATCGCCTGGGTCTTCAATCTTAACTTTTCTCATCATTTGTCTAATAATGATTTCGACATGTTTTGCATTAATTCGCACATCTTGCAAACGATAAACTCCCAAAACTTCCTTCAAAAGATATTCTTGCACGCCTTTAAGTCCACGCACTCTTAGAATGTCGTTTGGATAGATTGAGCCTGAAGTCAAACATTGTCCAACGTTCACCGTGTCGCCTGTCTTCACAGCAAGCACAGTTTTATTCTTTGGAGGAGTGAGATATTCAACATCGCCCTCACCTGTGGAAGACACAATAATTCTGTATCTTTCACCAGACACTTCAACTTTCACTTTGCCAGAAACTTCAGAAATGATTGCTTCGCCCTTTGGACGTCTGGCTTCAAAAATTTCCTCAACACGAGGAAGACCTTTTGTGATGTCTGATTCTGCCGTGACACCACCAGAGTGGAATGTTCTCATTGTGAGCTGTGTGCCGGGTTCGCCGATACTTTGAGCAGCGATGACACCCACAGGTTCGCCAATGTTAACAATTTGATTGTTTGCCATATTTCTGCCATAGCATTTGGCACAAACGCCGTGTTTTGCTTTGCATGTGAGAAGAGTTCTGATATTCACTTCTTTAATGCCTGCTCCAACAATCTTTGCTGCCTGTTCTGGATATATCATTTCGTTTGATTTAACGATAATTTCTTTTGTCTTTGGGTCGTAGATGTTGTCCACACTAACTCTGCCAGAGATTCTGTCTTCCAGTTTTTCGATAACAGTTTTGTCCTCAACAAGTTCAGTCACAATCATTCCCTTTGGTTTTTCGTCAAGAGATTCAAAGCAATCGTCCTCGGTTACCACGACTTCCTGAGCAATGTCGACAAGTCGTCTTGTCAAATAGCCTGATTCTGCTGTTTTAAGAGCAGTGTCGGCAAGACCTTTACGTCCGCCACGGCTTGAAAGGAAATAGTCAATTGGGGTGAGTCCTTCACGGAAACAAGACTTAACAGGAATATCAATCTTAATGCCTGATGCACTCGCCATAACTCCACGCATTCCGCAAAGTTGGTTGATTTGCACAGGGCTTCCACGAGCACCCGACACAGTCATCATCTTCACAGGACTATATTCGCCAAGGCTGTTCATAACTGCTGCCCTAACTTTGTCGGTTGTTTCGTTCCAAATTGCAACGTTTTTGGAAATCTTTTCGTCGAAAGTGATGAGCCCGCGTTTATATGCTTTTTCATTTTCAAGGACTTTAACATCTGCTTCGGCGATGAGTGTTTTCTTCTCTTTTGGGTCTTTCATATCATAAACATTGATTGTGAGAGCCCCGATTGTCGAATATTTATAGCCTAATTCTTTAACTTTATCAAGCATTAAAACTGTTGGGGTTGAACCCAAAATGTTGTATGTGTCAGAAACGATTTTGCCAAGCATTTTCTTGTCCACAGTTCCTTCAATTTCATATCTTAATGCGTTTTCTCTCTTTGTTCTGTCGATAAATCCGATATTTTGAGGAATACAGCGGTTGAAAAGAATCTTACCCACTGTTGTGACAACATTTCCAGTTATCTTTTCGCCATTAAAATCAACGGTTCTTCGCACCAAAATTTTTGATTGAAGTTCAATGTTTTTTGTTTGGTATGCCATAATTGCTTCGTCTTCGTCTTTATAAATTGAACCTTCGTTTAAGCAATTTGGTTTGTTGATTGTCATATAGTAGCAACCGATGACGATGTCTTGTTGTGGAGTCATAACAGGCTGTCCATCGGCTGGTTTTAAGACATTGTTTGAAGAAAGCATAAGAATTCTTGCTTCTGCTCTTGCTTCAATGGAAAGAGGAATATGCACAGGCATTTGGTCACCGTCGAAGTCGGCATTGAAGCCCACGCAAACAAGTGGGTGAAGTTTTATGGCTCTGCCTTCGCAAAGCACTGGTTCAAACGCTTGAATTCCAAGTCTGTGAAGAGTTGGAGCACGGTTTAAAAGCACAGGGTGGTCTTTGATAACTTCGTCAAGAACGTCCCAAACAACAGGTTTTTCGCGTTCGATAAGTCGTTTTGCACTCTTTATGTTGTGAGATTCGTTCATTTCCACAAGTCTTTTCATAATGAAAGGTTTGAAAAGTTCAAGTGCCATCTCTTTTGGAAGTCCGCATTGGTATATTTTGAGTTCTGGACCGACAACGATAACAGAACGTCCTGAATAGTCCACACGCTTTCCAAGCAAGTTTTGACGGAAACGCCCTTGTTTTCCACGGAGCATTGCTGTCAAACTCTTAAGATCTCTTGCTTTTGGTCCTTGCACTGCTTTGCCACGTTTTCCATTTTCAATGAGAGCGTCAACGGCTTCTTGAAGCATTCTCTTTTCATTTCTGACAATGACATCTGGAGCACCAAGTTCAATGAGTTTTTTAAGTCTATTATTGCGGTTGATAACACGCCTGTAAAGGTCGTTCAGATCACTTGTGGCAAATCTTCCGCCGTCAAGTTGCACCATAGGTCTAAGATCTGGTGGAATGATTGGAATGACGTCCAAAATCATCCATTGAGGTTTATTTCCGCTTTTTATGAAATCGTCAACAATTTCAAGCCTTTTAACTGCTTTAAGTTTCTTCTGTCCTTTTGAAGTTTTAACAATATCTTTAAGTTCTGCATAGTCTTTTTGCAAGTCAACTTCTCCTAAAAGTTGTTTGATTGCTTCCGCGCCCATTCCTGCTTTAAATCCATTTGCACCAAATTCTTCCACTGCATCGCGATATTCTTTATCGGAAATGACTTGTTTATATGTGAATGAAGTTGCTTTTGGGTCGAGAACAATATAGTTGACATAGTAAAGCACTTGTTCCAAAGTTTTTGGGGTAATGTCAAGCAAAACTCCAATCCTTGAAGGAATTCCGCGGAAAAACCAGATGTGACTGACAGGAGTCGCAAGTTCAATGTGTCCCATTCTTTCTCTACGGACTTTGGAAGTTGTCACTTCCACTCCGCACTTATCACAAATCACGCCTTTATAGCGAATTCTCTTATATTTTCCGCAATGACATTCCCAATTTTTTCTAGGTCCAAAAATCCTCTCGCAAAAAAGCCCGTCTCTTTCTGGCTTTAAAGTGCGATAGTTGATTGTCTCGGGTTTTGTCACTTCGCCATAACTCCATTCCCTAATTTTCTCAGGTGAAGCAATGCCAATTTTCATAGAGTCAAAATTATTGAGTTCAAACATAAAAATTCTCCTTAAATTTTTGCGTTTTATTTAGTCGTTATTCAAAATCGTCAAACAAAGAATCTTCATCAAAATCTTCAAGAAGTTTATCTTCAGTTTCGGCGGTGTTTTCTGGGTTTTCTTCAATCAAACTCTCTGCAACTTTTTCGTCAAAGTTGAGTTCGATGTCTTGAGTTGGTTCTTTTGTTTTCACGGTGAATGGAGCCGTTTCAATGTCTTCACTGGCAAGTTCAGATAGCGAAACTTCTTGCTTTTCTTCGGTGAGAATTCGAATGTCAAGTCCCAAACTTTGGAATTCTTTAATCATAACTTTGAATGACTCTGGAATTCCCGGTTCGGCGATTGGATAACCTTTCACAATCGCTTCATAAGTTTTGTTTCTGCCTGTGACATCATCGGACTTAATTGTAATCATTTCTTGAAGAAGATGACTTGCGCCATATGCTTCGAGAGCCCAGACTTCCATTTCACCAAATCTCTGGCCTCCAAACATTGCTTTTCCACCAAGTGGCTGTTGGGTGACGAGTGAATATGGTCCAGTGGAACGAGCGTGCATCTTGCTGTCAACCATATGGTCAAGTTTGAGCATATACATCGTGCCGACTGTAACTCTGTTTTCAAAAGCCTCACCTGTTCTGCCGTCATAAAGCACCATTTTCCCGTCTTCTTCAAAATCATTATCTTTCATTATTTTGAAGATTTCGTTTTCTTTGATGCAATCAAATGCTGGCACGGCAACTTTCCAATCAAGGACTTTTGCAATTCTTCCGAGAAGAACTTCAAGCACCTGCCCCACGTTCATACGACTTGGAATCCCAAGAGGGTTGAGAACGACGTCCACAGGTGTGCCGTCTGCCATATATGGAAGGTCGGCAAGTGGAAGAACTCTGCTTACAACACCTTTGTTTCCGTGACGCCCAGACATTTTGTCGCCGACAGAGAGTTTTCTCTTTTGAGCAACATAAACTTTGACCATCATATTAACGCCGGGTTCGAGTTCGTCTTTATTTTTTCTTGTGAACACTTGAACGTCCACGACAATTCCGCCACGACCATGTTGGACTCTTAAAGAAGTGTCTCTCACTTCTCTTGCTTTTTCGCCAAAAATGGCTCTTAAAAGTCTTTCTTCTGGGGTGAGTTCTGTCTCACCTTTTGGAGTGACTTTGCCGACAAGAATGTCGCCTGTTCGCACTTCTGCGCCGATGCGGACAATTCCGTTTTCATCAAGGTTTTTGAGCACTTCGTCTCCAAGGTTTGGAATGTCACGAGTAATTTCTTCATCGCCCAATTTTGTGCTTCTTGCCTTGCTTTCTTCCACTTTTAAGGTGATTGAGGTGAACAAATCTTCCCTCACAAGACGTTCGGAGATTAAGATAGCGTCCTCATAGTTATAACCTTCCCAGTTCATATATGCAATTGTCATATTCTTGCCAAGAGCAAGTTCGCCATTTTTTGTGGAAAATCCGTCTGCTAAGACGTCGCCTTCTTCCACACGCGAATTTTTTATAACATTTGGTTTTTGATTTTCGCAAGTGTCCTGATTTGTTTTTGCAAATTTAATGAGTGTATAAATGTCTGTCTCGCCGTCGTCGTTTTTAACTCTAATCTCGTTTGCTGAAACATAAGTCACAAATCCTGCTTTTTTGCAAAGCACCATTGCTCCGCTGTCAACTGCAATCTTATGTTCCATTCCACTTGCCACAATTGGAGCATCTGTGCGAATGAGTGGCACTGCTTGTCGTTGCATATTCGAGCCCATAAGTGCACGAGAAGTATCGTCGTTTGCAAGGAAAGGAATGAGCGCGGTTGCTGCGGAAATGAGTTGTTTTGGAGAAACGTCGACGTAGTCCACTTCATTAGGACCAACTTCAATGACAGATTCCTTCTTTCTCACAACAATTCTTTCGTTGATGAATTTGCCTTCCTCATTTGTTGGTTCAATAGCCTGTGCGACACAGCAATTTTCTTCTTCGTCTGCCATTAAATAGACGACTTCATTTGTGACAACGCCTTTAACTTTGTCCACCACTTTGAGAGGTGAAAGTAAAAAGCCATATTCGTTGACTTTTGAATAAGTTGCAAGAGAGTTAATAAGTCCAATTCCCTGACCTTCAGGAGTCTCGATAGCACAAATTCTGCCATAGTGTGAATAGTGAATATCACGGACTTCTGCTGTTGCTCTCTCTTTCTTAACACCGCCAGGTCCCACAGCGGAAATTTTTCTCTTTTGAGTGAGTTCACTCACAGGGTTCACCTGATCCATAAGTTGAGAAAGTTGAGAACTTGCCAAAAAGTCTTTTAATGCTTTGTTAATAGGTCTTGCATTGATGATTGACGATGGACTCACAGTTGTGAGGTCTTGCGCTTGCAATGTTTCACGAATGACACCTGCAAGTTTGTTAACACCGCTTCTGAATGCGTTTGCAATAAGTTCGCCCACGGTTGCAATTCTTCTGTTTGCAAGGTGGTCGATGTTGTCAATCTCGCCAACACCGTCGTTTAAATCGAGTTGATAACTGAATGTCGCAATAATATCGTCCATTGTGAGTTGAAAATTCATAAGTTCTTTTGCATTTTCTCTAATTGCTTCCATTCTTGCTTCTTTGGTCTTGTTTTCTTTCAAAATCTTTTGAAGTGTTGGATAGAAAACTTTTTCAAGGATTCCAAGTTCCCTTTCATTGCATGGGAAAATAGCGGACAAGTCAACTCTGTTGTTGCCAACAATTTTGTGTGAGATAAACTTCTCGCCGTCCATTTTAAATTCGCCTTTAAGAGTTTTTGCTCTCACCCAGACGTCATTAATGCCTGCGTTTTGGATTTGTTTTGCAATCTCTCTGCCAATGATTTCGCCGTCTTTAACGACGACTTTATTGTCAATCTTAATATCGCCAAAAGCAGTTTCGCCTGTTATTCTTGTCGCGATTGATAGTTTTTTATTAAGTTTATATCTTCCCACTCTCGCAAGGTTATAATATTGATGAGTGAAGAAAAGTGAATTTATAAAATTATAGGTTGCTTCAGCGCTTGGGACTTCGCTTGGACGCATTTTTTTACTCAGTTCAATAAGAGCCTCTTCTTGAGTCTCCTGCAATTCTTTTTCAAGAGTGTTTGTAACGACTGGATTGTTGCCAAAAATTTCTGCAATTTGGTTTGAGGTGAAGCCAAAACATTTCAAAAACACTCCCAAAGTCACTTTGCTATCTCTATTAACGACAACTTTCAAAATGTCGTTTGCATTTTGTTCCACTTCTAGCCATGTTCCACGAGTTGGAATGATTGTTCCTTTAAAAAGCCATTTGCCTGTTTTGTCTTGCTCTTTAGAAAAATAAGCACTTGGGGACCTGATGATTTGGCTGACGACAACTCTCTCAATTCCATTAAAAATGAAAGACCCTTCATCTGTCATAAGAGGAATGTCTCCCAAAAAGACTTCTTGTTCAACTACTTCGCCATCTTCTTTTCTAACAAGCCTAACTCTTGCTTTGAGTGCGACAGAATAGGTTATGCCCTTTCTCTTGCATTCCATTTTTGAATATTTGCTTGTTTGATCGAGAGTATAGCCCACGAAATAGATTTCTGCCTTTCCGCTATAATCCACGATTGGAGAAAATTCTTCCAAAATCTCTGCAATGCCAGATTCGAGAAAATGCTTGTAAGCATCTTTTTGAATGGCAATGAGATATGGCATTTCAATTGGTTCTGTAATCTTTGAAAAGTTTATTCTCTCGACTTTTCCATACCTAGTCTTTTTAAACGTAACGTTAGATTGTCCCATTTTGACTCCTATAAAAAAAATTTTGTGTGCAAAATTGTTCAAATTGATTTTTAGTTTAGCAAACAAAAAATCATGTTTAATAACTCAATTTTTTTCTTTATTTTAAATTAAATTATCAAACATAATTTCTCAATTCTATAATTTCCCTCTCTAAACATAAAAACAAATCCGCACAATTTAGCAGTCTAAGATGATTTTGAGTTTATCACAATCAAAATCTTTAGTCAATAGATTTTTAATTTTTTTTTATTCTTTTTATTATATACTTTTAACTTTTTTAAAATTATATAGTTTTGTTGTTTATTTCATTGTTTTTTTGCAAATTATTTGAGCAATATTTTTCAAATTGATTAAAAAGATAGGAGGTTTATAGAAACTTCCTATCAATTCGTCAATCTCGAATGATCGTGACAAAACAAGTCACAATGTCTGTCGTCTCAGAAACAGAAATGAATGAAGATAAATCATAACCTGTGTCTGGCATGACGCCAACTTCCACTTTAAAATAGTTATATGTGAGGACGCCGTCAACTTTAATCACCACAGCAATGCCAATCTCGTCTCCCAATTCGAAAGTATCTTGTGCATAACTCACAGAGTTTTCGTTAAATGAGGAAACATAGAGCCCAGGGTTAATTGAATTTATGAGTGGATTGTCAATTGGAAAGAGTGCTTTCAAGGTAATATCTCCGCAACTCATAAGGAAAATTCTTTTATCTTTTAAAGTTTGATTGGTGTTACTCCAATATTCTGGTTTAAACTTGTCACCGTCGCTTATAATTGACATATCGGTCAAGAAAATATAACTTAAATCGTCTGTCAAAACGCAGGTTGAGTCGTAGTGCCCAACACTTATTGAAAATCCTGTTCCGTCGATTGAATAGACATTTTCTTTGTCGACTTCGCCCAAATCAAAAGTTTTTTGCTCGGCTTTGCCAATGATTGCTCCAGCGTTTAAGTCTTGAATTTCAGTGTTTGCACGAGTATTTCCCACACTAACACAATATTCCAAACTTCCGCCATAAATCCACCCAACAATCCCACCAACATAAGACCATATATTTTCATTCACAGTTTCTCTGCCAGTTGCCTGACGAGATTCTAAGTAGCCATCACTAAAATAGCAATTCAAAATTCGACTGTCATATGCATAGCCCACAATGCCACCAACGACATCATATTTAGAAGAATATGTCTTCACATTCCCTGCGTTATGCGAGGCGTTTATTGAGAATGAAACACCATAACTCACAATTCCTCCTGCAAACACATTTGAAGAATTTGAAGTGGACACACCTGCTATATTCGTTTCGTTGTCTGCATATTCCACCACATAATCTTCACCAGTCGTTTCATAACCAGAAAGGTAACCTGCCACACCGCCAACATAGACAAGTCCACTAGTGCAAACTGCCAAAATGTCAACCGTATTTGCCCGTATGACACCCAAAGAACCATTCACTTCCTCGGCAACCATATCTTCATAACTTCCAAGGTCAACTGTTGAGCCCGTTTTGTAGACATGGACATTTTTCAACTTATATCCTGTGGAACCTGTGTAGAGCCCAACAATTCCTCCAACATATGTTCCCGCTTTTGACGAACCAACTATGTTTGTTGAAACACTCACATTTTTGATTGTCGTGTTTTCGGCAAATCCAACAACTGTGCCTAAATAAATTTTTGAATTTGTGCTTTCGCTTTTCACTTTAATAAAGGCATTGTCGATGTAGCCGTTCAAAATCTGCGCATTTGAAGTGTAGCCAAAGAGTCCGCCGTAGTTCAAACTCAAACTGTCAATCCTAAGTCCCGAGATGACGTGTCCATTGAAATTGAATATTCCACGGAAGGCATTAAGCGATGAACTGCCTATCGGCGTCCAGTATTTGCCACTCAAATCAATGTCATTCACAAGCAAAAATTCGCAATTTAAAGTTGAAAATACTCCATTATTCACATTTGTCGCAAGCCAAGAAAGTTCGACTGCCGAAGAGATGAGATAAATCGTTTTGATTGACGTTGTGGTGTTGTCGCTGGCAAAACTAACTAAGGTCTCAGGCACTCCCAATTCTTCAATGTCGTCAATAATTTGACTCTTTGTCGCAGAAATTGAAGTTGAACTGCTTGAATTATAAGTGTAACTAAGAAGAGAATCACTTTCAGTGTTCTTCCAATTTTGTCCTAATCCGCGAAGAGATGGGTAGATGCTAAAACTGTCCTTATGCAGACTATATTCTTTTGTCCAAATGTCAGTGAGTTCATAGCCATTCACTGTAAGATTGTCAAAAATTGGTGACAAAGTTGTCGCAATCACCGAGTTTATTGCACTGTCAATTGTGAAAATTCTTGGCGAACAAGTGCTGTATGTATTGGAAGCATCTGCAACCGTTGTTGAAAGATTAAAGACATTAAGCATTGAGCAATTTTGGTCCACTTTCCCCACGACGAGAATGCCATCGTCAACTCCACTCACGGCTTCTTTTCTTGATATGACTGCGTTTTCACCGTTATAAGAATTGTCTATAATTCCATTTTGCATCTTTGCCACAATTCCGCCGACAATTTGAGACTCTGCCCCAGTCAAACTGCCCGAAACATCAACATTGTTATAACTGTATTTCAAGTTGCAAAGTGAATTGCTGTTTGAATAATCATTAATCATTTGATAGATAAGTCCGCCAGCACCTTTGATTCCCTCAACTTTTGATTGACTGCTGTTTTCTTTTTCGGTGAAGACTTTGCTGACAGCACTGCTTTCCACACTATATGCCACGCCACCTGCATAATCCACATTTTTAATTATCACAGATTCTAGGCCAAAATTTGTGATAACGGCATCTTGAACAATCCCAAAAAGCCCGCCATAAAGACTATTAGAAAGCACATCACCATCAATTGTTAAGTTTTTGATAACAAAACCATCGCCATCGAAAGTCCCACTGAAAGGATATTCTTGTGTGCCGATTGGGGTCCAATAACTATTGGCTAAATCAATCTGTTTTTTAAGTTTGAAAGTCATATTCTTCGTTGTCATATAACCATTGTTAACTTGATATGCAATGAAGGCGAGTTGTTCTGCATTTTCTATTATAAACACCTTATTTACACTTGTGACTTCGCTTGTTTTGTCCACCCAAAGAGTATTTATGCTGTTTTGCTTTAAAGTTGGATACCACGTGTCAAACTCTTGCACCCAAATGTTAGTGAAGTCCCAATCGATGAATGAAACGGTCTTGTCTTTTAAATCAGTTGAAATCTGCGAGTCGCAGAAAGATAAGATGTCATTAGTCGCCTTGTAGGAAGCGGTTGGGGTGTCATAAGAAGTCATAGCAAAATAGCTTGTGTTCCCACTTGAAGCCGAGCCTCTTAAATAATAATTCCTCAAATATATGTTTTGAGTTTCATCTGCTTCGTTTATATACCCCGTGTATATATAATTATCAACAGCAACAATTGCTCCCAAAGCATTCTTCGATTCGTTGATAGATTGAATGATAATCTCTCCGATATTGAGGCATTTTGAGATGCTAAGAGTATTACTTTCGTTTTCACTTTTGGCTCTACCCACGATGCCCCCCACAAAAATGTTGCTTGTGCTGTCTGTGGTGATATTGCCTGAATTGTAGCAGTCTGAAACAGAGAGAGAAGAAACAAGGTCAAAAATCCCAACCACTCCACCAATGGTTAAAGTTGTTGTTGAGTCGCTTGAAGATATTGTTATGTCGCTCACGTTATATGACTGAGGAACACTGCGAGCAGTCTTTGCAACGACTCCCGCCACCGCAATCTCAGCCAAAGTTGCCCTCTTACAATTAAAGTCAATCTCACCGCCACTGCTTGCAAGCGTAATTTCCTTAAAGGAAAGCCCAACAACACCACCCACATAACAATAGGCACTTAAAATGTTGGTGTCTTTATAAGAATTTTCGTATGAAATTGTGAAAGATGCGTCGTTTTTAAAGTTTGAGATGGACGTTTCACTTGTGGACTCATCTTGAACAAAACCTACTGCTCCACCCACATAAACTTCGTGAGCATTTGTTGCGAGAGTAATGTTGCCATAATTTGAATTTTCCCCACTGAAATTTGTGAGACTGCACATTCCCACAAGTCCGCCCACAAACACAGAAACTATGTTTGAACTCAAAGATGTGTAGTTTGTCAGGCGATTTGTGAGAGAAAGTTTTCCATAATTTTTATTGTTTGTTAAAGTTGTCAATTTCAAACTTACATTGTTTAATATGTCTTCATCTGTAAGCAGATTAAGTCTGCCCACAATGCCACCCATAAAGAGTTTTGGGTCTGAAGAAGTTTGTTTGTTCACCACTTTGATTTCGCCATAGTTTTTGGAGTTTATTATGCTAGACACCTCGCCAACTGCAAGAGAATAGTTCGCTCCCACGATGCCACCAGCACTTTCCTTTCCAATGACTGTGTTTCTATTCTCAACGTTTGAAATGGTCGAATTTATCGCCATTCCTGCAATTCCACCAGCATTTTCACCATTAAACTCACCGCCAATGACAATGAAATTTTGAAGAGTTGCATTTTCTACTTTTCCAAACAAACCTGCATATTTTGGAAGAGTGCTTGGGAATGTGTTTGTCGAGGAATAGAGTGATTTTTCATTCACAGAAGCATATTTAATTGAAAAGAGTGAAGTTGAATTCGTGCCTTTGAAAGTGCCTCTGAAAGGCGTTTCGTCTGTGCCAATAGGCACCCAATATTTTCCACTTAGGTCGATATCTTTTATTAAAAGAACTTCAAGTCCCTGATAATCTTGCCCTAAAACATTCACGCTATATGCCAAAGCAGCCAAATCCTCAGCGGAATCTATTGTTAATATTATCTCATTTGTGCCGACAAATGGAGTTATGAAACTGCTCCAAACATAAATGTCGGCAAGTTCTTCGTTTCTTGGGAATTTCCCGTCAACGAAATATGTTGAAGAAAAGAAATTGTTGTCAAAACTCCAATATCCATTTTCAAAAGCGTGATAGATAACTTTTTTTGATGACACATTCAAAGAATATGTCGTCGTTGGATTCGCAATTGTGCTTGTTAAGTTGACAAAAATGTCAAAAGCGCTGGAGGAAGAATTTGGGACATTTTCACACAAATAGAAGACAGTCAAACTCTCAACATAGAACCATTTGGTCGAACCCGACATATATGATTTAACGACGAAAGATAAACTTGAAATTATTCTGCTGTCTGGCAAGGTCAAATTAATGCCTGAAAATTTGTATTCAATGCTTGTGAAAGTTTCTTCAACTTCAAGGTTTGAGTCCACTTCTTCCAAAGTCGCATTTTGAAGTGGAATTGTTATGCCATTAAGCGAGATTGTCGTCTGAGCCTTAAAATCAGTTAAGGTGTTGAAAGAATAGCCGTCATCACCTCTTCTGATTGTTGCGTCCGTTCCAAAAAATACAATCTTGTTTGTTTCTGTTAAATATTGTGTGGAATATTCAAAGTCTGCAATGACAGGAGTGGAAACATAATAGAACATCTCATTAGCATTTCCCTGAATAATTGAAATAAACGACGCTTCTGTGCTTATGGCAACATAAGTGTCAACGCCCTCATTGTTTGTTATTTTTTGATAGAATTTTCCAAAGTGATTTTTATACCACGAAAAAGTCCTATCCACAGTTGGTGCTGTCCACTCACTGCCTATTTCCGAGAAGAATTGGCTGTCATTCGTGAGGGTTGTTGGGTTTGAAGACGAAATTGTGTATATCTTTGTCATATACATATCGCCCTGTGATGAAGAACTCGCTAAAGTGTTTGTGTCTGTCCTAATCCTATAAAGTGTGTTTGACATATTCACTTCATTATAAAAAGAAGTTGTTGCATATGGGAAAACACTTTGAATACCATTTTCATCATACAAAGTTATTGGGTCAACTGTTAACGCTGAATTATAGGAATCAAAAGTTTTTGAAATAAAAACAGGGACGAGATATTCACTAACAAATGTAGTACTTTGATTGTAGAGAGTGTTTGAATAGAAATTGCTAGAAGAAAATTTAACAAATTCATTCATTCTGGCAACCACATCTTGTCCTCCAGTAACGCAAGAAACTAAGCCAATAAATCCACCCACACTGCCCACACTGTCTAAGATTGACTTGTAATATGTATAGTCATTGATTAACCAGTTTGTCGCCGACACGCAGTCTTTAATCACAGTGACAAATTCATTTTCTTCCAGCACAGAATTTGCAAGGAAATCTGTATAAGTTTGTTTTGTTGTCTGCGTTGCTAAATTTTGTACTTTAATAATTGCATTTGCGTTATATCCACCTTCATTCACAATGGTGCTAAGGTCATTAAGTGTTCCGATAAGTCCGCCCATAATGCTTTTTGCGACGACAGAGCCTCCTGCCACGACATTTTCAAGAGTTCCTTCAAGCATTCTTCCAACTGCTCCGCCTGCGATTAAAGCACGCTTGTTCCTCACATTAATTGAGCAAAGGCTGTTGCTTATTGTTCCGCCATTATTGATGCCAACAAGTCCGCCAATGGCAATTGTGACATTCCTTGAACTATTATAGAAAAAGTTGTGTTCCGTTTTTTCAGAATAACCAACATAGACGGTTGATTCATCTTCTTGCTCATAGACAATGGAAGAACTGATTATTGTTCCCCTGTTTTCTCCCACAAGTCCGCCTGCATAGGCAATGGCTTTAATATAAGAAGATTTATTATAAGCCACAGTTGTGTTCACATAGTTGACAATAGCATCTTTACCCACCAAACCAAACGCAGAGCCAACAATTGTTCCTAAATAGGAATTGTTTCCAACTACGATAATGTTTGTTGCGTTATAATTCTTTTGAGTTGAAGCGTCAATGACAGTTGCGACGTCAAAAATGCCCACCACTCCGCCAGCGTAGGAAACATAATCAACCGTATCATAGGCTGTGTAGAGAATCTCAAATGTTATGGTATTTGAGATCTCAAATGTTGCATTTACGCTTACATCACAAGTAATATCTTTAATAATCACCTTGCCTGTGGCAATGCCAACAAGTCCGCCAACAGCGTTTTTGCCATAGATATATCCGGAGTTTGTATTTAATCCAGCAACACTGATGTTGTTTAAGAAAATCTTTTGATTTGAATTTTGACTCTCGACAACAACTTCTTCTCCAGTTGTCCCATCTGTGACGGTATAGGTGGAAGGTCCAATTCTGCCTGCCAAAGCCCCCACAAATTTGTGAGCATTCGAGAGGACTTGGTCCACTTGAAGATTAAGATTTGAAATGACGGTGTCAAAAGTTTCGCCACTGCTTAATTTTTCGTCTGCCACAGTTGTTATTGATGCAAAAAGTCCAAAACTGGTTGTGTCGAAGCCTTCCACGATATTGCTGTTTAGATAAGAAAGAGAGATGTTTTCTATCGTCATATAGTTGCCTTGCAAAACACCTTGGAATGACGAGTGAACTGTGGAGACAAAACTTTTGTTAAGATCAACATCTTTAACAATTCTATAAAATTTTTGAGATGTGTCTTTGCTTAAAAGATTGCTAAAAGTGCTGTAATCATAGATTAAATATGGGTTTGTGCGTGTGCCTTGAATGTCGCAGACGCCTGAAACATTTGAAGTGTAACTATAACTGGCATTTTCAAGCACTTTGTATGTTATCTCAACAATTTCGCCATTTCCGTTATAAGTGATGACAATAGTGTCGTTTGCACGGAAGTTTTCGTCGCTTGTAACACTTTGCTCATCTTGCGTTTCAACGTCAAGGATTTGCTTTTCTTCATCGCCAATTTCTGCACAGATAAGAGTCGCGTTTTCTGTTCCCTGTGAAATATCATAATATATGTTCATTTTTTCAAGGTTGCCCCTTTTTGCGAACTCATAAGTTAAAGTCTTTAAAGTAGTGTCTATGGTGATGGAATAAATCTCATATGAAGTTAAGTTCATAACGTCAACTCCATAGTATATTGTTTTTGTCTTACTATTTGAAATTTGATTGTTAGTCCCTGCTGTGACTGTTTGACTTGTGATGTCAAAATAACTGTATGTAGAGGAATAATTTTTTGTTTTTCCTATATATTCTTTTTCACTCACGGTGTTTATTAAAGTGTTAACAAGAACAGGTTTTCCTTCGATGATAACCCAAGTGTAGCCGTCGACATAATTATATGTGTGGACTTTCGACAAAGTCGAATCGATATATTCAGAAGTTGAATAGACAAGTGACAAATCATAGTTTGTGAAACTGGTGTGTGTGGCAAAATTGTCAAAACTGAGTGCCACTGCCTTTTTTGTGGCTGGCGTTTGCGATAAATTAGTGCTGTTTTGAATATAAAATCCCGTTTCTCTCCATGTTTCCGAACTTGTGAGATAGAAGCAATTGTTAAGTATTCCCTTCACTTCAATCCTTGGCTCAAATGAAGAAGAAAGTGGGCCTGCAAATGGGAAAGCCGTGGTGTTATTGTCATCTGGATTTTTATAACTTATTGAATAACATCTTGAGATGACGCTACTTTCAGTGTCGACAAAGAAAAAACCTGCCATAGAACTGGAAGAAGATGTTTTGATGTTGGAATAACAATCGCTTATCTCTCCCTCGTTTTTGTAGATAAATCCTCCAATGTCTCCGCCATAGGAAGCAAGTCCGTCGCCCGTGTTTCTGATGTCTCTGTCGGAATCACTCCTAACACCTTGCGAGAAACATTCAAAAATTTCCCCTGAAGATGAGTTCGAATAAGCAAACCCGCCCAAATTGTCGCTTGATAAGTTGCTGATTGAACTCTCATCAAAATATGAAGCCACGATTTTTCCCAAATTGTTACACACAAATCCGCCTGTTTGTCCATAGCAAATTAGAGAGAAATTTTGAACTTTTGAGTTTGTGATATATCCCGTGGAAGAATTTGTGGTGACAAGTCCACCATTTTTCTCGGTCTCGACGGTGTTTGCATTTTCGCCCGTCAAGTCCACGTCCAAACTGATGCTGACGCCACCTTTCACTACACAATTGGACAAAACTCCATTGTTAACGCAGGCTATTCCTCCGAATATAACTGCTTGAGTTTGATAGAAACTAATTTGAAGGGGGATTGAACTTGGAATAATTTCTCCGTCGACTGTCTGAATTTTATTTGTGTAATGCACAGTTGTATTAATGATTAAACTATCATTTGAGACATCAGAGAAAAGTCCAAGGTTGCAAGACGAAGTGGTGTTTGATGAATAACTGAAACTTGTGATATAAATTTTGTGATTATTTCCGTCAAAAGACGAGAAAGTTGCAGAAAAAGGAGTGTAGTTTGAGAGTTCAATGTCATTTACAAGTCGATAATCCTTTCCCTCTTCCATATTCATAAAATCCTCTGCATTTGAGATTGGAATGTAATTGATGAGGTCTGTTTTAAAGACAAAAGTCAAATTGAAATTATTTGTGAAACTAAAAGTGTGTTTATAACTTGTTGACACGTCACTGTTGTAGTTTTCAACATTTGGCATTCCTGTGCCAACCGATGATGTGACATAATAAGATAGTTTTACATTATATCTTAAAGAAGATGGCTTGTTCACTCTAAGCCCAACAACAGCAAAGAGATTTTTATAATTCTCCACTCGGAAAATATCATCATTATAGGTTGTGTCAGCCGTCAAATATGTTTGAATGTCACTGTCCGAAACATATGAGAAAACACCTGAAATTGAAGAGGAAGAAGTGTTATATGTTGCTTTTGCAATTTTCTCCTTCAAATTTGTTATATAGTTTTGGAAATATTCCTCAACTTCATATCCCGATGCGTTAATGTTTTGATAGAGTTTATCATTTGAATTACTCGAATTATTTTGATACCACAAAGAATACCAGTTGTCTGTGCTTGACGTGATAGAACTGTCAAATTGTGCTTCAACATTCACTTTGAGTGGAATTGTTGTCGAAGTTTGAAGTGTTAGAGTGCCGTCCAAAGCATCTTGAACTTCAATGTTTGTCACAGTAAAAAGAGTTATTACAAAATTCAAAGTGTAGTTATAGACATTTTGCCCGTCGTCGACTTGTGCAGTGAGAACAAATTCGTTTCCAATGATATATGGGTCATGCACATCATCGCCGTCGCCTTTATATATTAGAGTTGTCAAATAATATTTACCATTTTTATAAACAGGCAAAAGTGTTTCTTCCACAGCGGTCGTCAGTTCATAGTTTGTCACATTTTCAATCAAAAAGTTCACTTTGCCAGAAAAATTGACAAGGCTAACATCTAGTTCGTTTGAAGTGTTGTATGGCAAGTAATATTTGCCGTCACTTCCCTTTAAACTGTTATCAAAAGCAAGTTCAATCACAGGTTGAGCGAGAGAAATTACCGATATTTGATTTGTGCTGATGATTTCGCCAGCGGAATTTAAAACATTCACAGTCACCAAAAATTGCGAACCATTAAGCGTTTCACTGCCCACAATTAGAGAAAAGAAGTAAGACTTGCTATATGAATATTTGTTCCCTGTGTTAATTTTATACGTGTCTTGTCCGCTTATTTTTTGAACAACTAAAGAGCCGTCGCTTTGCAAAATTGCTCCCGAATCATTATATGAATTCCATTTGTCACCATATGACGCCGACGCATCATAACTTATCTGCATAATTGAAAGCGAGGAAGATGATGAAGTGGTGTATGAAAGTTGCAGTGTGGAAAATTTGGCGAAATATGGATAGACTTCCACGGAGAGAAGACCAGTTACACCATTATAAATAAAGTTGTTGCTATTTGATTCCTGTGGAAAATCGTCTAATTCATCATAAACTGACAATCCAACACTATCCAAAGCAGAAAAACTTGTGATGACAAGGCTAAGAGTCTTTGTGAGAGAAGTGTTTGAAGACGCCCAAAAAAGCAGAGAAAAGTTTATGTTGCCGTCAATTGCATGTGTTTTGTCTTTATACCAAATGGTGTAGGTCATTGAAATGCTTTGCACATTTTCAACACTTGGATAGTAACTATATCCACTGCCTGTGAAACCAAAATATTCGTTTTCAAGTTGAATTTGCTCGAAGTTGTTCATAACAAAATCGTCGGTATAATCAGTGAAAATTGTCACATCAATCACAGCCACCTGCAATTGATTTATTTCAATTTTACTTATATTTTTTTCAAACACCAAGTTTGTGGCACCTTTAACAATTGCAAGCGTAAACTCGCCAGAAAATTCATTAAAGAAAATCTTTGAAATAGACAAGTTAAAAGTTGGAGTTATATATGGAATAAAAGAAATTCTTAGGCTCTTATTTTCTGGCATTGCTTCAATTGGATTGATTGAAAAAAGCCCATTTGGGTCGATATCAACATAGTAGCATCTTTGCTCTATGTTATATTGCCAACTTTTGTTTCCCATAAAGAAAAGGCTATTAATTGAGTCTGTTTGCTCGCTTGGGTCGCCACTTAAAAGTTGAAAATCTTCCTCTGTCACAACAAAACGAATGCCAATATTCTTCGAACTTGTAAGATTAATTGTTTCATTTGAAGCCAAAGTGAAATCATAAGACGTTTCGATATGAATTTTTTGAGTGCTGGATTTTAAAAGTTCAATCTCTGCCCCGTCCAGCGAAGAGGTTAAGCCAACATTGGCATAAACATCTATATTTGAAATTCCTAAAATGACACACACATAAATTTCTTTATAAAACTTTGAGTTTAGTTTTGAACTAAATCTAATTATTGCAGTTCCCTCTCCCTCAATGGTCATCACTCCATTGCTATCAAAAGAAACCACACTGCTCTTTGACGAAGACACATTAATCCTCGAAGTTTTGCTTGTCTGAGGATAGACAACAATGTCAAGAAGGTCGTCTAAATTTATCTTATTTAAAGAAGAAATGTCACTTGAATTATACTTTCCATTTTTATCACTATTTAAGAAAATGACAAGACTGTCCTCATCAAATTTAATATATCCGTCTAGGGTAACTGAAACATTATCTTTCACAATGACGACGACATTAATGGAAGACGAAGCAAACAAAGCCTGTTGAATGCCCGTTCCTACCTCCAAAATTTGCAAATATGGAAGCCCTGAATTAATGTTTTTTGTGGCGTCAATGTTCCACATATCTGCATAACTTCCGGCATTGAAAATTGAGATTATGCTTTCTTCACTTGAAATGCCAACATCGCTGTTAAGACAACTATATTTTCTTAAAGCATTTCTGACATCATAGACGCAAGAGTATGAAAAACCACTTACTAATCCTTCAAACCCAAGTTTATAAAGTCCATTTGTTGTGACATACAAAGATCCAATTGCAAAAGCATTTGTCACAGTGCAATTTATGTCTGTTTGATAAACAAAAAGCGAAGCATTTGACAGTGCTTTGAGGTTAAGGTTCGTTGCACAATTATAAATGTCCGTGTCTTCAAAAAGCCCGATAAGACCCGCCACTTGAGAGTTCCCCACAACGTCATAATTGCTGTTTAGTTGAGTGTTAGTCAAAACAGATGAGCAGTCAAAATAACTGATAAAATAGCAATAACTTATGTTTGAAAATTTTGCATAGCCAATCAAACCACCCACATTATCATGAGCAGTCAAAAGAGTCCGTGTGGAATTGTTTGAGGAATAATTTTCAGCACTAACATTATAGATATAGACCATACTTTCAGCACTGTCCCCAACAATATTTCCAATCGCACCGCCAACATTATCATTTGCAGTTATAACAATGATTGAATAAGAATTGCTCAATGAATAGAAAGTTTGATGAGTTGTCGTCCCCCCCACAGAGACTTCTTTTTCACCGTTAAAGTCTTCGTTATATGTTTGAATTCCCACAATGCCACCCACATTGTTGCAATTTGTGGCAATAATCTTGCCTTGGACAGAAACGTTAGAAATATTGCCAGAATTTAAACCTGCCACTCCGCCAATGCTTGATGAAGTTATGGCAAAAGCAGTGCTGTTTATTATGTTCATAACAAGTGAAGAATCAAAACCAGCATCATTAAAAGTGTAGTTCACAGTCTCATTCATACTATATTTTCCACTCAAAATACCATAATTTTCACCCACCATTCCACCAATATTATATATATAATCAATACTGGAAAGAGTGATGTTGACGCTTCCTTTCACCCCTGAAAGATTATTTTCACTTTGAAATATTGTGCCATAATTCTTGCCCACAAGTCCGCCAAAAGTGAAAGTTTTGTCTATTCCAAAATATACATTAGAAAAAGTCACTTTAACATTATCAACCATTCCATAGTTGACTGCAACAACTCCTCCAAAAGTAAAAGACTCCAAGTCCTGAGCAAAAGAAGGCTGGAATGAAGAATATTTCACGCTCAAATTTTCAATCTTTCCATTTTTGCCAAGTTTGGCAATCACACCAAATGAGTTTGCAGAAGTGTTTTCTGTGTAGGTTAAGTTTGTTATGCCGTAGTAGTTTGTTCCAATAATCTCATTTTCAATGCCTGTCACCACATATTTCCCCGAAAGAGTGCCATGAAAGCCCGTCCTATAATATGTCTCATTTTGCAACTCTTCAGACATATCTGCCAAAGTGTAGACTCCATTAGAAAAAAGATAATAATCGTCATCTGCGAGTTCCCCACTCACATCTGCTGGATAATAATTTGAGCCCAGAGTTTCCCAATTTCCAACCAAGAAAGCGGATATATCTTTTGTTAAAATATAGTTCTTTGTGCTTGACTCTTCACTGTCACAAATGTGCTTTAATTCTTCCAAAGTTGAAACATAATAAGGCGTGTTAACACCGTCCGACACTGCAATTTTGAAAATTAAAGTGCCAGACCAAATGGACAAAACTTCTGTTAAGTTTGATTTTATTCTCACAAAATAACTTTCATTTTCGTCAAATTCTTCAGCAATAACATATTCGCCTTCGTCTAAAACATAATACATTCCCTGTGCAAAAGTGTCACTTGAAAGTGAAACGGAAAGGTATGAAAAAGAATTTATAATATCATTCATAAGACTTGAAAGGACTTTGTCTTGTGGAAGAACTAAGACATAAGCAGTGGATAAACGAGAGGAATTAACTTTTACACTCATATTATATTGCGCCTCAATTCCCGTGTTTATATGCACATTTACAAGCCCAAAAGTTTGCTCTGGCAAAGCAAAATACTTTGTGCCATTCACTTCAATTTCATTAAGGACAAGATATAGAACATTTTTATTATATGAACTGCTATCTATCAATCTTAATGTTATGTTTTGCTCGCTTGTTAGTCCCTTTTTAAAATTTAATTCATAATTATTTTCGCTAACAGCGTCATAATCCACTGAAATTGATGATGACATCACGGCTTTTATAACAGAGATGCTTTTGTCACGGGACAAATAATAGTCTAATTCCTTGATTAATGCGTTGATAACAATCGTTTTAACATTTGAAAAATTATAGTCTTTGTTAAGTTTAAACCAAAAATAACCGTCCCAAGCCGTGCTTGAAAGAAGAATTACCGCACTTGTTGAAGCAGAATAACTGCTTGTTAATATGCCGGAGGAAGAATAATATTCACTGTCTTTCACTCCGTTAATCATAAATGAAAGTCTTCCATTTTCCAAAAAGGAAAATGAAGGTGTTCCGCTGTCTTTTGAAAATGCATTCACCGACACTCCAAAAATGCTGTCATCATTTGTCGGCACAGCGTTTGTTAACTCCATATCTTCAATATCTTGGATTTGTTTCTGAAAACTGAGAGTGTTTGGGTCATAGATTGTCGTCACTGGGAGATTTATGGACATCGTCTCCACACACACATAATTTGAGAGAGTAAATTCGCAAACTTTTTCGACTCCGTTTATATTTGTGAGAGTAATCCTAATTGTGTATGTCCAGTTTGATGCTTGAGTGTTTAAGAAAATAAAAGTCTTGTTCACAAGGTCAATCCTAAAATTGCTTGTGTCATCAATGATCCCATTTGCATTTCCTGTGACAACGCCGTTTATATCTTTTGAATATGTTCCGACTTGCGTTGTGGAATTTCCGTTATTTCTCGAAACTACATATGAGATGGAATATTGAGTCACTTTGCTTGGCAAAATAGTGACATTATATGCAATATTTCTATTGTTTTTGACAGTAGCATCTAAAAGGTTGCCGTCCGTCGCAAGTTCAAATCTCCCGACTCCCTTTTCAACAGAATAGTCTGGCAAACTTATCACCATGCTTGTTATAGGCTTATAAACATTCACTTTCAAAAGGTATTTTTCAGTTATATTTGAGGCAGAAATTTGAATGTAAGTTGTGCCAATACTTTTTGTTTCAATTAAAAATTTATTGTCATCTGCTTGTGAAATTGTAAGAATTTTTGGATTTTGACTTGTTATGCTCAAATTTTCAAGTGACGCATCAACAGGCAGACAATTGAATGAAATGTAAGCGTTAAAATTATTTTCTATGTCCAGATTAAAGTCGCTGGTTGAATTGTTGTTTGAGAAAGCAACATTCCCAGCCTGCTCCGCCACCACTTTATTGTTATTCACGTCTAGCACATAATTGCCTGAACTGTCCACTTCATAATATAAATATGAATAGTCATAACTGCTTATCTCTCTTATTCCCTGTTCAACGGTAAGTTTGATTGTCGCCACTGCAAATGAAGCAGTGTCTGGCTTAACAGCACGCAAAACAACATAGTAAACCTGCCCAGCAGTGAAAGCAATGCTACCGCTGTTGTTAAGTTTAATATATAGTTTTGTATTAATGCTTAATTCAATGCAATCTGCCAAATTTTCCTTTGTCAACTGTCGTGTGACATTATTACTCTTATATGATATCGAAAGAATGTCAAGTGGGGAAACAAGCGCGTTTGAAGTTGAGTCAAAAAATTCCAAGGTAAATTTTGCATCGTCATTAAGCACAGTTATTGGGCTTGAAACTCCAATTTCAAAAGTTGTGCCAAGCAAAGAACTATCTGTGTCTATATACAAATTTTCTTCATAAGCATATTCACTCTCATCATTTTCATCTCCTGCAGAAATGCTTTCCATTTCAGTGTTGTTAATGGAAAATTTTTTGATTAGATTAAAGCATTTTGCAACATAGTTGTGAGTGAGTGGAAAACCTTCCACAAGATAATTCTTATAATCACAAGTGAAAATTTGCGTGAATGTTCCGTTGGGATAGGAAGCGTTTATCGTCGTTATGTTTTTTGAGGCTGTAAGTCTATAATAAAACAAAGTATAAGTTGCGTCTTCATAACTTGTGTAGCCATAAGATAAGTCTTGATCTAAATATTCCACAGCACTGACTTTATACGTTTTTATATCAAAAGGAGATAGTGTGTCTTCCAAAAAAGAAAACGACACCAAAACTCCGTTTGACTTCGCCTTTAAAATTATATCAGCATAGTTGAGTTTGTCAAAATTGACGACAAATTCTTGGATTTCATTGTCAAAAATCCTGTTTTCTGCCACGACGTCGACCCTCTCACTGCCCAAATAAATTTCAAATTCGCTTATTTCAGGGAGAATTTGCAAAACTGTGGTCGCTGTGAGGTCGTCTTTTAAAGGATTATCATAGACAGCCATCACCACAATGCTTTCAAGAGTTGTCTTGTTTGCAATCACTGTCAAATTTTTGGAAATGGCATTAAAACTTAGCCCAAAACCCACAAGTTCACTTTCTGTGTATTTCACAAATTCATTACTAACAATTTGACCAAACTGAAAGGAAATGGAATCGTCGCTAGTTGTCGAAAAGATTGGTTCGCAAACAATTTGATTTTCAAAGTTGATTGTTGAATTTCTTTCGTTTGTGAGAGCAAGATTGCCGTCTTTAAAACTGATGCTTTCAGCAACTTGCTTAACATAAACTTTTATTGAAGATGATTTGCTTCCTTCAAGACTGATGACATTAACATCGGCTCTTCCAACACTTGTCGCAGTTATTCTAGTTCGCACTCCGTTCTCAATATATTCAATATTGTCGTTGACTGTAACAACAGGATTTGAAATGTTAAATTTTGCCCCATATCTAAAATCATTTGGCACATTATCAAAAATGACATCAAGATTTGCCCAAGTTGAACTTTCATCTATATAAAAGGTGTAGCTTCCGTCTATATTCACGTCAAAAGTGCCTGTGGAAGTCGTCACACGCTTTGTTCCATTGTCAAGAGAAATGGAATTTTCCTGTGAATAATAGAGTTGCGAAGTCATAACAAGGTTGCTATAGCGAGAATCACAACCAAATAAAGAAAAACAACACGAGAGTAAGAATATTAAAATAAATCCGTAAAAAACTCTTTTCATATTTTCCTTTTTTTCTTTTTTTCCTTTCCTTTTCCCTTTTCAAACTAAACTCAAGCTATTTGTTAATTCTATCAAAATACTCTAGAAAACACTATCAAAAATCTTCATTTTTCGCCAAAATTTTTCATCTTTCACCACCATTTTTTAAGGCGTCCACCCACGCCCATTTTTAAATTGAATACACATTATAAAGGAATAGCACTCCTTGTGGGACAGATGCTTTTGTCCATTCAGGTTCAAGCACATCTTCACTTGTGGCAACATTGTCAAGTTCGTAAAGTTTTTCTAGCGCCATTGATTTTGAAGACAAGTCAGTCACATAATTTTCTTTTTTATAGACATCTCTTGCGAAACTAATGTCTCCACCGCAATCATGAAATGCTAATGTTGAATATTTGCCGTCATAATATGTTGAGATAACCTTATAGGCATTAAATTTTGTTTCAACTTTTTTAACATCATCACCAGCCTCTGGAGTGTAATTCACAGAACTTGAAGAACCAACGCTTAAACCTTTCACTTCTAAGGAACTAATTTTGCTTGAATAAACAGTTCCCATTGATTGTAAATATAACTCTGTTCCATTTGAGGAAGAAAGATTTAAAGAGTTTATTCCATTTATAATGGAGTCATAAGTTGATTTGTCTATTGCATTATATGCTAACATCAAATTTTCCCAACTCTTATCATCATTATCGTCAGATATTGTCATAAGATTATAAATTTTACTAAAACCAAATTCTGGATACCTATATTTTGTGACTCCATCTTCAACATATTCCTGACTTGTGTAAGAAGTAACAACGACTTCAATCACATAGCCAACCTGTGCTTCTTTCCCTTCATTTGTTATATAACCTTGTCTGTCTGCCCAAGAAAAGACTTTGACGCCAGTTACTGTATCAGTCGTCCACGCACCAAGAGTGCCAAATTGAATGACTTCGTTGTTTGCTTTTGCTCCGCTTTCCACAGAATTTGCATTCCAACCAACAATATTCCCGCGTCTGTCCACAATCTCGTATGTATTTATTTCTTCTATGTCGCCTCCACCAAAATTTACAGAAGTTGCTGTTTCTTTAAAGCCATAATAATAATAGCCAAAGATTTGTCCTTGATTTGCACCAGATACATATGATGTGTCCGTAATCTTTCCTGCAATTCCGCCCACTGCACCTGAATATGCACTTGAGAAGTTTGAAGAAGCGTTGTAAGTCGTTTCGTCGCCAGTTTCTGCACAGACAATTTTTGAACTTGAATTATCTTCCCACAAACTACTATCTACAATTGAATTACTGCTGCCCTCACCCAAACTTAAATTCGCAAAGTTTGAACAATTTGTCGTTACTTTACCTTCATCTGCACTAACTCCAACAATTCCACCAACAAAACTCTTGTTTGTTGCAATGATTGAACCTTCAGAAGTGTTTGCGCAATATTCAATTGATCCAGTGTTTGCGCCCACAATTCCGCCAATATTTGCAAAGTCTGAAGTTATACTTGCTGAATTAATGCTGTTATAAATATAACCTCCATTCATTCCGCAAATTCCACCAAGATAAGAATCAGAATCTAGACCTAAACCTAACAAAATTTCATATTGATTTTCACAACAATAAATTATTCCAAATTTCTCTTCTTGTCCGGTGCCCCAAGGTGCATTATTCCCAACAATGCCACCAAAGGCTAAGATTCCATCTCCATCAACTGTCAAGTTAGCACTTATACTTTCACCAAGTTTGAGTGCAAAAGCAGAACCTCCCTGCATTTCACCAATTATGCCTCCAATTACAGTTCTTCCATTTGTTGATAATACAACATTTTTAAGGTCAATAGTTGCCGAAAATTTAACCAAATCAATTGTTGTTGTTGGAGTATTTGTGTCTTCTTTTTCATATCCCACAGGTCCAATTCTTGTGACCACACTCATTCCAACAAGACCTCCAACATAACCTGTGCTGTCTGTTGCAGTGAATGTGCCATTAACAGAAATTATTGATTTGTTAAGAACAACTTGTGCTTCATCAGCATAACCAATTGCTCCACCCACTGCTGTTTTTCCGTTCAAAGTAACATTTTTAATTTCGTCAACATTGATAATAACACTATAATTTTCTGCACCGCCAGCATAACCAATGATTCCACCTGCATAAGTTGCAGTCACAACACTTCCTTCTTTTGCGACAGAAGAAATTTTTCCGTCAGATGCTTTTCCAATGAGTGCCCCACCATAATAAACTCCACTAACATTTGTCTGCAACTCTGCTATTTGAAAATCAAACACAACTCTATTATCGTTTGTATTTTCTGCTTTCACAGCCAACTCGCCCACAACACCGCCACCATAAACTGAATCAAGAGAACCTGAAGCGATTACTGAAACTGGTTCTACAGCTGAATTAATTGTTCCGCCAGTCATAATTCCCACAACACCACCAAGGCTGACATTTTTAGAGTTAATGTTGTTTGCAACTCGTGAATCATCACTCTTACTTACACTATTAATTGTTCCAGCGTCCATTCTTCCAACATATCCGCCTGCATATGAATTGTCGCCAGTTGCAATGACAACTCCCACTGTGCCACCATTTATTGTGCCAGTAGTTGTTATGTTTCCTCCATCTGAATCAGTTGTTTCACGACTAGTCATCCAACCAACAATTCCACCAATATTATTGCCTGAAAGAGTTGTTGGAGCAGTTCCACCATCAATTGTTCCACCTGTCATTTTGCCCACCAAACCACCGAGTGCAATGATGTTATTATCATTACTCTCTGTGCCTGTGATAATATTTATATCAGTGAGACTTCCACTTTGAATTGAACCATTTGCCATCTCACCCACAAATCCACCTGCAATATATTTCCCATACACAGTCTTTAAATCGTTATAAAAGAAATACATTCCCGACGATTCAGTCAAGTTGAAATCAAAGACCCCACCATTCATATAGCCAACAAAGCCACCTGCATAGTCTGCACCTTCAGTGATGACTGCTTTTGCTTGCTCTGTGACATTGACACCTTTACTTATAACTCTTTCAAAAATACAGTCAGTTCCTTCAAGATATCCCACTACACCACCGCCATATGTGGCTGTGCCGACTTCTCCACCTTCCACAACAACAGAATTACTTCCAATCGTGCCCGATTTCATATAACCCACAACTCCGCCAACATACTTGGCACCTGATAAGATAACCTTTGAAACAAAAGAACTTAATAAATAGCCACCCTCCATGTATCCCACTAAGCCACCAAGAGCAAGGGCATTATTTTCCACTGTTTTATTTGTTACTTTTGAGCCACTGACAAGTGTGGAATAATCTAATTCTGTTAATTCTTCTGGATAGACAGAAACATTAGAGATAGTTCCGTCCGCTCCAAGTTTACCAACAACTCCACCAACAATGTTTCCTTTTTGACCACTGACGCTATGGTTAACACTCACTCCTGTGAGAGTGCCTGATTTCAAATAACCCACGACACCACCAACAGCCACCGCTTCTTCGAAATTGTCATCAATTAAAATTATTGGACTTAATAAAGTAGTTGTTCCATTGACTTCAAGTGTAGAATTTGTTGCCGTTTTTACTGCAATTCCATTAACCATTTTAGACATATCCAGAGTTTTTGCCTTGCCTAAGTCAACCATACCAAACCAACCACCCACAGCAATTTCTCCACCAGAAACTATGCAAGCAATCTCCACATAATAGTCATCTGGCAAATCATTTTCCACCAGTCCAATAGACCCTCCCACATAAGCAGGATAGAAAGATTGAAATAAAGAAGTGGTGCTTGAACTTGCTCCAAAGTGAACATTATCGGCAACATGGACATAATAAGTTGTGTTTGTATCTGGGTTACCAATTAAGCCACCAATCTTGGCTTGTGAACTGACTTTGCCTGCAATTCCACCAGCAAAACTTTCATTTTCATCTCCGCTTTCTTTGAATCCATAAATTGTTACTTTAAATAACCTCGTAATAAAATTACTGTTTCGACTGCCGACATAGCAAGTGCCTGAAATTATTCCACTATCAAGCATCTCACCCACAAGACCACCCACAAATTGCGAACCTGCTATTGACATTTCTTTAAGTAATTCACCCCAAATAAAATCTTCACCTGTGAGCATTGCAAGAGGGCTCAAAGTTGTTTTGCAGAAATACATACAAGTGTCACCAGTTGCATATCCCACAATTCCACCCGATCTCCTTGCCCCAGAAATATTGCCGGAACTAATGATATATGGACAAAGCTTTGTGTTATTTTGACTTATTTCACTTGCCAAAATTGCATCAGAAGCAAATTTTCCAGCACTCCCTACAACTTGAATTAAGTGAGGGGAATATAAATTTTCAACTTCTTTGGTGTTCAAATTTGCTCCAACTGAATAGCCGATGATTCCACCAGCATTTCCGTCTGCACTGACAGCGCCATAGTTCGCCACCCAACCACGAATGAAACCATTTGAGATGAAAGCACCGCTAATATAGTCTCCCACACTGAGTTCACTGCCAGAATATATATAAGTTGATTCCTCTGCATATCCAACAATTCCGCCAGCACTTTCTCTGCCAAGGACAGAGGTGAAGTTGAATGCAAACGAGATTATTAATTCTGGGTCGCCAGAATCACTTGCTTTAAAACAAGCCCCAACTAAACCACCAGCAGTTCCAGCAGATGCAATTCTTCCAGATGCGATAGAAAAGAGGCTTTGTGCTGTGACAGTGCTTGAAGTAAGTGTCGCAGCGTAGCTTATCACTGCGTTAAGAGTCAGTGTGCTAGATGTCTTAACTATTCCAATAATTCCACCACAAGCACCTTGTCCAATAGATTCAACAAAATCCTTTTCATCTATCACAAAGTTCTCACTTTTCATTAATGCTTCCGTGTCTGGATAGCAAAGTCCATCATCTGCTGTCCATTTATATTTAGGCACAATTATTTTTGATAAATACTCATTTATTTCATAACCTGCTGTTCTAAAGTCAAGAGAGCTTAGAGCAAAGGTAAACAAATTGTTCATATTTGTGGAAAAACATTTCAAAAAGTCTGTTGATAAACCAACAACTTGCTGACCATCAATTTCAATTGCAATGCTCCATTTCCCTATGAATTTATCAACCGTATTTCTAACCCAATTCCCCAAATTACTCAGCCAATCAACTCCTTCTGAAATATCTGCCCCAGCAGATTCTGCAACTTTGTTTGCTGCAAGAAGCATACCTACCCCAGAAACTGCCGAGCCCAAATTAATGACTCCTGCAAGTTCAGGTTCTCCAATAACAATGACGCCTCTTTTGATTGAATTCATATTTTCAAAATAACCAATAATTCCACCAGAAGCATAACCAAGAATAACCCCCGTAATAGAATTAATTATAATTCCGTTGTTGCTTTCCAAAAGTAAACTTGCAAGGTCTCCTCCGTTAGTTAACATCTTGCTAAACACGCCAACAAGTTCTGAGATAAGGCTACTATTTTCAAGGCTAATTTCAGTGCTAATTGCACCTCCTCGCATCAAACCAACAATGCCTCCTGCAATACCCGAAAGAGCAAACACAGCACTTTTATTTATCATAATTTCAGTCGATTTAAGAATCCCGCCCGCCATGACGCCAATCATTCCTCCCGCCACACGAGATGCCATCATAAGCCCCACATTTGTGTTGCAATCTTGAACCAAACCATTTTGAAGATATCCCACAACTCCACCTAAAATGTATGGAGTGCTAAGGAATGTTTCCGCTCCAGAAAACATATTAACTATGTCAGTCGCCATAGCGTCTTCATCTCCTGTCATAAATTCTTCAATTTTCTCAGTTAAAGTTGTCTTAACACCACCACTTATTATAGATATTGCAGACCAACTGCCTGTTTCACAGTTAATGATTGTTGAGAAGTTTGAATATCCCACAATACCACCAGCAAATGAATTGAGTGGATATCCAAGATATGAAGCAGATGATTCGCACTGACTTATTAAAATATGGTCGTTATTTGTTGCATCAGCACTAAGCCCCACAATGCCCCCGACAAATGTTGATAAAATGCAACCGATTACTTCTGCCTCTGTAACACACTTATCAATTTTGACAATTGAACCACTCACACTTGAAGAAATTGAACTATAAACATATCCAACAATTCCGCCTGCTTTTGATTCTTTGAGTGAAATATAGAAATCTGCTTTAAGGAGCATATCAAGGACTACGGACGTTTCTTTAGTATAGCTTTGTGCATTTGTTGCGTATAAAGAAGAATTTATATCCATATCTGCAGAGATATCAAATGTAGATAATGCTTTAACATCTCCCGTGTTCTTAACATTAATTATATTAGCCTTTTTTGAGCCATCAGTTTGAGTGACAATCACTTCGCCAACAATTCCGCCAGCAGAACTATTTGCTTCAATAGTTGCATTGTTGAAAATTGTATATTCACCTTCAGTTGTGCTTGACCCATCAAGAGTGCCATAATGCATCTTTCCGACGATCCCGCCAGTCACACTGTATCCATAAGAACTGAAAGTCCCACCCATTGATGAAGAAGTATAACCTCCTGTCTGACCATTGCTTGACAAATCAGAATAATTTTTAGTAACTGTCAAATCAGTTGGATAATATGTCAAAGTGCCAGAAAGCCAATTTTTATTTTTCCAATAAGAATTCCAAAGGTCGCTAAAAGTGGAAATTCCTTCTTCCCAACTATCTATTAAACCAGGTGTAATCCAAGAAAACTGATCCAAATTAAAATATATGCTGGAAACAAATTTTGAATTTTGACTTTCCACTAAGTTCCCTGCGCTATCAAGATAATAACCAGTGTTACAATTCGTTAATGTGCCTCCACGCATACGCCCAACAATTCCCCCGACAATACTATCCTTCACCGATCTAACGGTTGCTCGTCCTACTGAATAGCAATTGTTTATTATTGCAGTGTTGTTTGAGGATTGATATATATCTGAGACAATTCCGCCAAAAAGCACTGTATGATAGCCTCCAAGATATTTAACCGTAACTTCAAACGAAGCATTTTGACCATATGAACAATTTTCAATAAGACCGGACTTAAATCTGCCCGAGATTCCACCGATATATATTTCGTTTGCAACCAAATTCCTCATTGATTTATTTTCAGAAACAGTCAATTTTGTAATTGTTGCAATCCCAAATTCATTTTTGGAGACATAAGCCTGAGAAACATTAATCTCGTCGACAGCATCGTAAACGCAGTTTGTGATTTTACCGCCATCATTATAGCCCACAATTCCACCAACTGTGTAGAAGCCAAAAAGCCCAACTGAAGAAGTCTCTGAAGTGGATTCCACAGTGATATATGACAATTCACCTGCGATTTTAACATATGTGGAAAGAAGCCCCACCACACCACCAATATTTGAACTGGAGACAGGTCTGGTAATATCTTCGTCATCTTCATCTGTCAAAACACCATTGTCAAGGCAGGAATAAACAGAAATGCCTTGAACCTTAAATGGTGCAGATTCAGTTCCATAAATTTTGCCACCAACCATCACCCCGACAAGTCCGCCAGCATAACTCTCATATGTATATAATGTGTCATTAACCATGACAAAGAGTCCCATAAATTCTGCTCCAATATATGATGTTTCACCACCACTCACAACAGCAGTTGTGGAAATCTCTCCACCTTCCATATATCCAATCAAACCGCCAGCAAACGCAATGTCACTCCCAGTCACACTTCTCGTAATTGAACTAATGTTTAAACTTGAAAAATTGATAACAACCGATGAAATTCTATCATCAAAAAGCCCAGTTTCAGTGAACAATCCCGTTTGAACTATATTTGACAAGTCGCCATTATAGACATAACTGTCCCCACCAATTGAACTTATGGTTGAATCTACATCAATTCCACTCAAAATACCATTGCCCATATATCCAGCAACAAGCCCAGTTTGAGCATAGCACGAAGTGAAAGTAATGTCGTGAACAATGGTGTTTCTTGTGTCTGTTCCTGAGTTCACATTTGCAATGTTTGGCAATGCTCTTAAAAGCCCATTTGAAGAATACATATTATAGACAATTTTTTCGTTTCCGTCTAAGTCTCCAACGAAATAAGCGCTTTTCTCATCAAGATGTTTAGACCAATACATATCTCCAGAATATTTCTCAAAATTGATGTTCTTTGTGAAAATATAGTATTTATATTCAGGAGATGTTTTTAAGTAATTGATAAGCATAAACATTTCAAGCATTCCAGAATGTTTAATCATATATGGCATATCTGTGAAAGTGTTTGTTTTTTTGTTCACGTTTGTGCTATCTGCAAGTCCGTTGCCGGTGTATATCATATCAAAATAGTCGTCAAGTTCGCTTGTAAGGATAACATTTTTATAATTCTTTGTCACATAAGCATAGTTAAACCAAGTTGAATCAATCTTCAAAGTCTCATTCGAAGAATATTTCTCGCTCTTTTTGAAAAGCAAAATAAGTTCGGAATCACTTGAAGTTGTTGAAGATGAATTATTTTCATTTGGAATTATCCAATGTGTTGAGAACAATGAATTTACATTGACATAACTTGAGTCTGCTGTTTCACCCGACAAAGAATAGGAATAGACATAGAAGCCTTTGCTTTGAATACAGTTAATATTTTCGTTTGTCAAAAGCAAGAGATTTGCATTCACACCTTCTTGATTAATTTGAGTCTTCCCATCTGTATCTAAGAAAATGAACGAATTTGGCAAATAGTCATAATATGTTCTATAAATATTCTCGCTTGTGTCATTCTTTTCCAAATAGGCAATTGGAGCAACTTTTTGATTTTCAGCATTGACATCTGCCATTGTGTAGCAGTTTGAAATCGTGCCATATTTGCTGTTGATTGTAAAACCAGAGAAATAACTTCCTATGTTTGCGCCTTGTGCGCTGTTAACTTCGCCTGTGAAATATGTGTTATAGATATTCCCCAATTTATTTGCATTATCTTTGCCGTTGTTAAGAACAATTCCTGCGCCAGAAGAAGCAGTTATGCTTGCAATGCTAAAGCATGTGCTTATCACACCATAATTTGTGTGAATAAGTCCTGTGCGTCCACCATTATTTTCCCCAACTAGCCCAGTGATTGTGCCAGAAGTTCCGCATGAGAACACAAATCCATAGTTATCTTTTGCAATTGGCGCATATGCAGAAAGTCCAGTTGCGTTGCTTGAATTTAATGTTGAAAAGACAGCGCACACAACAGAATTTTCAGTGATTGTCATAAAGAGTGGGACATTTGTTCCAACAGCAGAATAACCTTGTCCGTTGAACACCCAACCAGTTGCAGTTGTTGTTATGGAAGAACTAAGAGTGATGTCACCTTTCAAAATGTAGTATGTGTCATTTGCTAAGACTGTGCTTGCCACAAAAGTGATAGGGCTAATCTTGCTTCCTAAAATGTAATTTGAACTATTTGTAATGTCTGTTATCACTCCATTTCCTGTGAAATAGGAAGTGTGAAGTTTAGAGAAATATTCACTATTATAAATGCTTTCAAAGCCATCAGATTTAATCATAATATCCTTATAAATGCTTTGAAAAACCGTCATAAGTTCACTTTGGGCAACGCCTGTAAATTCGTCATTCACATAGGTGTCACAGTTCACAAGTGAAATATTCTCGTTATAATAGGTCTTTTTGCTGTTTTTGTGAGAAACAAGTGTGTCTGTTGAAATTGAATTGTTGACATTTTCTCTGCCAACGACAGAACCGATGTTAAGGTTAAGTTTTTGTGCGATTGCATAATCTCTTATAGTTGAAGCAACCAGCGTTGAGCCGTCGTTTTCGCCACAAACGTATTTTGAATACATTCCCACAAGACCACCAATATAATAATAGTAGTCTTCGTCTGTGTCACTATCTGTGTAGAAATAACTCCCACTCTTTGAGCCATTGCCACGATTGAGTGTCAAGTCGCCAAGAACAATGACATTTGACACAGAGATTGTCTCTGCTTTCCCCACTGCACCGCCGACAAACATTGATTTTTCTTGGTCACACACGATATCCATTGTCGTGAGAACTTTGTTAAGAGTAATCGTCGAAGCGTTACTCCCAATCAATCCGCCTGTTATTCCACCCACAGCAAGATTACTTGTTACATATGTTCCATTTGTTTTAACTCTTGAAACGTTCAAGCAGTCTGCGTCGTTTATGACATTCACAAAACTGCAACTCTTTGTCAAAACAGCCACAATTCCACCCACATAGAGAGATTCGCAAAAATTTGCCTGAACATTAATGCTCATATTCGTGTAAACATTGCTAAGTTCGTTTGCCAAATTTTCACCCAGCACACCACCAACATAGCAAGATGAATCACTTTCGCCAACATAAACATTCAAAGTTTCACTTAAAGCATTCAAAGAAGATTGTTTTATCGTCAAATTGACAATATTATATCTGTTTTGTCCCACGACGCCAGCCACAACTGACTTCCCTTGAACATATACATTCATAACAAGGTCTTCAATCTCCATTTCTTCGATGATTCCAGTCACTCTTGTTCCACTGTCCATAGTCACAAATTCACCTGCTGCTCCCACCATTCCACCAATGAACAATCCGCCAGAGCCAGTGTTTGTTGTTAAAATATTTCTTGAAGATGAGCCAATGTTAACTGTCACATTTTCAGCAAAGATAGATTCCATAGAGCCTTGCATTCTGCCCACAGCACCGCCAGCATAGAAAATGTCGGCATCTCCATTAAAAAGATTAATCGCGTAATCACAAGTTATTGAAATGTCGGAAGATGTGAACATTTTTTTCATATTTCCAATACAATTCCCAACAAAAGCACCCACATATTTTGTTTTATAGGCATTTATGGAAGAATATATAACCGAAACATTAAGGGTTGTGGAGCAATTTGAAATGTTTAAAATTGAGGAGTCGCTTGCAGAGACAAACTGACCCACGCAAGATGCATTTGTCAACATTCCTGTTAAATTCTGTCTGTTTTCAATTGAAGTGTATTCACCTGCCAAAACAACAATATCCACCAAATCAATTCTATTGTCCTCTGTGATAAGATTGTCTGTCGAATATGAGAGGCTATATGTGTATGTCAACACTGAAGAAACCATCGCTTCTGATGTGAAAGTAAAGAAATATTTTAAGTGAAGATCTCTTGCCGAAGTCGAAACAGACACTTCACTTAATGGATTAAGTGTTGAAAGTTGCAAGAAAGCAGTGCTGTAATCAACAACGCTGTTCAGTTCATTCGTCCTCACACCTCTTGTCACATAATGAGTTTTGCCATTCAAAACTTGAGAAGTGGAAGAAATATCTTCCGAGACCACGTCATTTAGCGAACTATAAATATTCACATCTGTGATTGTTGTGTTTATGGCATTTGCAACCAAAATCCCCGCTTTAGTTTCCGCTTTCACAGTCGACGAGAACACCACATGATAGCTCGAAACAACAAAGTTAAGATTGGAAATTGTTGCGTCCACAGTCGTTTGAAAAATTGCAAAATCACTTGTCAAATTTGTCCCCGAAAAAGTGATATTAAACAAAATTGGATATCTGGAATATTCCAAGCCATTTTCCACAATACTCACGGCATTTCCAGACAATGTGCCACGGAAAGGCTCTGTGAACACAGAAAGGTCAACTCCAGTGAAGTCGATGTCATTCATAATGATATATTTTTTTGACAAAGTGTCAGACGAGGAAAGTTCTTCAATGAATTGATTTGCTGTGTAAATCCTTATGAGAGAAGACTCATAGCCATATTTAAGCAATGGCAAAAGATTTTCATCAGAATAGTCCCAAGTGCTTTCCAACCAGTTGTCTAGCGAGAAATAGATGTTTCTCAAAGATGAAATTCCCGTTGTGTTTCCAAGCAAATTTTGAACTTTGTTTGGATATATCAAATTCTTTCCACCATTTCCACAAAGGACACCATTTAGATATGCGTCATAATTTTTTAGTCCAGCGGTGTCGTTCACTCCCCAAAGTGGAATGTAATGAGTCTTTTCCTCTTCGCCACCATTGCCAAGTTCAGTTTTATCAAACACTTCTTCGCCGATAGCTAATTCTGAAATGTAGTTATAGTCAAAACTATCCAAAATGAGTTGTTGAACATAATTGCCGTCATTCACGCTGACAATCCCTAAATTTTGACTGCCATTGATGGCATTTTCATATTTTCCATACAATGCGCCAATGACATTATTGTCATTCAACTCAGTAAAGTTAAACAAAGCATCAAAATCATCTGTATCCCAGATGTTAAGTGCCACTGCATAACTTAAATTGAGTTCATAAGACTGACCATTGTTTGATGAAGTATCTGTATCCACTTCTTGGAAATATTCTCCCGTGCTTTCATCAAAAATCTTGCCGATAATTCCGCCAATATAGACTTGCTCACTGCTGTCAAGGTCTGCCATCAAACTCGCAGTTGTATAGACATTTTTAAGTTCTCCGACATAACTTGCTCCAACTATTCCACCCACGGCAATTGCATTTGTGTTTTTCACATCAAGTCTGTTATAACTGTCAAGAATTCTTCCCGAACCAGAAGTTTCATTCCCTGCATTTATCCCCACAATTCCACCGATATATTTTGGAGTTCCACCAGAGAATAATGTCTCATTCACTCCACTTGTCTGAACTCCGCCCGAGACAAAATTCACAATGCTTAAATCAGAAGTCTTCAAATCGTCTTCATCATATGTCACAGCAGTTTTGCTCAATGTTCCAAAGTTGATGGCTGTGATGCCACCTGCCACTTCGTCACTGATGAGTTTGCTCGTCCCAGAAACAACAAAGCTGGAATTTGAAAGATATGTCTGCGTCCCCACGAATCCAAAGAGTCCGCCTGCATAGCTTGAAAGTATTTCCACTTTTTCATTAGTGAAATTAATACTCCCAGTTATAGATGAACTTTGAACCATTTTCCCAACTGTCACATTTGTTATGTTAGGCTCTGAATTTGCGGCGTCATCACCAAGTTCACTTTTCTGTCTTAAATCAACAACTCCCACAACTCCACCCGCATAATTCATATTTATGTCAAGTTTGTCAAGGTTCAAATTGCCTGAAGACGAAGTTGCTCCAGTTGGTTTTATGTCGGACCAAATCTCAAAAGAAGATGTGATTGAAGAAGACAAATTGCTTGAATTTCCAGTCACTGAAATGTTTGTCTTAATTCTTGACACTGAATAGTTTTCATTTGAATTGCTTGCCAAAATAATGCCAGCCAAGCCACCCACATAGTTCTTGCCAGAGATTCCCGAAGAAGTTTGACTTGCAACAATCTTAATGTTTGAAATGTTACTGTCCACAATAATGCCAGCCAAGCCACCCACAGTCACAGCATTTGCGGCAGTCACAGAGTTAATCCCCAAAGTTAAGTTTTTAACCCCAGCATCATAGATATCTCTGAACAATCCAAAAGATTTCTTGCCCACATTAGAGTCGACCAGAGTTATGTTATACATTGCGAGATAGTTGCCATCAAATATTGAAATGCTATCGACAAGAGAAGTGTATTCCACAGAAGTTGAATAAACTGTTTGCCTTGACGATGATGGGAATTCAATGTTGTTAATTAATCTTATGCTTCCTGTGAATTTTGAAGAAACAATGTCATTCAAACTTCCTTGAGCAGAAACATCTTTGAAGATTGTGTTGTAATCGTCAAAATCGGCGATTAAATATGGATTGTTTGAAGAACCAATTGCATAATTCTCAACATAAGAGAAACTATTTATGTTTATTGAAGGGTCATTTTCAGAAGCAATTGGGCTTGTCACTCTGCATGATATTGCAACTTTATTTGCACTTATGAGTTCAGGATATCCGCCGAGTCCATTTGCATATATTGTCCAGACACCACCAGTGCTATTTTCAATTATATTTTCAAAAGTGTCGTCTGATGTGTCAAAACAGAAGTTGTTAAAACTGTCTTCACTCACAAACTCATTAAGACCTGCCGATTGTGTTCCGCTTGTGTCCACGACAGGATTATCCGAAAGTTCCCAAGCCCTTCCGTCCGTTGACGAATTTGAGACTTCTCCACTCTCTTTCAGATAGTAGCAATCCTCAATAGTCCCAAGATATTCGTCTGTGTCAGACTCTCCAGTTGCTTGAAGGTTGCCCTCAAAATAGGTGTGCAAATTGCTTGCGCCATAGATTTTACTTAAAGAATATGAAGTGTAAATAAAGCCAGTGTCCGTCATCTCATAGACAAATCCACTAGAAATTGGATTGAAAGCCGAAATTGAACCAGAAGAAGTGTAGTCCGACACAACTTTTGCAGTTGATGCACAGAAGATATAAGAACCATTCAAATTGATGTTTGAATAGCAGTCTTCAATATAGTTTGAGTTGAGATACACAAAGCCTGCAATTGTCCCATTTGAGAAGATTCCACCGCCAAGTTTTCTATTGTCCGAAGCATTTGTGGCAGTGCTTGCCTCTTCCCAACCAGCCACATAAGAACCATAAATATATCCGTTGTTTGTCACAACAAATCCGCCAGTATGAATAATCTTTGCACCATTGACTGCTGAAAAGACTTCAATTTGAAGATTTTTTGCATAACTAGAAGAGATTGAGCCCAAGTTTGTCGCCACAAATCCGCCGACATTCCCTGCACCATACACACTTATAATAATTCTTGAAGATGTCAGAGCATAGGAATATTCATTTGCAATAACGCTGTTGTCATCGCTAACATCAAGCAAAGTCACTTCATCTCTTCCTACTCTTGAATTTGTGATAATCCCAGTCGAGCCGTTGATTCCCACAATTCCACCGATATTCACGGTTGCTTGAGTGTTTGTTTTGACATAAAGAGTGTAGTCAAAAATGTAGCCATAATTATATGTCCCGACAGTGTTGTTATAGTTGTTCACTGCCGAAACATAGTCACTCTTTTTTGAAAGGTTTGTGTGAACTGCAATAACATCGCAGTTCGTAATCATTCCATAGTTGACAGCGGCAATTCCGCCATAGTTGACGGTGGAGTTGTAATTTGTCAAATCCATTGCACTTTCATAAACTTTTGTGCTATTTTCCGCTTTATTGTTTGGAAATGCCACAATGACATTTTTTATGATTGTGCCACTTGAAACAGTGTCAAAAAGTCCAAGGTTTATGGAATAACTGGACTGGGAAGATGCAATTCCTGTCTCATAATTAAAATAATTTATAGTAATAATCTTATTGTTTCCGTCAAAAGATGCAAATTCAGCATTAATTGGAACATAATTATCAAAAGACAAGTTTGCCATCAAAATATAGTTGCCATTTTTACTCATTGCCTTAAATTCTTCAACTGTGTCAACGACAATAAGATTTTCTTCCTGTTCGCCTTGAGTCACATAGATTGAAAAATCTTGCTCCATATAATAGGTTGTGTCTGTCACATAATTTGGAATAAACAAAATTGCGCCATTTTTATAGACATATGAAAATGCCAATCTCATATTAACAGAACCCGTGTCAGACCCAGCCACCATAACAACCATTTGTTGCTTTGTGTTAAACGAAAAAGTTTCCTGTGTGTTGCTCACACCCAAGCAAAGAGAATTCACTTCGGCACTCTTGACAGTTGACTCTCCACTTTCAAGTTCTTTATATTGAAGGACAAAAGGAAGATAGTCTTCAACCCCCATATTCGTCAAACTCTCATAGCCATTTATTCCCACATACCAATAACGTATAGAGCCAGTTTCACTCATACTTCTTGCAATGGAATTTGCCGCGTTTGTTAAAGCGCTTTCAAGCCCATAGCCTTCCACATCAACTTTTAATGATGAAGTTGTCCCAATTGTTAATTTTACATTGTTGTTTACATCGGTATTTCGAATTTTAACACTTTTAATGACGACTTCAACAACTGTGACTCTGACAATAAAACTCTTTTCAATCGTATAGTTGTCGTATTTTACATTTGCCACAAGTTTTAAGGTAATGATATCTCCAACGACTGCTTTTGAACCCAACTTTAACAAATAAGTCCCGTCATTATTGCTTGACACAGTGACATATTCGCTTGCATCTTCAATTTGAGTGTTTCCACGAGCCACAGTAACTGCGATTGTTTTTAATTCCTGACCAACAAGATTAAGCACAGGTGTCAAAGTGAGATAGTCTTCTATTACAGAGGAATCTTGTCCTGTATAGGCAATCATTTCTCTTTCCTCGCCGTCATGCGTCACTTCAAGCGAAAGCCCTGGCACACTTTCCACTGTTAGAGTTGTTGTTTCTTTCCATTCTCTTTGAGTAACATCTTTTGAACTGTCAATGGAGGTGTATGTTATCGTCACTTTAATCACAAAACTTGAATCATTGCTCAAACTGCTTGGAGCAATGGTCTTAACATAAAGTCTGCCCCATTCTGGGTTGTCACTCTCATTTCCAAAAGCGTAACTCATATTACTTGCCGACAAAATCATCGTAGATTGTCCATCTGCACCTATGCTAAGTGTTGCCACATCTCTTGGCACATAAGAAACGAGGTTGAGAGAAATCCCACCATTCGCGGAAGCAGTAGTTTCAGGTCCATTAATATAATATTTGTCGCTTGTGTTTGAACCAATTTGAACCATTTGAACGAACTTGACTCCCTCGCCAACGTTGCCCAAACCTGATTCGATCACAACTGAAGAAATGTTTGCATAATAAGGATATAGGTCGATGACAACAAGCCCTTCACTGCCTGAAATTATATAACTTGAAGACTCTTCTGTGAATGAATAGGAATAGTTTGGACTTTCATATGTTTCCGTGTTCACAGTGTTCACAAGTTTTGAAGTTTTCTTTGTGAAAGCATAGTGAACAAGACTCACATCGTCAACACTTTGAGGTCCAATCACAACATCAAGAATTGCAGGATAGTTAATTAAACATTCTTGGTCGTCATATGCAAGAAGAGTATATTCTGCGAGTTCAGTCACATTTTTATAATCATCTTTAAGAGAAATCTGCACTTGATAGCCAAACGCTTTTCCTTGTGGTTTTGCATTTTCAGCAGATGTCACAAGAATGTCAAACATATAAGTTTTATCTTGATTGTTTTCATCAATCACTTTAAACACAATATCCATTGCACTTTTGCTTTCAAGAAGCAAACTTACAGTAGCTGTTGCTGTGCTTTTGAGCACAATTTCGCTTGAAACAAAAGAAATGTAAGTTGCCTTTGCAACCACATTCAAATAGAATACCCACGCATCATTTGTGAAAACATATGTTTTTGTGTTTGAAACGAACGAAACAGTTGTTTGAACTTTATATTTTCCTTCCGTTTCGAAGATGAATGCTTGTCCATCTTTTGTGTAATAAGCACTGTTTCCAGTGACATCTTGATATTCCCCTGTTCCAGAGTTGTAAAACAAGACTTTATAATTAATGGTATAGTTGTTAATGTTTAAAATTGTGCTTAATGTGAAGTCTTCTTGCCCATTTGAATTTGCATTAGAAAAAGAACTATACACTTTTTTAACAAGGTCACTAATCACATTTATATTTGAGCCCTTTGCCACGTTTAGTGGGTTAGAGTCGGTCGTGTCAAAATATGAATCTGTCTGATTTATACTTGCAGAAAGCAAGAGATAGTCAAAATCATTCACAATGATAACATTGACAATAACTTTAACATTACTGTTTTCTCTGATATAAATTGTCAAGGTAACACTGCCAGCACTCTTCACAACGAGTTTTCCAGCGTTTGTCACAGAGAGAATGTTTGTGTTTGAACTGCTTGCCATCAAATTAAACTTTGTAATTCCACTTGGAGTTGGAGTCACCGCAAAAATGTCACTCAAATCAAAACTGTTGTTATTTACACTATAAGTCATCACAAGATAATGATTGCCTTCAAGAACATAATCATAGTAATAATTTTTGACAGAATCTGTTGCAAAAGTTAGTTTATAATCACTCCCTTGAAGGACGGCATTTGTGCCTTTCAAATCAAGAGAAATTGCAGATGGAATAACTTTTAAGAAATTATAATAATTGCTTGTATTGTCAATTTTGTATTGAAATCCATATTTTATTATGTTGTTTATATTGTATATCGAACTAATATTATCATATTCATAAAAACTAAAATCTACATATTCATCTTCGCTATAATGAATATAGCCGTCAATATTTGCAATGTCGCAAGTGTCGGAAGAATATGTTAACGTTTCAGTGTCGCTTGGCAAAACTAAAATGTAAGTGTCTTCCACCAAAGCATATTGTAAGAGATAGAAATAGTAATATCCAGCAAAATTTGTGCTGACATCAGTGCTTCCAGCAACATTCATAACTGCATTCACAGAGTTTAAACCTAATAAACTCACAACTCCAACATAGGAGAATTCGTCCACTCCGCCGTCATTTGCCAGCCCAAAAAGACCGGCAACATTTCCGCCAGTTGAGGTCTCTTTCACCATAATATTAAAGTTAGAAAACACTCCAGTTGCGTGCCCAAACGTATTATTTGTTGTTGCATAGCCTGCAACTGCGCCTGCCACAGGAATATTGCCGAAAGCAAAAACGTCACCATATGTCATATATATAGTATTAAACTTATCTATGTAAGAATAACTATAAACTAACTCATAATATGCATTTGTGCTTGAACCCACAACACCACCGACATAATTTTCGCCAGCCACCAAAGTGAAGTTTTCATTCTCGCCATAGTTTTCAACTCTGACATTATAAAAAGAAGTTTTATTTGCTCTCCCTGCCACGCCACCGACATAGTTTTTGCCACGAACCACAACGCTTGCAAGAACATTTTCAATTTCAAGTTGTGAGGAATTTTCAGAGATTATTCCAACAATTCCACCCACATTATTTTTTGCCCCTTTAAGCGAAGAAACAGTGGAAAGTGTCATATTTCCGATAGCACCAGTGGCAGAAACATTTGAAATTTTTCCGCCAATCATAAGCCCAACAATCCCGCCAAGAGAAGAGTTATCATTTGAGATTGTGCCCACTTTTGTGGAAAGCCCACTGTTTATCTTCACATCTACATCGTAGAATTCATTTTGAAAATTTGTGAAACTAGTGAGATTTTGTGTTTCATTAATGTAATTATATACTCCATAAAGACCATTGATATAACCTGAATTAACGCCAGCAATTCCGCCCTCATTCACTTTCTTCGCAGTTGTATCGGACACTTTCATAGAGCCATACACAGGCGTTGAGCCCAATAAATTGTTAAGGTCAATTGCGGTGTTGACTTTTCCGTCTTCATATATAGTAACATCGCTTTTTGTGATGTTTGAACTTAGCGTAGTGCTAAAATTATATATCGAGCCCGTATTCGTGCCCACCATTCCGCCGATATTTGCGTTGTTGGAGGCGATTGCGACCACAAAGTTGTCAAACGACACCGAGCAATTCATAATTAGTCCATTGTTCGTGCCTGCGATAACCCCAACATTCACGTCGCCACCAAAAGACAGAGTAGACGCTTCAAGTATGACATAAGAAACTTCAACTTTAAGGTTAAGGACGGCTCCACTAGAACCAATTTGACTGAATAAACCAATGTTTTCAGAGCCAATGTTAAACAACTTTAAGCCAGAAATTTTATAAAATTCATCTGTGTCTGAATTATATCCATTAAGAACCCCGTTAAAACCAACAATCGGAGTCCATATTTCACTGATAAAAACGTTTGCTCCAAGGGTATAAGTTGAGTTTGGTTCATTTGCAATATCTTTAAGATCATCGCTATCATATATAACATAACTGTGCGACGCAGAGCCATCTGTAATCTCTATGAGCACTTTCACACAGACTTTATATTCAATTTCCCCTCCAGCAGTTTGAGAAGCACTGTCATTTGCATAGATAATAAGGTAAAAATATCCGCTCTGACTACTTTTTATATTAAGATCAAAGTCATCATTTCCATTGGTGACAACTTCTGCTTGATTTACATTTGAATTGTAAGTTAACGAAGCAAAAGTCTTGCCCGTATCTTTGTCTCCCAAAGATAAATTTGCGTTTGCTTTGTAGACGCTCGCTGTCAAAGTGCTTTCAAAGACTTCCAATGGGTTAATCGCACAATAAAAAGACAAAGTATCTCCTACCCTAACATTTGTGACAAAAGCGCCACTTTCTGCTGATAAAGCCCCGGCGTATTCATTCAAAACAAGCGAATCTCCGTTGTTGTCCGTGCCAGAAAGCCCAATATTTTCAATTTTAACCGCTCTGTAAATGTTGATTGCATAGTCAAAAGTTGTCAACAAACCAAATTCACTTATGGTGAAAGTTACAATAACTTTTTTATAGTTTTCTTCTAAATTTTGAATGTAAGCATATGCAGTGAAGTTAAGTCCAACAAGTTCGTCACCAAAAAGATATTCTGCCACATCTGTGGTCCCGTTTTCATATGTCACTGCGTTTACAATGTTTTCTGCTTTTGCAATTGTTGACGCACTGTCAATCTTAACACTCACATTCACCTGAGAATAACTCTTATAATTTTGCCCCAGAGAATTGTAGTCATAGACAGTCACTGAATAGTTGCTAAGTCCTTTAACATTTGTTGGAATGAAAACTTGCAAAACGAAAAACTCTGTGACTGCTTTTGGCGTCCATTGATTGTAGCCATTAACATTTTCAAAACTGAAGTAATTTATTGTAATTATAATTGTAGTTTCACCTTCACTAACAGCAGTCACTTTTCCATTTTGACTCATATTAGCAACGCTTATATCACTGGAAGCATAGGTTGGCAAACCAATCACACCCGTTCTATCAACGGCATTTTCACCAGAGTATGAAGTGTAGACCAAATCAAAAGCCCCACCATTTTTGATGCTAACCGTTTCATTCTCAATTTTTCCGGTTTTGCCATTAATTCCTTGAGTGATATAGTTATTCCCATAAACTTGATTCGCTTTAAGAATTATGTCAGAGCCAAATTCATTCACAATTTTCACATTTACTATCACAGCATAACCATTTTCAGCAGTGAAAGTAATGGCAGTTGTGCCAAGGCTTTTCCCAACCACACTCAGCAAAAATTTTTGATAGTCAGATGCAGATGTGTCGCCGTCAAAAGAATTGTTTTCTTGCAAATCTTCAAACACAGTCAAATATTTATCATCACATGAAATTGTAATATTGCTTGAAAGCCCTTCTTCAATCATATAAGACAAAAGAGTTCCCGCACTTGAGTCTGCATTTCCCGAATTAAATTTCAAAACAAGAGATTGATAAGCGACCTCATTTGAAGAAGCGCTTTCGCTGTCGAGTGAAATGTAATTTTCAGCAATCTTTGCCTTCACCAAAATTTCTGTTACACCTTTATTCGTCGTCACATCAAAAGTTTTGCTAGGGTTTATAATCGTTGAATTTGTCACGTCACTTCCGTCATATGCAATGACTTTTGAAGCAATTAAGTTTTCAAACAAAAATGTAAAGGACTTTCCTTCAAAAAGTGGCGTTATATCGGTATCTTTTGCTTGAATATAAAAATATCTATCCTCGGCTTTACTCAAATCAAGATCAAAATAGACCATAGTCACATTATTTTTTGTCGTTTGGGCTAAATTCTTCACAGAGCCGGTTGAACTTCTCACAATAAAATAGTCGCTAACAATTTCGCCCGACAAAGCCTTGTCTGCAAGATAAACTCTCACAATTTTATTTGTCGACAATGTTCCAGAGTTGGAAGTCAAACTAACTTCAAATTTCTGTCCATTGCTTGTGGTGTATGAATCATATATTTTCAAACTTTCGGTTGTTATAATTGGAGTGTTGTCTTTTTCCACCACGACTGCAGTTGGCAAAGACGAAACATTCAAGACTAATTTTGAAGTTTTTGCATAATCTTCAAGTTGAGAAAATTCTTCTTGTGTTAAAGAATCTAAATATTCACTATAAAGGTCGCTAAATTTATATGAAATCTCATTGCTAAAACCTGTCAGAGTTATAATAAAATCAATGTATGCAGTGCCAGCATTTCCAGCAGAAAAAGTGAGTAGTTTTGTCGTGGAACTGACATTCGTCCCTTCTGTTTGTGACACCCCGGTGACATTAAAAGATATGTTGCTTAAAAGAGTCACACCGTCTTTCACCATTGAGCCACTCTCTGCTTTAACTTCAAAAGATTGAGTTGTCTGAACTGTCAGAGAAATAATTTCCCTTAAATAACTGTAAGTTGAACTTCCAATTTTGTATGTCGCCTCACTACTGTTGTTGTAAAGCAGACCAGAGAGTTTGACATCTCCATTGCTGTCATAAGCATATTGCGCACTGCTTAAAGAAATGTCTTCAAAAGTGATTTGTTTGACAATCTCAATGCTCACAACGGATTTCAACTTGTCATTTTCTGCTCTTAACAACGCTTTTTCTGTTTCAGAAAGAGTGTTGTTGTTGTCCAAAACATCATCAAGAGTTTTGTCATACCTTTCACTTAACACTTCCACAGAAACTGTGCCCTCAAGCGTGTCGTCTTCAACAGTGAGGACTCCATCAATGATTGAAAAAGCAGGGTCATCTCTAACCGTTCCGTTTGCATTTTGAATGTAATAGACGCCTTCAACATTATTTTTTGTCACAAGAGTGAATGTTGCGTTTAACATATTTGTGAAAGTAAGCAATGAATATTCCACGCCTTTTTCGTCCACTTCATAACTTGCGCCTGTTCCACTTAAAGTGTAGTTGCTTGAATAATTAATCTTGTCTGCAATTTCAAGAGGGTGGTCATAAATAACCGCAAGACGTTCCGTCACAGAGATTTTAGTCACAGGCAACTTAACTTGAAAATAAAGGTCAACACTGCCATTAGTCGACTCGATGGAAGAAATGTTTATTCTATATTTTGTGCCACGGCTGGGTGCTGTCGCTTTAACAGTGAGACTCTTCAAAGATGAGGCGATAGTTGTCTCAATAGAATTCTCGTTATAATTTTTAAATTCTAGTGCCGAACTTATTGCCTTTGAACAAGTGGCGGAAGCATTGATGACAATCTCGTCGTTATAGTAGAGTATGTATGACTTTGTCGCACTGTCATATTCCACAGCGTTTCCAGTTGACTTGTAGGCCACAGAGGAAACCACGACTTTTAGATCAGCATATGGGTCATCGTTGCAAGCAACAAAAACCCCCACCAAAGAAAACATCAAGATTGATAAAAAAAGAAAAATTTTTTTCATACTGGCACCCATTCCTTTCTATTATGTCGATTTTTGCTATAAAATACAATTCTAGTAATTATTTATAATAATTATAGAGTAATGTGGAAGATAAAGTCAAACAAAACAAAAAGAAAAAACAACAAAAAATATATAATTTTTATGTCGCTTTTTTATAGTCATTTTATGAAAATTTTTTCGCTTTTTTTATTTATTTTTTTATTTGTTTTTTTGCAAATTTTTTATTAATATTTTGAATTTGTTTTAAGTTGAAATACTTAATTTTAGTGGCAACTCCTCCCCTAATATGCCTTTCACTAAGGTTAAATTTTAAGATGTCATCAACTTTTTTAAATAGCAATAAATTGAGTCTTTTAAGTCTTTTACTCAAGTCAAAATGCACCGTGCTTTTAGACACATTAAATCTCTTTGCAAGGCTTCTCACTGTTCCTTTGTCTCTAATCAAAATTTCCGCTTCAGCAAAAACTCTATCTTCAATGCTTATATCCAAAGTTTTCACCCCTTTTATTCACATTATGAGAAGTGTTTAAAAAATATGTCTGAAAGTGACAAATTTGGGGGATAAATGTTGGAAAATAAACACAAAAAAGTTACTGCTTTTAAGCGTGGAAATAAAAAAAAGAACGCCATTAAAGTCGTCCCTCTTACATTATTTATAAAAAATTTTTAGAGAAAAATTCGCTTTAAAAATTTTTATACACAAAAAAAAGAATGCAAAAAAAGCACCCTTTTCCCCTCAAAACAAGAATTATTTTCCCTTTTTTGTTTCGTCAATATAGTTTGCGATGTCTAAAACTGTTTTTAAGTCGGCAGTTTTGTCATCAGGAATAATAACTCCAAATTTTTCTTCAAGAGTCATAAGCATTTCAATCATATCAAGTGAATCTGCTCCCAAATCTTCCACCAATCTGGAATTATCTTCAATTTTCTTTTCATCAATGTTAAGTTGACTTGCCAACATTTTTTTAACTTCATTAATTGTCATTTTTTCCTCCAATAATCAAATAATATGAGAGAATTATACAACAATTTCTTCCCAGTTGTAAAGTGATTTTTCATTATTTATTAGATGTCTCCAGATAAAGATTTGGGTCAACTTTTACATTGTCAAGAAGCACCTCAAAATGAAGATGAGCCCCGTCATTCGACTCATTTTTAGCACTTGTCGACACTTTTCCAATCACTTGCCCTTTTGTGACAGTGTCCCCTACATTCAATAGAACAATTTCGTCAAGTGACCCATACACTGTGACGAGCGAGGAATTGTGCTTAATTTTTACAACCGTCCCCATTAAATAAGTCGTCTCCACACTAATCACTTCGCCATCATAAACTGCCAAAACGTTAGCGTCGTCCGCCCCTTTAATATCGACTGCCTTATGTGATTCCCACTGCTTTAATGTAGAATTGTATTTCAAAGTTGTGTTAGAATAATCTTTTATAATCGTCCCATTTTCCACTGGCATTATAAAAGTTATGGCTGTTGGAGTTGAAGTCTGAACATTATCGTCATTAAGCAAATTATTCTCTGCCGATTTTGCAGCCACAACCCCCACAAAAATTATTGCCAAAAAACACAACCCCGTTGCAATTATACTTCTTTTGTATCTTTGAAAAAACATTGTAAATCTATCTTTGAAATTCATTATTTCCCTCCTTGACAAAATTATTGCCAAACAAAAAAATAATAAAACAAAATATTTTTTATTTGTTTTTTTCTTATCTATTTTTAATGTTTTTAAGAAAAATATTCTATAAATTAGAACCCGACTATATAGTCTTAAAATATTTCTATCTTATGAAATAATTAGCAAGAAACATATCAATATTGAATTAATTTGTAAATTTGAAAAAGCCGACTATGCAGTCGGCAAGAAATATATTATTAATAAAAATTAAAAAAATAAATAAATATTTATTTATTCATTTTTTGTTCCATTTTAATCCTTTTTCTTTCTTTATGATTATGAAGCCAAATCTCTTTATTCTTTTCAAGCCGTTTATTTCCAATAAAATAATCATATGTTAAAACCAAGAAACCGTTTAAAATATGAATATAGTAGAATAAAAATCTCCAAATAATTAAAGCCCAAACTTGAGGCCCTGCCCCTAACCCCGAATTAACAAATAACACTGCAAAGAATGCCGTGAAGGAAAGATCCGCCGTCCCTGTTCCCATAGGAATAGGATTGAAAGCACTTGATAAATCGACCATAATTGCAATGGAAATAATCTTCATCCACATCTCTGGGTGCCACCCTGCAAAAGCACAATATATGAAAAATGGCATGCTGTATGTGCTTAAAAAATAGATAATGGAAACAAAAATATTTATGATAATAATACCAAAAGATTTGCTATATTTTTTTGTTGTTTTGTGCCAAATATTAACAGTGTTTATGACATTCTTAAAAGATTTATTGTAGTCTTTAATAATTTTAAACTTTCCAATTTTTATCTTGCTCAAAAGTTTTAATGAGCCGACCACGATCCCAGCCCCAGCACGCCTGTTGAGCGAAACAAAAGTGACTGTTAAAATGACTGCTGCCATAACTCCATATCCCACCCAGCTTAGTGTTGTGGCGAGTCCTGTTGCAACTGTTTCCGTTGGGTTGACATTAGTTGTGACAAAATTGCTGAACATAAAATAGGTGGCAAAAATAAAATAAACAATTTGAGCAAAAATGTATTTTGCCATCGTCACAGAAATCCCAGCACCCGCCTTTATGCCATATTTGTTTGCATATAGAACTTGAAAAGGTTGCCCGCCTGTGCTCAAAGGAGTGATGACATCATAATATTTTCCCACAATGCCAAGTTTAAAGCCAAGATTAGACCTAAAAACACCTGTCGTGCCGTGGAGAAGACTTGTGAAACGAATTTGGTCGCAAAAAATCCCAACGAAAACAGTGCCCACAGCAGCCAAAATAAACCACCAATTAATGTCAAATATTGCAGTGAGAGATTCAAAAGGATTTTGTTCGCCAGAAAGTTGAATGACTAAAACTATGGCAATAACAAACAAATTCAATGCAAAATAGATAAAATTAAGCCATTTCTTTCTCTTCTTTGACTTTATTTTTTTTTCTTCAATTGCAACTTCTTTTTCTGCTTGTAATTCTTGTTCTTTTTCTATATCAATTTTTTTATGTTTTTTAATCGTTGGAAAAATTGAATAGCGCAATGTATCACTTAAATTTTCAGCATAATTGATTTTATATCTATGTAACTTACCTTTTTTATATCTTAAATTTTTAAGGAGAGGAGCAATCAATTTTTTTGTTTTAATTATATTAATTCTAGTCTTTTTGACACTAGTTTTTATGCTTTTCTTATTATTTTCAGCCATTGCTCCCTCCTTTTCTCAAAATTTATACAATTAATTAATTGTATAAATCACTAAAGTTATTTGTTTGATATATTGTGTTTATTCCATTTTTTAGTGTTGCCACAAGATTGTTTCTGTATGTGGAATAGTTGTCTTTGGCAACTTCGTCGAAAAGTTTTTCAAACAAAGTTTGATTATATGAGATAGAAGTTTTTTCGCTTGTTAATTTTGAGAACACATTTGCAAAAGTCAAAGTGTTAAGTTCGGTTCGTGATGTAAACAAATTCTTTAAAGTCCCTGTGTAAAGAACAATGTGATAGCCTGTATAATTATCATTTTCCTCAAAGATTAAGTCCATTGACCCAACTTTTCCTGTTCCATTATTATACAAATTTCTCACAGAATCTGTGAAACTTTCCACCATAGCGCTCGTTTCTGTGCCAACAACATAGTCATATTCTGCGTTAATTATGCCGGTGTCCACATTGTATTTATAAAGATAACTGTTAAAAATCTCAACTATTTCAGTCAAATTTGTTTTGTTTTTGAGTGCGTTTTCTAAGTTTTCATATAGTTTTTTAACACTAATTTTCACTTCATTTCCATTTTCGTCCAAAACATTTTCGCCAGTTTCAAGGTCTCTTTCAGTTGCGTAAGTGTTTTCTGTGGACTTCAAATTCTTTATTATTGTGGTGATGGCTTCGCTTGATAATTTTGTGTTTGCCTCTGCTGTGCTAATGGCTGAAGTTTGATCATCACTCAATTTTATCAAAATGTGAGTGCAAGTGATTAGGGTCTCATCGCTCGTTTGACCATAATAAACATAATTTTTTCTATTCGTTGTCCCTGTCAAGTCTCCATAAAATTTAGTGCTCAAATTGTTGTATGTCGCCATATTTTCCAAATATCTTTCTTTATAGACTGAAACAATTTCTTCCAAACGAGCGGAACTCACAACATAAGCACCTGTTGTGCCATCTTCATTTTGAATTAATGGGTCATAGGTATAGCCATTATTAGCCTCATAAATTTCTTCAAATTTTGTCAATTTTTGACTTTTATAGTTGCTTTCAAAAAGTCTTGTCATTTCTCTTTCAAACACTGCAGAATCAGTCATATCCGTGTAGCCATAACTCTTTTGAGATGTTTTGAGAGCGGTGAGATATTTTCTCCAAACCAAAGCCTTGTAGTCACTGCTACTTCCGCTGATATATTTTTTATATTTAAAACTATTTATAGCATAATTTATTGCGTCGTTGTATGTTGTCAAAGTAACGTCATTTTTGACAGTCAGAGTGTCCTCTTTTAAAGTTTGAATAAGAACGGCATTCCCAAAAATATTCACAAATTTAGTTTCATAACTTGCTTGTGGGTCATAATCAGGGTCAATTTCCTCTTCGTCTGCTGTCACTTCGTCTGAACTAAGTTTAAAATCATTTCTTACTTGCTCAACATATGTGTTAAGCGAACTCTTCATATAATCCCAGCAGTTCGACACGATTTTACGGTAGTCATCACTTGTGAGAGTATATTTCTCGTCGGCTAAATTATCAATGTAGTCAAGCATATATTCCTGATTGACAAGTTCCTCAATAGTCAGTTTGAAAGACTGCTCCGCAGTGTAGCCATAAGAAGAATAATATTGATATCCTCCGTTATTATAGCCATTGATAAGGTTTTCCCTCGTTATGGAAATGTCTCCACTCGTCGCCACAATAGACGACAAAGCAGCGTAGTTGTTTGTATCAAACAGATTACACCCCGTGAGAACGGATATAAACGAAAATAGAAACACCAGTAATACAGCAATTTTTTTCTTCACAATAGACTCCATTTATGCTAAAAATTTTTTTAAAATTTAAAGTTTAGCAAGATTTTTTTGCTTATAGTTTAGCAACCTAAATTATACAATAAACTCATCACAAAATCAAATAATTATTCGAATTTTTGACAATAAATTAAAAATGAAATTAACGACTCTTCTTGTTTTTCTTTATTTTGCTCTTTTTTTAAAGAAATTATTGGCGATTTATCACTTTTTAATACAAAATCAACCGACGGTGAAGAGAGAAATTTGTATAGAGGTTTTTTGAGAATATCTTCATAAAAAGTTATAGTTGTCTCAAATTCATTAAGAACGATGTGTTTAATAAGGACTTTTTGCCCCAAATTTTTGATAAATCCCACTTTACAGAGTTGAACTGTGGGCTGAGGAATTGGACCAAACTTGCTTGCAGTCTCATTTAAGAGATCAGTCAATTCTTTTTGAAAGTGAATTTTGCTCACTTTTGTGTAGAATAAAATCCTTTGTTCATTTGTTGAAATATAGTCTTGTGGCACATAGGCAGAAAGAGAAAGGTCCAGTTTGATTTCCCGCACTTCATTCACTTTTTCGCCTCTAAGTTCCTTCACCGCCTCGTTTAAGAGTTTAACATAAAGGTCAAAGCCCACTTGTTGCATATGTCCACTCTGACTTCTGCCTAGAACATCGCCCGCACCGCGAATTTCAAGGTCCCGAAGAGCAAGTTTATAGCCACTGCCAAAGTCCGAAAACTCCATAATTGCATCAAGGCGTTTGTAAGCGTCTGTGCTTAAAATCTTATTTTTTGAAAAACTAAAATATGAGTATGCTTCAATGCCACTTCGCCCAATCCTGCCACGAAGTTGATAGAGTTGACTTAAGCCTAGTTTATCCGCATCAATTACAAAAAGAGTGTTTGCATACGGAAGATCAATCCCATTTTCAATGAGAACTGTTGAGATCAAAATCTGAGTTTTTCGGCTGTATAAATCATATATTGCACTTTCCAAAGTTTTTGTGTTCATCTGTCCGTGAGCAAGCCCAATCTTTGCCTCTGGCAAGAGAGATTTTAGGTGAGCATAAAAATTGCCAATTGTTTCCACACGATTATAGACGACAAGCACTTGTCCTTCCCTCGCGAGTTCTTTTTTGCAAGCGTCCACCAAAATATTATCGGAATAGTCAATCACTGCCGTGGCAATCTTTTTCCTGTCCTTTGGTGCGGTGGAGAGAAAACTCACATCGCGAATGCCCGAAAGTGACATATAAAGCGTGCGTGGAATTGGAGTCGCCGAGAGAGAAAGCACGTCCACCGTGAGTTTTTTATTCTTCAATTTTTCTTTATCTTCCACTCCAAAGCGTTGTTCTTCGTCAACAATGATAAGCCCCAAATTTTTAAACTTAACATCATCACTCAAAAGGCGATGTGTTCCGCAAATTATGTCAATTTTGCCGTCTAACAAATTGCTCAAAATTTCTTTTTGTTCACTATTTGACTTAAACCTGTTTATAACGCCCACTTCCACCAAAAAATTCTTCATTCTTGAAGCAGTTGTTGCAAAATGCTGTTCACAAAGAATTGTTGTGGGGCAAATGAAAGCCACTTGTTTACCGTCTTGAATGGCTTTGAATGCAGCCGCCAAAGCCACTTCAGTCTTGCCAAACCCAACATCGCCACAAAGAAGCCTGTCCATCACACGACTGCTTTCCATATCTTTTTTGATTTCACGCAAGGCTTGCACTTGGTCGTCTGTGTAGGGAAAAGGGAACGCACTTTCAAACGCACTTTGAAGATATGTGTCTTTTGAATAGACATATCCTTTGGCATTTAGTCTTTGTCCATACACTTTCAAAAGATCAAACGCCATTTTTTTTAGAGAAGACTTCACTTTTTGCTTAATTTTATAGAACTCTGCCCCGCCGATTTTGTTAAGTTTTGGTGTCACCTCACCCGAATATAATGACAGCAAATCACTGTTTTCGCTCGGCACATAGAGTCTGTCTTTATTCAAATATTCAATGACAATATAGTCCCTGTAAACATCAGTTATTTTTATGCTTTTTATCTCCACACATTTGCCAATCCCGTGAACTTCGTGGACGACATATTGCCCAACCTCTGGCAAGAAATTTCTGCCTTCAATTCCTTTTTTTTCATTTTTCAAACTTTGATGCGCCAAAAGGTCAAAGATGCCCACGATGACAATCTTTTCAAGTTCAAAGTGGAGCGAATAGAAAATATCTATTGTAAGCAAGTTTATTTTTCCAGTTCTAATCTCTTCAAAATTTTTCGCTTCGAAAGTTTCAATACTTTTTTCAATAAAAAAAGTCTTAATTTTATTTTTTAAAGCAATGTTTTTGCAACTGATAATAACAGTATAGCCGTCACTTAAAAAACCTTTCATATCTTGTGTAAGTTCAAGAAGTCGACTAAAATATTTTGATGTGTGACCGCACTCAAAGTTCACAACATTATCACTATTAAAAATCTTGTTTTGCGACAAAAGCCTTGAAAAAGCAACAAGCGGATAACCACCACTAAATCCACTTAGAATTTCTTTTTTTGTTGAATAAAACTCCATATTTTTTGGCAAAAACTCGCCTTTTAGAGAAAGATTCAAAAAATTTGTGGCATTTTCGTCTTCAATTTGTTTTATTTCATCTAAAATTAACTTTGGCTCGTCAAAAATAATTCGCACTTCTTTGCATAAATAGTCAAAAACTGTCGCCCCAAATCCTTCAAAAAAAGGCAAGAAAAAAACATTTGAAACATTTGAAATATTTTCGTCAAATAGTTCAAGTTGTTTGTTCACAACGCTCATAAGTTGCACCATACTTTCGGGTGAAAGGTTGAGTTTTGCAACGTCTTGCCTAATTTTTTGTGTTATCTCTTTTTTTTCTTCATCAAAAATATTTAAAAAAGAAAATGACGGGATTTCCAGTTCACTGCAAACTTTTTTTGAGTGAAATGTGATTATATCAAAATAATTTATACTGTCAATCTCGTCGTCAAAAAAACTTATTCTCACTGGATTTTCAGCATTTATGGCAAAAACGTCCAAAATGTCGCCACGAAAAGCAAAATCTCCACTTTCCGCCACGATATCTTGCTTTGAATAGCCCATTGACATAAGTTTTTTTATAATTTCACGAGGATTATAACTCTTTCCTTTTTTTAAAGTTAGATTTTTCCCCAGCACAAATTCCTTTCTAGGCAATCTTTGAAAAAGTGCGTCGGGGGTCACAAGCAAGACGTCAAAATCCTCTTTTGAAAGGGCGTCAACAACTTTAAGAAGTCTTTTATAATCTGCATTTTGCCTATCGTTAAAGGTAATGAGCAAAGGGATTTTTTTGTAGATTGATATAACTCTTTTGCCATAGGAAGAAATCATATTTTCATATTTTTCAAGCATTTCAAAATCTTTTGCCACAATCATCATTTTTCCATGAAAAAAACAAGGTAAAAAAGTCTTTTCACCCTCGTTCATTCCGCTTATTGTGACTTGATTAAAACGCTCAATCTCGTCTATTTTTGCCTTTAATCTATTCATCATTAATTAGATCCAAAATTTTTTCTGTCGCTTCATTAATTGCCTCATTAATAATTTTTAAATTCTCTTCGTCTATTCTGCTCAAAACATAGTCTTTTAAATCAGTCTTTTCATTTTCTTCTCTTCCTGCACCAATCCTAACCCTTTTGAAATCTTCTGTTTGAAGACGAAAAACAATATTTTTGAGTCCATTATGCGTGCCAGCACTGCCGTGTTCACGATATCTTGTCGTTCCCTTTTTTAAATCAATGTCGTCGCAGATGACAACGATATCTTTACTTTCAATCTTATAATAATCCGCAAATTCTTTCACTGCGTTTCCGCTGAGATTCATATAGGTGAGCGGTTTCATCAAAAAAACAATCTCGTTTCCACACTTTCCTTGCCCATAAAGTGAGTTAAATTTCGCCTTGTTTAAACTTATTCCCAACTTTAAAGCCATTTTGTCAATGCACATAAATCCAAGGTTGTGATATGTCAAAGCATACTCACTCCCCGGATTACCAAGTCCCACAATCAACTTCATTTTTCCTCTCCTTTAATGACGCTAAACGGTTTTGTCACAGTGCCATCTTTCAACTTCGCCTTTGTCAAAATTGAAGAACTAACAACGCATTTCTCGCCAACAATACTATCCGTTATCACATTGTTTTCATTAAGAATTGCGCCGTCTTCAATCACAGTTTCGCCTTTGAGAACATTGTTTGATAGTATTTTGACATTCTTCCCAATTTTGACATCACACTCCACATATGTGCTCCTGCCATCAAAAATTTCAACTCCATTTTTAAGGTGTTTTTCCAAAATATTTTCTTTCATAATCTCTCGCGCTTTGCATAAAGATAGAAAATCAAAAACAGAGAAAAAATCGTCTTTTGAGAGAAAATTCGCCTCTGAACTCATCACAAAGTTGCCTTTTTTAAGGGCAGAAGATTTGAAGATATACCCTCGTGGAAGTTTGCAAAAATCCAAATTTTTCGTAATTGCATAGTCAAGTGCATCTCTGACAACTTCTTGCGAAACAAGTGGAGTGTCGCCATAAAGCACAAGCAAAAAATCCTCATTTTTAACAAAATGCTTCGCCACATCACAGGCAGATTGCCCCTCCAAAATGTCTGCTTTCTCACTTTCAAAGTCGCTTACAGCTTCACTCACCCAGCCGACGACATTTCTTCCCAAAATGTCTTTTGAAAGAAATTTTTTCAATTTGTCTTGAATGAGAATAATTGCACGAACTTTACTTTCTTCCATTTTTTCAAATTGAAATTCTGTTAAAATGTCTGTTTCTAAAATAAATTTTTCCATATCTAAATTTTAGTTTTATTTTATTGTTTTGTCAATTAAAGTATTTTTTCTCGCCCCACAAAGTCACAATTTTTATTCTTTTTTTCCCAAATTCACTTTTGTTTATAAATTCAAAAATTTCTTTTGCTTCTCGTTTTAAAAAATTTTCACAAATAACAGGGATTGTGTTCATACTTTTAATGTCTTCAATCACAGCCACGACTTGTCCACTTTCCACCTCGCAAAATTTCATTTTTTCAAGGCTAAAAACAAATGTTTTTTCACAAATATTTTTCCCAAGAACTTTTTTTTCTGCGTTTTTATCTCTCACTTTTTTAAAAAATCTAAGAAGAATATCCTTACATTCTTTTTCATTTTCATTTGAAATAACCTCCACCTTTTTCTCTAAATGCTTGTTTTGCAATATTTCGGCACAGGAAAAAGCCAAGTTTTCATCTTTCGCTCCAAACACAACTTTTTTTATCCTCGCGTTTGCAATTGCCCCCGAACACATCACACAGGGCTCCAGTGTCACATACATTTCACAATCATCAAGCCTAAAACTTTTCAGTTTTTTGCACGCTTTATCAATCGCCAAAATCTCTGCGTGATAAAGTGCATTTTGAGCAGTTTCTCGCTTATTATATGAGCGTGAAATCACTTTGCCGTCTTTTACGACAACAGCCCCAACCGGCACTTCACCATTTAAAAAAGCTTTTTCAGCCTGTTTTAAGGCAATTTTCATAAAGTTTTGCATTCTTCTTTTCCTTTTTTCAACAATTTTAACACAATATCTTTGTTTTCCCTAAATATTTCTTTCAAGTGAACTAGCCCAATTGGATGAGAAATCCTCTCATCTCCCACCTCAATTGTGAATCCAACAATATTCAGTTTCATCAGGCAATAGTCTTTATATCCCCCAGCACTATTTTTTGTGAAAATGGGCATATAATTATTTTCCTGTTCAATAATTTTAATATATTCTTCTTGTCTTTTCAACGTGTCTTTGCTTTGCCCAAAAAATCCATAGTAGAAAACCTTGCCTTTACTATGAAAAGAAAGAGTCACCTTTGGGCGAACTTTTTTTGTGAGAGAAATAAGACTTTTCACCTCTCTTTCTGAGTTCGGACGCTTGCCAATATAATTTTCAGCAGACGGCATAATTTTTGTGTTTTTTATACCCTGCCCCCAAAAACAATCAAAATTAACATTAAGGTCGACGCCGTTTGCGTTTGCCTTAAAGAATTTTTTGTCGCTTTTTTTGAGAATATTTTTAATTATTTTTCGCTTTTTTTTGTCTTTAATAAAATTCCCCCCGCAAAGACAAATCCTCAACCCGTCAGGATTCATCAGAGGGACAACGACAACTTTTCCATTTATTGCAAAATTTGAAAGATATTTCACAAGTTCCACACACAAAAATGAAGTTATATATTCCCTTGCGTGAATTCCCCCTTGCACCAAAACGACATTATCGTCGCCATTGCCCAAAGTGAAACTTAAAAGGTCGCTCCCAAGTTCACTTTTACCAAACACTTCACAATTTGTAATTTTTTTGAGATTTTTCAATTCGTTTTGTAGTTTTTCATATATTTTATTCACACTTTTAGTTATAAAAAAATTTTTTATTATGTTAAAAATATATAAATAGTAAAAAATTTAAAAAAATATCTATAAAATTCCCCAGATAAAAGTGAAAAGAGTGATGAACCCTCCCACCAAAAAAGTTGCCACAATAAGCACAACTTCGCTTGCTGTGGGTTTTTGTTTTTTATTCTCAACTTCTGTGAAAACCATACTATTTAAACCTTTTATGTTATATTTCCCCATCAATTTATTTAAGTTATTAATATTCATAAAATTTTGGTCTTGATTGAAATTCTCTGGCGAAGAGGAATATTCTTTGTTAATTTCGGCAATGTCACTCAACATTTTTTTAACTTTTTTAATTCTCGTTTCTTTGAGAAGCCAAACAAACAGAACAATGAGGCCAAGCATAATTATTCCAAGCACAAGAACGCTGGATAAAAAGAAAGATAAAATGCTTCCGTTGCCATACAAAAATCTTTCAAAAAGTGTCGTAAAATTTCCACCAATCCAGCCATTCATATAGGCAAAAACAAGATATACACTCAAAAAATTGTTTGTGAAATGAATGATTATTGCAGGAAAAATATTTTTGCTGATGACTGCCGTCAGCCCAATCATAAACCCAAGAACAGTCGCAAAAAAGAACTGATTCACATTAAGGTGCATAAGTCCAAACAAAATTGACGAGATTATAAGTGCTTGCATCAGCCCCAAAGTTGAAAGTCCTCGAAGAAGAAGTCCTCTGTGTGCAACCTCCTCGCAGATCGCAGGAAGAATTGAAATGCTCAAAACTTGCAACAAAAAGGCAACGATAGAATAGTCTGTGCTTGATGACAACACACTGAAAGAAGGCGATTTTTCATAGCCCAAAAATGAAATGATATTGCTGAAAAAAGACGCCACAAAAGTATTTAAAACATAGCACAAAATGCCAATTAAAAAACAAATAATAATGGGCAAAAGACTAAGTTTTTTAAAGCCAAACTCTTCCAAAGTGATTTTTGCTTTTTGCTTTCTTAAAAATGAAAAAATAAAAATAGACATAAAAAACATAAGCCCCACTTGAACAAAAATGGTGGAAATTAAATCGTTTATTTGGCTGGAAAAAGGCAATTCAACATATATAAAAAAAATGCGAACAAGAACAAAGCAAGTCATTAAAACAAAATATGTCATCATTGAACTGAAAACAAGCGAACTTTTTTTCATCTATCCTCCAAAAGAATTGAACAGCCATATTATGAGGCAGACCGCCATTATTAGAACAAAATAAGTTATGTCCGCAACTCTTGTTTCTTGAGCCTGTGCAACTTCGTTTTTGTCTGTTGGTTCAATTTTCTTCGAACTTTTCTCCAAATTCAAATAGTTTTTATGCTTTTTTGTGTATGAGAAAAGAAATACAAAGAAAAAAATTACTGCAACAACGCCGACAGCGAGAATGGAAATTGTGAGTATAATCTCCATTGCTCCAAAACTGGAAAAAGTGAAAAACGCACCCGCACTTGAAAAATAGGTTAAAAGAAGAACAAAAAGGTTGTTCACAAAATGAAAAATCATTCCATACACAATAGAGCCAGTGAAATAGACAAGGCAACCAAGCACAATCCCAATGATGAGTTGGTGGACAGTTTGATAGATTGAAAAGTGAATAATTACAAATACAACTGCTGAAAGTAAGATGCTGAGTTTAGCTCCAAATTTTCTCCTCATTGCATTATAAATTATGCCCCTAAACACAAGTTCCTCACTCACAGCAGGAACGACTGCGAACAAAACTATTGATAGCAAAAGTTGCCAAATGTTATCAAGAGGAACACTCCCGCTTGGGCTCAAAGAACTGAATGTCGATGCAAAATAATTAAACATATTCGTAAAATTCAAACTTGCAAAAAGGACAATCAAAGCAAGCCCTGCCACCGCAGAACCAATCTTTTTGTCAAACTTAAAACTAATCCTGCTTGCTGTGAAAAAATCAATTTTCTGAATTTTGTTGTAAATAATAAAAAGCAAGAAAAAAGCAAGTTCGCACAAAAAAGAATTTAGGTATATTATCCACATATTTGTGTAGAGTCCAGTCGAAGAGTATCCAAAAAACTCAGTGAAGACATAGACAACTATACTCATCAAAACAAGCACCGCCATATTTGCTAAAAGCACCCCGGCAAAGCCCAAACTCCCATCTCTAAAACGATAGTATTTTCTCATAAAATTGAGTATATCATAATTTCTATATTTGGCAAACGATAAAATTATATGTTAAAAATTGTCCCCACTTCATTTTGAAAGGCCACATCTATACAAAGATGTTTCCCTTCCTCAATGCCGTGCTCCAAAAGGATTTTTTTAATGGTGGAATATGCCAAATTTGGAGTGTTATTTTCTTCACTTAAATGAGAAAGAACCACTTGTTTTAAGCCAGTCGGAGCAAGCGAAACAATGGCAAGTCCACACGCAAGATTTGAAAGATGCCCTGTGTCACTCAAAATTCTTTTCTTCGTTTTTGCGGGATATTTGGGATTTTGCCTCAACAAGTTTTCATCGTGATTGCTCTCCAAAAACAAAATGTCACTCCCTGAAAGACTCCTTAAAGTGTCTTTTGACATAAAGCCCAAATCTGTCGCAACACTCACTTTTTTGCCCTCAAAATTCATGCTATAACCCACACAAAAATTGCTGTCGTGTGGAAGAATAAAGCAAGAAACTTCCAAATCTTTCACTTTAAATTCACTGCTTGAAAACCATTCCACCTGATTGCTGGGCAAGCAAGAAATGCTGTCAATCGACATTTCTTTCACAAACGCAGGAATGAAAATCTTTGTTTTTTTGTGTTTTTTCAAAAAAAACTTAACCCCACTCAAATGGTCACAATGCTCGTGAGTCAAAAGAATGGCGTCGATATTGTCTGCGTCTTCAAAAATAGTTTTGAGTCGACTTTCAATATTAGACAAAGTTAGGCCGTCGTCAATTAAGACTTTTGCTCCGCCACCCTCGATAAAAATTGAATTACCTTTGCTTCCGCTACTTAAACAAACTGTTTTCATAATGGAAAAATTATATCACAAATTTAGCCAAAAATCATAACCAATATTTAACTTTTTTTATACTATAAAAAAATAAAATTTTTTTCAGTGATAGTTTTGCAAAATAACTTTTCCATTTATCCACGAGTTAAAAAAACCTTCAAGGTTCCTTTTTGTTGTCACTTCAAAACTGGAAATCAAGTCGTCGGGAATGGCATTTGTGAACTTATTTTCTTTAAAATAATGTTTGAGTGCCTTCAAAAAATTTTTCTCACCCGCTGTTTTTTCAAGGTTGTCAAAGAAAAGCACCCCTTTCACATATGAAATGTAAGTGTATTCCATTTCACCGCTGAAATCATTCACATTTCTGCTCATCGATGCGTCAAAATTGCCATAGACACTTTCATAAATCTCGCTAAACAAAATATAGCTGGAAAGCGACGCGTTCAAACTGTCACTCTCAACAACATTGTAACCGTCGTTATATCTATAAAACATAAGAGTCGAAAATTCCGTTAGCCCCTCATCTAGCCACGCATATTCGCAAGCATTGCTCCCCACCATATTATACCACCACTGGTGTGCCGTCTCGTGCACGATGACATTCAAATAGTCATCATAACTCTCCACAGTGTCTGAAATATAGACAAGATTTGGATATTCCATTCCGCCGTGGATAAAGTTCGTCTTCACCACACTATAAGTTTCATATGGATAACTTCCAAAAAGGTTGCTAAAAGTTTTGATTGCTTTCACTCCTGTTTGAAGGCTTTTTAAAGCGTTTTCGTCGTCATAATAATAATAGGACACAGTCACTCCGTCCACATTTTCGCTGATAACAGAGAATTTCTTGCTCAGAACAAACGCAAAATCCCTCACTGCACTGGCTGAAATTGTGGTAACGATATTCCCATTTTCAACACTTTTTGACTTTTGAGTGCCCGAGGACGCAAGTGTAAAATCATCGTCGCAAGAAATTGTCACATTATAATTTGCCGTCTCACTATAAAATGGGTCGCCATTGCTTCCATAGTTGTCCTGCACAAATTCACCATTTTCAAACACGCAAGCAATAGGATAAAAATTGCCAAAATTATAGGTGTTGTCGCCATAGCCAAATCTATGAACGCAATTTGGCAAAAGCACTTCAAAAACAATTTGAATTGAAACTCCTTCACCGGGGAAAATCTCCTGAAAAAGATCGACATTCAAAATATTTTCGTCGTTCCCCTCAATCTCCACTTCAATTGACTTTCCGTCCACACTAACCGAAGAAATATCAATCTCTCCCGCCGAAAATCCGTTTTCATACGCTTTGTCAAAATTCCTCAGCGACACAGGCGAATAAGTTGCCCCTTGCCTGAAAGCATTTGGATAGAGATGAAATTTCACGCAAGAGAGAGTCGTTTCATAGTTGTTTTTATAATTCACAGTTTCCGTTCCACAAAGAGTGTTGTCGCTCTCATCAAAAGTGACAGATAAATTGTATGTTGATAGATTTTGGCTTATATCTTCAAGTGTCTTCTCCCCACAAGCAGAAAGTGCAAACAAGCAGAAAAATAGTAACGATAGACAAAATGCCGTCAAAAGCCTAAATTTGTTCTTAACCTTAAAAATATCTTTCATATCAACTATGTCTATGCAACTTTGTCCTGTTTTTATGATATAAAAGAGATTGAATTTTTATTAAAAAAATAAAAAAATTGAAATGAAACTAAAAAGTATCTTCACTTCAAAATTTATTTTATTATAATTTATAAAAATTTTTATGCAAAAAGGACGATCGAATAACAAGCCAAAGCACACACTGCCATAACACAAAAAGGAATAAAAATGAAAAGAGATGTCCTGCAAGCAAGAGCAAATCCGCACACAGTTATTGTCAAAATGACAGCATAATCTTTAATGTTAATTAAAGTGCTATAAAAATCTGCTGGCAAAAAATTGACAGGCAAAGCATCGTTAAGATAGATGAGCCCAAGTAGAACAATTGTCAAAAAAGCCATTAGTTGCCCCAGCGAAGAAAATGTTTTTGAAAAATTTTTTAATAAAATCATAATTTTTTACCTCTCATTATTTTTAATTTTCTAATAATTTTATAACATTGTCAAGTCGTTTTTGAACTTCGTTTTTCCCAAGGAGTTCCATTAAGTAATATAAATCAGGGCTATTTCTCCTCTGAGTCATTGCAACTCGCACAATTCCACTGACGTCCGCCACACTTCCTTTATATGCAGTTGGATTTTTTCGATATTCTTTCATATCCACACAAAACCCAAATCTTGCACTCAAATCTCTAATTTTGTTAAACCAAGTTTGCTTGTCATCATTCAAATTAAAAGTTTTTGAATATTCTTTTAATATGCTAAAAATGTCTTTTTTATCCAGTTTTTCGTCAAAGTCATATTCTTTAAGTTTTTTGCCGTCAATTCCCAAAAACATATAGTCATAAAGCCCTTTAACTTCGCTCCATTTTGCAATGTCTTTGCGCGGATTGTTCTCAAATCTATCAATGCTAAACAACTTTATGCAAAATTCTTTCTTGTTTTTCAAGATTTCTGCAAAAGAGGCATCAAATTCCTCTGCCCATTTGAGAGTTTCTTCGTAAATTTCTTCGCTTTTAAACTTGCTAATCACTTGTTTTGAGCAATCATCAAGTTTTTGAAAATCAAACATTGGGTTGTTAGAGCCAATTTTACTGATGCTAAAAGGAAAATCATAGAATGAAAGGGCCTGATTTTGCCGTCTCCAATCTTCAAAGTTGCTGTTTATGAGGTTCAAAAGATATTCAAGCACACTTTTCACAGGATAGCCTTTTTCTATGAAAAATCTTGTGTCTGCCTCTTTGTCTTTTCTCTTGCTGAGTTTTCGCTTGTTTCCGTTGTCGTCCATCTTACAAACAACGGGTGTGTGTGCATATTTTGGAGGGGTCAGCGAGAGTGCTTCAAAAAGTTCAAGGTGCATTGAAAGTGATGGATACCATTCCTCACCACGCACAACCAAAGTCGTCCCCATAAGAGTGTCGTCGACGACATGAGCAAGTGAATATGGCGGGGTGAAGTTGCTTTTCAAAATAACTGCATCTTTTGCATTTTGTCTAATCTCTCTCTCACCCTTAATCTCATCATAAAATTTAAAGGTTTTTTCAGGGTTGCCGTTTGATTTTAGTCTAATCGCAAACGGCATCTTTTTTGACAAATTTTCCTCAATTTGTTCAAAAGACATATCTCTGCAAACATCTTTTTCCTCAATGTCAAAGTTATTTTCAAGTTCTTCCTGACGGCGTTTTAAGATGTCATCTTTTCCCTGCGATTTTTCGCAAAAACAAGGATATGCTCTGCCCTTTTCCACCAAATATTTGGCAAAAGCAATATATATATCTTTTCTCTTGCTTTGAACATAGTCGCCATATTCGCCCACCTGAGGCTTCTTGCTTCCAAAATAACCCTCATCTGGGCAAAGGTCAAAGTGGCACAGCATATCAAAGGCAATGTCGCCAGCATTTTCTACTTCCCGTTTTGCGTCCGTGTCTTCAAGACGCATAAAAAAGATTCCGCCAGAATGGTGAGCAATCAATTTGTCTATAAAAGCCCCATAAACAGAGCCAATGTGCAGATAACCCGTTGGGCTGGGAGCAATCCTTGTCACCTCTGCTTGCGCTTTAATGTTTCGTTTTCTATAATTTTTCAAATAATATTCTGCATCTTTTTCCACATTTGGAAAGAGCAAATTTGCTAATTTTTTGTTATCCACTTTTTCCCTCTTAAACATTAATATTATATTTTGACATTCGAATTCCACTCAAAAATGCCTCATATCTTCCCAAAATAAACTCATTAATTAAGTTAAATTTTGAATTTTCAAACTCTGAACAATTTTGAAGATAAGAAGTTCTGTTTGTGGCGTTTAGATATTCATTAAGAAAAAAACCGCTACTTGCAATAACGAAATTGTTGAAATCTCTTTCAAATGCGCTTTTTAAATCAAGCATATTGCTGATTATCCCAGCAAGATTAGTCTTGTGCGTCAGATTTGTGCCATATGACAAATCGTTGTTTAATTTGAGCGCTGACAAAATGTCCGCACTATCATTCACAAAAGTTTTTAAAACTCTGGTGTTGTTAAACCAAGTCACCACTTCTCCCTCGCTCTCAATTGAGTTCATATTTTTCAAATCATAAATATAACTTACTTTTGAAAGAGAAAAAAGTTCAAACCAAAACAAATCACTAAGCGAACCTTTTGCCACATTTGAAGCCGAAAAATTGCTTGAATAGAGTGAGTCAAAATAATAATCTGAAAAAGAATCACTCAAAGAATAGAGGTTGTCAATCAAAACAAAATAGGCATTAATAAGTTCGTCATATTGCAAATATCCGTCCGAATTTTCATAGATATTTTTAATTTCGTCAAGCGAATTTAGACTTGTCAGCACATTTGAAAATTTCGCATAAACATCATTGAGTTCCTTTTGAGAAAAACTGCCAAGAGAAAATAAAATTCCATTTTGCCTGCTTGCCACAGAGAAAACTAGTCCCGAAGAGAAACTGACATAATTATCCAAAATGTATGGAAAAATGTAATATTTATCGTCACTCACAGCCTCTGTATGCACCACTTTTGAGGCGTTAATGTTGATGTCAATATAGCCTTTAGTGTCGCAATAATCATCTAAAATGGCAGAATAGATGGTGTCCACATCTGCTTTTGAATAATTTTCTTCATTACAAGCGCAAAACAAAAAAGAGGAAATAATAATCACACAAAACACACCAATAACACTGATTTTTTTAAAAATATTATTTCTCATCAAAATCTCCCCTCGTCAAAAAAATCCTTTGCCCAAAGTGCGTCACTGGCATTTGAAAGAGAAGTCGCATAAGCGTTATAATTCCCCGCCCATTCATAAATATTGAGCAAGTTTAATATATCCACAAATTTCTTAAAATTGTTATTTATAATAACATCTTCGTCGCCAAAACTATCGCCATTTAAACAAAAGTTGTCAAAAATGATTTTTAATTGATTGATATCAATATTTCCTCTTGTTACAGTGAAAACTTCAAGAGCAACATAGTCGCATAGTCCCACTTTAATGGCATAATTTTGGCAAGAATATGAAAGCCCCATATTGTCAAAAGAGTATTCTCTCACAATTCTTGCAAGATTTTTAAAAAACAAACTTCCACTTTTATAACACTTCAAATAGGCGTCCGAAAACATTTTTTCACTGCTTATCACCAAGTTGCAAGCATAGGTTGCTCCCGAAGTATCCTCTGCTTTTGAATAAGCCGACATATAGTCGTCATAGGCGTCGTTCGCTTTGTCAAAATTTTGAAGATAGTCATTAAAACCGTCAATTAAAATGTTGTGATCGCCTTTTTGCAAACCACTCTCTATTGCCAAAAAGTCTAGGAAATAATTTATCCCTTCATTAAGTTCCGCACAGGCATTTGCCAAAAAATCTGTGTATTTGTCATTTGAAGAGCCATAAGTCAGTTTAACATTTGCTTTAACATTTGATTCAAACGCGCTGAAATCCGTCTCGTCAAATTTTTTTATAATATATTTATAACTCTCAAATTCAATGCCTTGATTGGTCACAATGGCAATCCCCACGAAAGAAAAAGCGCCAATGAATGACATCACCATAATTATTCTGAGCATAACGGTCCAAAACTTTTTCATATCAAAGTTATTTTATCATTACAAAACAATTGTGTCAATTTTAATTAATTTTTTTAAGTTATTTATCAAGGAATTAAAGTTGGATAATGTCAATTTTCTCTTTAAACAAAATGCTATTAAAAAATTTAATATGATGATATAATTATAAAAAAATATTTAAGGAAAAAAAATGACACTAACAGACATAATTTTAATAATTCTATCTATATTTTCAATTTTAGGCTTTATTTTGTGCCTACTAATTTTTCTCAAAAAAAATTCATCGTCAAACGCGGAGTATATTTTAAACGAGCAAAAAAAACAAAATGAATATCTCGAAAAGACAATAAAAAATCTCTTTGAAAACAACTCCTCTTCTTCAAAACAGATGAACGATGTGTTGCTTTCTGCAATAAAAGAATATAGCAATATGGTGGCAAACTTCTTGTCCAATCTTTCAACAAATCAAAATCAGCAACTTGACAGCACTCAAAAAAAATTGAATGACATCTTAAAAGACAACGACAGCAAACTCAACCGCATCACAGACATAATCAATCAAAACTTAAAATCTCTGCAAGACAAAAATGAAAAAAAACTGGAAGAAATGAGGCAGACTGTGGACGAAAAACTTTCCACAACTCTAGAAAAACGTCTTGGAGAAAGTGTCAAAATCATCACGCAAGGGCTGGACACTGTTTCAAAAGGCATCGGTGAAATGCAGTCACTCGCAACAGGTGTGGGAGATTTAAAACGCGTTCTCACAAATGTCAAAACTCGTGGCGGATGGGGCGAAGTTCAACTTTCAAATCTCCTTGAACAAATTTTATCAAAAACGCAATATAAAGAACAGGTTGCCATCAAGAAAAACTCATCGGAAAGAGTGGATTTTGCGGTTATTTTGCCCGGAAAAGACGACCAAGAACTTTTGCTCCCAATCGACGCAAAATTCCCACTTGAAGATTATTCAAGGCTTTGTCAAGCCAGCGAAAACAACGACCCAAAAGAGATTGAAATTCAACTCAAAAACCTTGAAAATCGCATAAAAGAAGAGGCAAAATCAATTTACGAAAAATACATATCTCCCCCAACGACCACCGACTTTGCCGTGCTTTATCTTCCCGTTGAGGGGCTTTATGCCGAGGTGATAAGACGCCCTGCTCTGTGCGAAATTTTGCAACACAAATATAAGATTATGATAACAGGTCCCACAACTCTCACCGCTCTTTTAAGCAGTCTGCAAATGGGATTTAAAACACTTGCCATTGAAAAGCGAAGTAGCGAAATATATAACACTTTAAGAACCTTCAAAAGTGAATTTAACAAGTTTGTTGAACTGCTTTCAAAAACTCAAAAGAAGATTGACGAAGCAAGTAGCACACTTGACTTTGCGACAAAAAAGACAAAGACAATCCAACGAAGACTCAAAGATGTTGGCGACATTGAGCCACTCAAAATTGAAACAGATGACACGGACGACAGCGACAATCTTTTGGACATCTAACATCATAAATTATTGCTTTTTACTCATACTATTTTTATGAAAAAACATAATTTCAAAAAACTAAACAAGTTCAAAGGATTTTTTCTCTCTTTTATCTTTTGTTTCATTTTACCGTTTTTTTCGTTTTATGCCATAAATGAGTTTGTTTTAAAACCCTCAACTTTCGCATCAGGCACTTCTCTTTGCGGTGTGGATATCGGCAATCTTAGCATAGATAAAGCCAAAGAGAAGATTTTGACAAATCAAAAACAAGATGACTCTATCTCCTTATCCATTGTCTTTGGCGACAAAAAGTGGACTTTCACAGAAAAAGATTTTGAGACAAAATCCAGCATTCACACTGTTCTTGACGAGATGCAAAAAAGTCACCGCAGAGGTGTTTCAAGCAAAAGACTCATCAAAAAGATCAAAAAAATGGGATTTTCAGATGAAACTGCCACCACCTATACCCTCATTGGAATTGACGAAAAAATCGACAACATTGCAAGCGAGATTGAGACTGAACCCGTGTGTGCAAAGGCAGTTTTTAGCAAAAATTCCTATTCCATTTCACCTTCAAAACAAGGGTCAAAGTTAAATAAAGAAAAATTATATAATGATATCACGCTTTCAATTTCGTCGGGATTTTCTATTGTAACCGTTTCAACTTGCCCTATAAAGCCTCAATTTGTAGAGGAAGACATCGTGAAAGCCACAAAACTTCAGGGCGAGTTCTCCACAAAATATTCGTCTTCTAGTTATGGAAGAAAAAATAATATTAACCTTGCCACACAAGCACTTAACAACACAGAAATTCTCCCTAATGAGATTTTTTCTTTCAATGACATTGTGGGAAGACGCACGCTCGACAAAGGCTATAAAACAGCAAACATAATCAAAGACGGCACTTTTGTCAAAGGCGTTGGCGGAGGCATTTGTCAAGTTTCGACGACGCTCTATAACGCACTGCTTCTTTCAAACATCAACGTCGACGAATCGCACAAACACTCGCTCCCCGTGTCCTATGTCAAGCCGGGGCTGGACGCAATGGTGTCGTGGAATGGCGCAGACTTAAAGTTCAAAAACACAACCTCTCTGCCAATATATATTTCTTCAAATTCAAATAATGAGAGCATAAATTTCAAAATATATGGTGACACCAATCCTGAAAACCTCGCCATAAAAACAAAAAGTGAGATAATTAAAAAAATTCCTGCTATAAAAGATAAAGTTATCCCAGATAAAGACGGAAAATATGCCGAAAAAATTATGTTTAAAGGTGAATTTATCCGCGAAAAATCGTCAAAAGACGGCTATGAAGTGCAAACTTTTTTAGAATACTACAAAAATGATGAACTCATCTCTTCAAAGCCTCTCCGCCATGCCACATATGAGCCTCAACAAGGCATTGTCTATGAGGGTTGCGAGTCACTGCCTAAAAGCCTGACTCTTCCAAAAAACAAGCACACCGAACCAGAGGATTGATTAAAAACCTACTAAAAACAATAAAATACGAAGCAATTTTGCTTCATTTTTTTATATTATTTTATCAACTTTTTCACAACTTTTTCACAACTTTTGAAAGGAATTTACTATTTAAAATTATTACTACAAATAATTTTGTTATTAGGAATTGTTAAAAATCTTAAAAATCATAACACCATTTCCGGACATTAAGTTCAGCCATTCCCAATTGCCTGTCACTCCGTTTTGGTCAAACCACTCATTTGTCTCACCTGATGTGTTTGAATTTAACAACGTTCTTATGCTTGAAGTTGGATTTAGGTAGTAAATCCTTGAAAACTTAACCTCAATGACAAAATTTTCGCTAGTGTTATCCGCAATACTTTGTGCATAACTTAAAATTTTTGTAAGTTCCTCATCGCTTTCAATATAGCAGTCTATAATTTCATCATTATAGTTAAATTTTTCATTTGCATAATAATTATAGTCGCTTGATGGGTTGTCTTCTTCAAGATTTTTTGGATAAAAAATATCTCTTGTTATATCTTCAATAAAAAGAAAATGAGTGTGCGTCAGCACTTGATAGTTGCTTTCTTCATAAGAATATGTTCCCTCACCCCAAGTGGTGTCAACATAATAAAACCCGTCAACGTCATATTTTTCATCGTGCAGTTCAATCCTATTCCAAGCATGATTTCCGCCCTCCACAGAGCCGTTCACTTTCACACAATTAATTCCCTCAATGTTGCAAAGGAGTGAATATGCTTTTGAGAGTCCATCACAAACTGCATAGTGAGTGGTGAGTCCGTCAAAATCATAGAAAACACCTTCCAAATAGAAGCAACTGAAATTGCCATAATTCTCAATTGAGAAGTCTTTTTTTATATACATAAATTCATAGGTCACATAGTCATAGACAATATCACCACAGATATATCTGTAAATGTTGAGTGCTTTTTCATAATCGGTGAGGTCGTCGCTGTTGTTAATTTCTCTCAAAACATCAAGTGCATTATCCCAAACTCGTTTAACCACACTATCCTCATCTTCAAACAAAGGCTTTTCTCCACTTTGCACCACCATAAAGAGTTGCTCAGTGTTATAAACTTTCACTCCCTTATTATCTTCATCAGCCAAAAGGTCAAAAGAGTCATCTGTCCTTGCAGAACTTGATTCTTTTGTCACATAAGCGATGTCATAATCCTCGCTGTTAATAAGAAGATAATCAAGGGCTGTGTGACCATATATATCCGTTATTGTGTCATAACCATCTAAATCTTGATATGTCAAAAGAAAATCATCATCAAGATAATAGTTAAAATCTGTTAAATAACCAAGACTTCCCTGCATTTTTCCATAAATATTCTGATTTTCAAGTGCGTCATATTCTGAATAATCATTAATGGCTTCGATGACAAGTCTATTGATATTCCCCGAATTAATCTGCGAAGTTTTGTTATAAAAAGAAAGACTGCCTATTGTCGTCACCCCATTTGCAACAGTCGTCTCGGCTTGTCTATAAAGTATTGCCCACCAAACAAAGTTGTCGAGTTCGTCGATGCTTTCAATCACATAATCATACCAAGTTCCATTATAATAAAATTCGTCGCGTTTCAAAAAGTCTTCTTCATAAAATGCCGTATAATTATATTCTCGCTCTTGCACAAGGCTCTCATCATTTTCACCTTTAACCTCATTTCCATCGCTATCTAAAGGCGTTATTGTTAGGCTATATGTGCCGTCTTGATTAAATAAATTGTCAAAATAGACATTTACAACACAGCAAAAAATGTCCTCATCGACATTAACCAAAGTCTGGTCTATATAAGACGAACGAGTTTCTGTTTGCTCCCCATTTTCAAAAAAAATGATTGCATAATCTTTAATTTTACAATCAATTTTATTTGTCTTTTCATTTTTGCTCATTATAAATTGAACGTATCTTTCCTCTGCTATTTTCTCCCCACCAACTTCCACTTGAACAGTAAAGTTATTCACATTTTCATCACTTGTTGTTTGTTTTTCAATGCTATAAACTGCCTGACCTGTGTTGATTTGGTCGTTATCTTTTACTGTGATTGAATAGCTCGATGCAGTTGACACGGAATTGAACACTTGGAATTTCCTCGAACCTACCATAACTTGGTCTTTCCCGGTGTTAAAGATAAAATAACCGCCTACACCCAAAGCAAAAAAGGCACACACAAGGAAAATATACAAACAAACTTTTGCTCGTTTATTCACAAATGCACACCTCCCATTTAAAACTATAAGTATATTATATTCTAAAACGAATAAAAATAAAATGTTTTTTTCAAATTATTTAGTTTTTAAAATAATTCCTTTAAGGCATAATATTAATATGTATTACAATTATCATGCCCAAATCAAAAAATTAATTTTGTCAGGAAATTTGTTATCTTATGAATTTGTCGACAATTACAATGGGATTTCGCCTGCTCTTGTTCTTTTTTTTAAAAATCACCGCCCTATGCCAGTGAGAAAGCATCACTGGCAGGAATATTTGGATATGATTGAAAATATTGATAAAAAAAACGATGACTAATCATCATTTTATTAGTTTAAAAATATAAAAAAATCAATAAAAACTTTTACTTAACTTTTAAGTATGTTTGCAGATTACTCATAATTTGACATAGCAGAGCCAAAATTTCCGATAACTCTTCTTTGGTACTTTTCTCATTCAAACTTTTTGCAATCAAAAGTGCAAGTGTATTTATTTCGTCCGCTTTCATATTTCATTATATACAATAAGAGTTCTTTTTGACATAGCATCAAAAAGTGATAGTCTCGCTATTATCTTCTTTTTGTTTTTGTTTTTTTATCATATCGCTCACTGCTTTTTCAGCCTTATGATATATGTTTGTCGCCAAAGATTGACTGCCAATTTTAATTTCATCTTTCATAAAATAAACATTGCCTTCTTCATTTATAATAAATCCACATAAAATATCTTTTGACGAATACTTTGAACCATAAGATATCATTTGATCATCTTTTTCAAAACAATAAGTAAGATAATAATAACATTTTTCAATTCCATCACCGTTATCAACGTTAATAAAACCCTCATAATCGCCTTTTGTCGACGTATTTATAACTTTCCTCACAGAGTGTTCTTGGGAGAAAGCATGGATTATAATCCTGTCAAATTTATCTTTTGTAACTTCAAACAACTCACTTGAATTGGTTTCTTTAAGTCTTGACTCAACAAATTTAATAAAATCTGATTTTTGCATTCTTGCTTTTAATTTTAGGTCTTCTTCTTTCATAAATCTTTCCTGCTCCTGAGGTGTTTTTTCATTCATTTCTTTATTTTCATTATTTATTTTTAATTCATTATTGATTTCTTTATTTTCATCTTTAACTATTTCTTTTTCTTCTTCTTTTTTAAAGATAAGAAAACTATTCATCAACTTTTCACAAGAAGACTTTATTTTATTTTTTACAGCAGTTTTTTTATCATAAAAATTTTCTTGTCTGACTAAGAAATTTTCCCTTTGACATCTTTCTTTTAAGATTATTTCTTCACTTGAACCATACATTTTGTTATCAATCATTATTATCCCTCGAACGTAAATATTTATGATATCTTTTAGCAAATTTTGAATGTTATAAAATTAAAAATCGCCTCTATTATTCACATCTGTATTATATTCTCAACCAGTGCAAAAGTCAACCCCCACTATTTTTGTATAGAGTAATACTAGAAAAAATTCAGTTGGTTTTTGCTCTGTTTTAAATAAATTTTAGTGATTATAAACTAATTTTGATAGGTTTATTTATAAACATTTTGAAACATAAATAATAGAAAAATAAGGAAAGGATAATGATTATTATATTTGTAGAATTATTTATTTTTTTGAAAAATTTTGGGTTAGTTTTTTAGTTATTATTTATATAAGTAACAAAAAAGACACCTCATGCGGTGTCTTTTATGATGCGATGGCAATGTCCTATTTTCCCGGGCCGCTTCCAGCCAAGTATTTTCGGCGATGAAAAGCTTAACTTCCGTGTTCGAGATGGGAACGGGTGGAACCTTTTCTCAATAATCACCATCACTGGTATTACAACTTTTTTTAAAAATAACACGTTGTTACATTTAAAATCAGAAATAATCAAGTAATTTTCCCTTTAAGGGAGGTATTTAACACCATCACAACTGCATATTTCAATATATTATTATAAGACTAATATTTTTTAGTAATATCAAGCATGTCTCAAGATTTTCTTGATCAAGCCCTCGACCTATTAGTATCAGTCAGCTACGCACATTACTGCACTTACACCTCTGACCTATCAACCTTGTTGTCTTCAAGGGGTCTTACTAACTTATGTTATGGGATATCTAATCTTAAGGTAAGTTTCACGCTTAGATGCTTTCAGCGTTTATCTCGTCCGTACTTCGCTACCCAGCCATGCATCTGGCGATACAACTGGTGCACAATCGGTACGTCCACTCCGGTCCTCTCGTACTAGGAGCAGCTCCTTTCAAATATCCTACGCCCGCGATAGATAGGGACCAAACTGTCTCACGACGTTTTGAACCCAGCTCGCGTGCCACTTTAATCGGCGAACAGCCGAACCCTTGGGACCTACTACAGCCCC
>SAAW01000094.1 GCA_009929275.1 Clostridia bacterium
CTTGAGAGTTTTGACAACCTCCTTGTCCAAGCCACTGTTATCCAAAAATTGAGCCTTTTTTCTCTGCAAAACACTTGCCACCACTCCCACAATTGAAAAAAACAAGGCTTCGGAAGCAAGGGAAACAAAATAATTCAAATTTCTTTTGTATAAAGCTTCCACCAAATTTTTGTAATAACGCTCCTGATGTTTGTGATAATAATAGGATGAACTATAAAGATTTTTTTGATTGTAGCCAAGATCTTGCAACAAAAAATGTTCCAAAACCCGACACACTCGTTTGTTGCCATTCTTGAAAGGATGAAGGGCGTAAAGAGCGGCGTGAAAAATAAAAATATTTGTGGCACTTGGTTGCTTTTTTAACCATTTTATCAGCTCATCAACACTTTTTTCTATTTCCAAATGCGGTGCTGGCTGATAATCACCAACCCTAGTTTTGTCATCGTTGCGAAATTTTCCGCTGCGATAAGTTTCAAAATTATCCAAAGCACCAGCAAAAATATCCAAGTTGGCAGTTAGTTCTTCATGCAGCCCAAGAATAAATTCGGATGACAAATCTTTTATTTTAATTCCCTTCTTGCTCAAAGAACGAAAAGTTTTGGCAATATTATAATATTCCAAGTGGTCATGATCTTTTTGGGTTAATTTTTCCTTGGCTTTGAGTTTGCCAGACAAAAAAGTTGGACCACTATTAATTGCCTCATTTTCCACCAAATTATAAACCTCTGTTGCTTCTGCCAAAGTTAAGGCTGAATTTTCTGCTTTGGAAACCGCAAAAGAAACCAATAAATCATTTCTCTGGCGTAAAGCTTTTTCTAGATGCCAATCAATTTCACTTTTTTCATAACCAGAAAGTGCAGCATCTGCCTTTTTTAGAGTTTCTTCACTCAAAGGAAGGCCCGATAAAGAAACAAAAAAAGTACTTAAAAATGGTTGTTTGAATGGATTAATAATTTCGGACATAGAATTAATATTTTTGTAATAAAAATATCATAACACATCTTCAAAAAAAACACAACAAAAAATATAGGCTATATCAATATTTTTATTAATATAAGCGAATATTTACAGCTTGATTAGTCTAATTATTAGTCTAGTTTAAGACCAGTTTATTGGTCTAATTATTGGTCTAATTTTATTCAATCACAATTCTAGCATCCAGGACTTTAACCCCCTTGCCATTTTCCAAAGCCAGCAAAGGATTGATGTCCAATTCTTTGATTTCCGGGAAGTCTTTCAAGAGTTGTGCCAAGCGCAATACGGCATCCACCACTGCTTCAATGTCTACAGCCTTGGCCCCGCGAACCCCGCTGAGCATTTTTTTGGATTTCAAAGAGTTGAGCATCGCCAACACATCTTCCCTATTCAAAGGATTCAAGCCAAAGGCGACATCTTTCAAAACTTCCACAAAGATTCCACCCAAACCAACCATAATTAAGT
>SAAW01000095.1 GCA_009929275.1 Clostridia bacterium
CTCCCTCAAACAGACACTTTAAAATACAGGGTATTAACTTTATACGGGTATAAGGATTGTTCCCTGTATTGCCGGGATTTTTAAGTCTCTGAACAGTTTAAAATTTTTCTTCGGTTTGGTTCTTATTTAAATTTTAAATTGTTTTTCCCTAATTCAAAAAAATCTTCTCTAAATCTACCACTTTTTTTGAATTTATATAAAATGTTCTTTTCAACACTTTCATTGAAATTCAATACGTTCGGGAATGTAAAACCCTTGACTTTGTCATTTTTTTTCCCGAACTTAGCCCAGTCGTTGCAGACGTTCGTATACGTCTTGAAGCAAGTCTTCAACGGTGACTACCGTTCCAACGACTGGAAGCCAAAATGATAATTTGGCTTTTTTAATTTCAATCCCTCTCAAAGAACATTTTATCCCTTCAAAATCCCGTAATCGTGACTGTTTTATATCCCCCGGGGGTTCAAAATGAACCATAACGGTCACTTGTATGTGGTCGGGCGGGATTTCTGGAAGAAATCGTGTCAGACCTGCAGGAAAGTGGGCGCAAGGTCTGACTTGTCAGACCGCTAAAACCCCCGCCTGACATATACAATTTGTTACAGCGCGTTTTTTTATTCCAATTCATTTTTTCTCGTTATTTACTGATTTTGTCCGGGAGCAGAAAATTGTCATTTGGAAGTTCTTATAAAACTGTCATTGACTTACCGGCTAAAAAGCAGTCAAAAAATTTTGGTTTTTTAATTGGCCTTTAATTTAACAAAATTTTTGTCTGTTTGGAAACAGTTTTTCCTGGTTTTTTAATTTTCAGAGTTTTGTTTTTAATCTTACGCGTCAGTTTTGCAGGAAGTTGATAAAAACTGGCAGTCAAAAAGCACCAACAAAATCCAACGGATTTTTACCCCCAACACAATTCGATTTATGCACAGATTTTATATTGTTTGCAAGATTGCGCGAGAACAACGATTGTTTTTTCTAGTCCACACACCAGAGAATTTGTCAAATAGAGTAAAACTCTAGAAACTACAGTTTGCCAGTCCATTTTTATTGTCTGGATTACAAATTTTTTCAATTATTTTAAAGAACTCTCTTTCAAAGCTCCTCCTTCTCAATTACAATTGGCGTGTATTCGAGAGTTAAAATTTGGCTGTTTTCTGTCTTATTTTTTTTGTTTCTGGATTCTGGTTTGTCTTGAAATACTGTGTTTGTTTTTGGCTTTGTTTTCGTTGTTTGGTTCCTGTCTACTCGACTGGATTTTTACTGTTTTGGTTGATTAATATTAGTCATTTTCTTTTTTCGTCAAAATGCGCTGTAACGGTCACTTGTATGTGGTCGGGCGGGATTTCTGGAAGAAATCGTGTCAGACCCGCAGGAAAGTGAGCGCAAGGTCTGACTTGTCAGACCGCTAAAC
>SAAW01000096.1 GCA_009929275.1 Clostridia bacterium
CAAACTTGCTACTTACGTCGCGGTTGATACGTCGTGTACCGTCATTTGAGCCCGTTCCGTCTGCCGTACTGAATGCTCCATGATTGTTCGCTTGTTTGACTTTATGAATTAATTATAACCTTAACTATCCAATTTGTCAAGTTAAAACTTTCCAAATTGACAAGTTTTGTTGTCTATGCTGGACGATAATAAACAATAATAGAAAAAATATAAAATAAAAACGGCTTAATATAGCCGTTTTTCCTATTTTAAATTGATGAATTTGTTGAGCACCAAGTCCTGTAACTTTTCCAAGTTCATAATCGGTCATATTTTTCTCAACAAGTTTAGTTTTTATCTTCGACCACAACATTTAGTGTCCCTTTCTAAGCTTCAAAATCAAAACTGGTTTGTGAGTTCAATCCACGAATTTCAAGCGTTGTATTGAAAGATGGTTGCCACATATCAAGATATTCTGTTGCTTCGTCATAACGACTTAATGGAATATCGCTATATTTCACAACATCGAAGCGATTGTTCAAATCTTTATAAAACTCTCTGAATACCTTAGCTCCTAATTTCTTATGAGCATTTGAATATTTACCGCCAGTAAACATATAAATTTTGCTTGCTACTTTCTTTTGCAAAACTTTAGCTTTATTTGAAGGAAGTCCGAATCGGTCAGTCAAATCAAGAACTGAATTTTCGATTCGCTCAACTTTTTTATTCAAGTTCACGTTGCCTTGAGCAAGTAATGCAATTTGTTGTTCAGGAGTTTGCGGTAAAAGCTGTTGTTTGAGTTCTTTTTCAACTTCAATGAAATATTGACGGGCTTGTTTCCCTTTTTCGTTACGCTGAATCATGGAAATTTCTTTTGCCATGTCAAGTTTAAGAGCATGGTCAACGCTTGGACGACCGCCTTGAGGTTTTACTCTTTTTTCAGTAAAACCTATAAAATCAACGTTCTCTGTAAACCCGTACTTGACCATATCTTCAAACCAGTCATTATATCGAGTTTTTACTCCTAAAAATTCATGTAGTTCACGACCGCTTACTACTTCGAATCCTTTCTTTTTTTGAAGTTCAAATTTTTTGGACTTTTTTATTAAAAAAATAAATACCAATATCTTCTTTTTTAATACCAAGAAGTTCTGTAGCGGCATCGATATCTGATTGTTTCCAGTATGATTTATTATTAAGCTTATCGGAAATATTTTTTTCTGATAAACCGATAGCCTTTGCAAAATCTTGCTGACTACCATACTTTTCTTTAATGCGACCTTTCAATTTAGAATAATCAATAGTCATTATACATCCTTTCTGCCCCTCTGGGGCTTTTTATTTGCCAAACTTGCTACTTACGTCGCGGTTGATACGTCGTGTACCGTCATTTGAGCCCGTTCCGTCTGCCGT
>SAAW01000028.1 GCA_009929275.1 Clostridia bacterium
ACGCCAATGTGAGCAAGTCCTCTCGTCGCTCCGCCACCCAATGCCAGACCAATTTTCACTTTATTATTTTTTATTGGCAAATTCTTTTTAGACACAAAAAATCCCATTTTTTCCCTTTTAAAAGATGTTTTTTATTTAGTTTTTTAGTATTATTTGAATAAAAAAACAACAATTTATAATTCTTAATTATTCATTTATCATTAAAAATATTTTAACACACAAAGAAAAAAAACACCAAAGTTTTTCATTGGTGTTTAATATTTATCGAAAACAAATTTTATTCTTCGTCGCCAGAATTATCCTCATCTTCGTCGCTATCGTCGCTTTCAATCATTTTTAATTGTTCTTCTAGTGACTCAATATCTGCTTTCAAATCAAGTTGATTTTTTGTCAAAAATTTGTTTGCTCTTTCAAGGATTGGGTATCTGTCCAAATTCTTTTGCATAACTTCTTCACAGTGTTGCACAGACAATCGAAGTCCTTCCAAAAGGTCAAGTTCTTCACTCAATTTCTTTGCTTTTTCTTCATCGATGTCCACATAATTGTTCACACCATAAAGCATCACTTTTTGCTTTGCGACGATTGCTTCTCTACGTCTAAGTTTGTTTTTGTCGCTGTCAAGAGTCTTGTTCACTCGTCTTAGTGGCACAAATTCCTTTCTGTTTGCCGAAAGTTCTTTTTCATTTTCTTTAAGTCTTGCTCTTAAATTATCGAGTCTTTGTTCAAGTTCTTCTTTTGAACCTGACACAGCAGAACTTGTCTTTTCCTCTGCTTGCTTTTCTTTAAACTCTCTTATTATTTCGTTTGCTTCAAGGATTTGGGCTTTGAGTTGCTCAATTTCTTTTTCAAGTTTTTCACGATAACTGTCACTTTCAATCTTTTGCATAACAGTGCTTTTATTTTCTTTTGCTACTAGATTTTCTTTCATTTCTTTTGTTATTGAAGAAATCATTTTATCGTTTTCGTCTTCTTCTTCGTCGTTTTCTTCTTCTTCATCGTCTTCTTCAATTGTCGCATTTTTGTTAACAACTTCGTCTTCGTCAAAAATTTCGTCTTCTTCTTCATCTTCTTCATCTTCGTCATCTTCGTCTTTAAGAGGCACAATGGCACTTCTTTGAGCCACAAGGTTTTGACGTTGAAGATTAACTTTCTTCAATTCCTCTTCTTCTTCGTCTGCTTTATCAAGGTCAAGTTGACCTTCCAACAATTTTTCTTCTTTCTTTTCAAGCATCAAATTTTCCACAGGTCTGCTCAAAAGTTTCGGTTTTTTGATTGTATCAGTTTCTCTTTGAGTAATTTGTTTTTTGTGCCTTTTAAAGAAAATTCCATTTGTCCCGTCCACAATTGTTATGAAAAGGTCTGACAAAAAAACTATAACAAAAGCGGCAACAGCCACAATCCCAATCACTCCCAAAATACTTAAAAATGTATCCCAAAACATTTTCCCACCTCACTTTTCGAACACTTTTTATGTTAGCTAAATTTTACCACACGACTAACAAAGTGTCAATATTAAAAATATTTTTAGACACTTTAATCATTTTATTTTTTGCAAAATTAATCTCAATTAACTCTTATTTTTTGTTATCAAAACATAAAAATTAGTCTATTTTATGAAATTAAAAAAAGATATCTCCGTCAAAACTTGGCAAATATTTATCTGTTGCACTAGACATTTCCTGGAAAAAACCGTTTTTAAACCCAAGACTTTTTATATATAAACAAACCGATTTATATTCAATTCTTTTCAATTTTCGTTTGAGATTTTCATCACACAAACAGCAATCTATTGGAGTGAATTGGCTCATAACACTAATATAAATATCCGTTCCAAATTCTTTTTTAATCTCGTCAAATATTCTTTTGCTGTCGTCTATATGCCCGGGCAAAATGAGATGACGCAAGATAATCCCGCTTTTCATAATTCCACCTGAAATATTGTCCTTCACAATCTCTCTTGCTTTTTTAATCGCTTTTTTGCACACTTCAAAATAACTATTCACTTTGGAATATTTTAGTGCCAATCCGTTGTCATAATATTTGACATCAAATAGAAAAATGTCCACCAAATCTTTCATTTTCTCGATATTTTCCACTTTTTCATAGCCAGACGAGTTCCAAATCACGCTTTTTTTGACATTTGCCTTTTTAAGTGCCGACAAAATTTTTGAAGTGTAGTGAGTTGGTGTCACAAGGTCAATATTTTCGACATCGCTTGCGTCAATTCTCTTAAACAGAGCCACTAATTCATCTTCACTCAAATCCCTGCCAAAGCCCTCTTTTGAAAGAACAAAATTTTGACAATAGACGCATTTAAGGGAGCAAAATGAAAAAAACACTGCTCCACAACCTTTGTTTTCAGGGCAAATTATGGGCTCTTCGCTGAAAAATTTCATCGCTTTGCCCACTCTAATTTTTTCAAAATCTTTCCCACAGAAAGTGGCTTTAACTTCGCAACCCCGTGGACAGTCGTCACATTTCATCATTCATATGGCCTTTGCTCGTTGCTGATAAAACCGTATGCGACAGAATTTGGACCCACGTGCGCTCCGATGATAGGTCCCATAATTCTAATCTCAGGCTTGATGCCATATTTTTCAAAAAGCATAGTTTGGAGTTCGTTTGCCAAAGGCTCGTTGTCGGTGTGGACAATGGCAATGAACGGAAATTCCTCGTTTATAGTGAAATTTTCAAAATCATTCACAATAGATTTCAATGCTTTTTTGAGTCCAATCTCTTTCCTGCAAACTTTCAATTTTCCGTCTTTGCCAAATTCAATCACAGGCTTCACTTGAAGCATTGAGCCAATCATCGCCGACGCTTTTGGAATTCGTCCTCCACGTGCCAAAAAATTCAAATCATTCGCCAAAATGAAATGTTGAATGAAATGTTTTATCTCATTCAATTTATTCACAGTTTCTTGTAATGTCTTGCCCTCATCTCTCATTTTTAAAGCGGCTCGCACAATGAACCCTTCCCCAATCGTCGTGCTTCCACTCTCAACAGCCACAAAATTTATGTCTGGAAAATCTTTTTTCACGCTTTCAATCGCCACATTTGCATTGTCAACAGTGGGAGAAAGTCCATAACCTTGAGAGATGTGAAGTGCGTTTTTCACGCCGTTTTTTGCCATTTCTGTGAACAAATCAATGTGAGATTGCACGTTTAAGATTGAAGTTTTTGCAATCACTCCGCTTCTCAATTTGTCATAAAAATTAATGTAATCTTGCTTACATTCATAATTGTCTTTTTCCACGACAACATTGTCGCCACTCGTCATTGTGTATTCAAGTGGTGCCATATATATTCCTAAATTTTTCAGTTCCTCTGCATAAAGGTCGCAGGTGCTATCCACAGATATTTCAAAACTTTTCATTTGTAATCCTTTTTTTTATCATACTAAATTTTAAGCAATTTCAAAAGTAAAAAACAAAGATTAAAAATTTTTTAAAATTGTAAATTATATTTTTGCATATAAAGCAACTTATATCTTTTTTTATTGCATCTTTTTTAAAAATTTTATTCTTTATTCTCCGCCATTTCTTCTGTGCGTTTAAGACGCTTGTATGCAAACTCAAGTTTTGGTCTGTTAAGCCTCTGAACCAAAATTGGCGGGATTTGCAAAAGAATATTAACAATCATCACTGGCAGAACAATCGTCAAAAGAAAATTCCTCGGCAAAACAATTAGGACAATTGGGGCAAGAAACAACGAAATAACGTGCATAATCTCGGCATAGCAAGTTTCTTTAATAAACTTCATCATATATTTTGATTCGGCTTTTTCTTGCACAAAACTCTTGTCAAAATATTTCAACAATCCGCCAAGTTCTGGGATATTATCCTTCCATTTTTTAACTTTCAAAAAAGAAAACAACTTTTTTTCCCATTTTCTCACTTTAAAAAATCTTGACTTTTCATTAATTTTTCGCTCTGGAATTTGCCTGATCATAAAAGCACACAAAGCGTCAATCAAAAAGGAAATTAACACGGCAAGCCATGTTATGTTTATAATTTCAAGAGCAGTCGCTCCCAAATAATCCTGTGCAAAGAGGCAGTTACAAAAAGAACAAATCAAACCCGATGCAAATATAATTGATAAATATAAAACCACTTTTCACCTCAAAACAAATGTTTTTTCTGTTTGTAGACACAATAATTTTTGTCTATTATACAATATTTTAAGTGAAAAATGCAACATAAATAAACATTAATCAAAATTCACTTTGAGTTTAATTTTTTATTTGATAAAATTACATTAATAAAAAGCGAGGAGTTGTTTATGGAACAAAAAAGAATCGCAAATATGCAACTTAATCATCTTGGGATAATCCTTTCTAACCTTTCTATTGTAGGGTTTCTTTTGATGCTTGGGGCTTTACTATCATTTCTGTTATATGGATTGATTGTTGTTATAATGATAATCCCTGTTCTCTTCACCTTGGGGCTATATCTTTTTGCTCACCCCGACTATTTCAGCTGGCTTTCTGCCGACTCTGGCTTTTTTGAATTTATGACAAGATTTATTAATTACATTCCAACAATCGGCATATGCACAGTTGTTGCTTCAGCAATTTCGATTGTCTGCCTTTCTTTTTATAAAGGACAAAAGTCGTGGTGGCGAATCGTTCTTTGCGGGATTATTGTGGTCCTCGCACTTTTAGTCGCCTTTGGCATAATAGGAGCATAACAATATGAAAAATTTATCGGTTAAAATTTCAGGAACAGCAAAGCAAAACAATTTAGTTTTCATCGACGACAAAGAAGTGAAATTGAATAAAAATAGTTTTGGCTCATATTCTTATGATGTCCAAACGGAAAAAGACTCGGTAAACATCAAAATCAAATCCATTCTTGAAATCAATTCAAAAATGTGGTTTCTAACAAACATTTTCTTTTTCATCATCAGCATTTTTGGCATTTTCGACTATCGTTTGCCAAAAAAATGTCTGAGCATTTCTTTTGAAACAAATGTCAAACTCAAAAACGAGCAAAATGACATCTCAATATCCCTTCTCACTCAACAAGTTGGCAAGCCTTGTGCCGAAATAAAAACTGAATGTGGAGTTGAAGAAATTAAAAATTTTTGCGAACAAAACATTATTGCCCTTAAAAGATTGAAAACACTTCGCATAACAAAAATATTTTTGTGGATTGCTCTCATAGTCGCCGTTGTTGCTCTATTTTCAATGGGAATATTTTAATTTATATCATAGTTATTTGAAGGTAATGTAAAAAAAAGAGATATCACTTTTAATATCTCTTTTTTATGCTAGTTTAAAAATTGATTTTTTTCCATTTTATTTTTTTTAACAAAATAAATTACATTTCCAAATCTATTTCTTGTTCTGCTTGTGTTTTTTCTTCTTCAATTTGTTTTTTTACTGTTTCTGTTTTCTCTTTATTAGAAAATAGTTGAATGATGTTACCAGCATTTTTATTTACTAATCCTCTTGCTTCTTCCCAAGTGTTTGGGTTTTGCTCTTCAATCAAGTTTTCAATATATTCTATTATTTTTGGAAGCCTAATTTGAACAAGAGGAATGAAACTTAAATCAATTTCGTTTAAGAGTTGTTTGTGATCTTGTGTATTACTTACTTTTTGACAAACAATTTCATCTCTATCAAACAAATAATATACATCATATTTTTCATATTCTATTTCTTCGCCATAAGTTTGTCTTCTTACAATTTTTAATTCACTTCCAATGAAAATTGGAATATTTGAATCCTTAATATCTTTAAATTTTTCTAATTCGGCTTTTATATATGAAATATCAAAAGCATTATTACACTTAGTTTTCAAATATTTTTTTTGAATAAAATTTTTTGTTTCATCTTTCTCAATTTCTTCAATTTCAATGCAATATCTTTGAAGTTTGCCCATAAGATGTTGTTTTTTGTTTACGCTTATTTTTCTCCTAATAAGTAAATTATTAGATATTCCACTCTCAAGAATTGTTTGAATTATATTAAAATTGCAATATTCCACAATATCTTTTCTTTTATCTCTATCCACTTTTTACCTCCAAATTTTAACTATGTGCATTATATCAAATTACAAAAAAATTTCAATAGTCACTTTTTAGTTGTATATTTGCAGAATAAAAAAAGAACCTTATATAAATATAAAGTTGCTTTTTATTATAGTTATTTTTAGATAAATCTTCTTCTCTTGTCTTCCAGATTGTCAATGGCAATCACAAGTGCGACCAAGAAAGGAATATCTTTTTCGTCGCCTTCAAGTTCAAAAGAGTCGGCAATGAGAGTTATGTTTCTTCTCAAAACTCCAATTTCCTCGCCATTTCTGTTAATTTTCATCTCAAGTCCCCAAAAACTGCCGTCAATGGAAATCTCGTCTTTATATCCTTCAACGATGTAGTTGTGTGTGAAATTAATTTTTCTTTTAAGTCGGCAAATCTTCTCGCCGTCAGGTGTCAAAACAAAAGCACTTGGGAAAATAAATTTCCAAAATTTGTTTTTAACCACATACAAAAGGTTGTTTTGCATATCAAAAATCTTCTTTTTGTGCAATATGCTCATAAATTTGCCCGAAACTTTATAGACAGGGGCTTTGTTTTCATCAAGCACTTGGGAACTGCCAGTGAGAGAGATAATCTTGTTTTTAATATAAACTTTCATTTTTCCTCCAAAATTTTGTGAAATAAAATATAAAAAAATTTATTATTCACTTATATTATATATTATATCAATTAAAAAATATGTTGCAAACAAAAAAGTGGTGTTTTTATGCTTGAAAAATATATTTAACAAAATTGACAAAATCTTTAAAAAAATATATAATTATATATATGTAGATGTGGCGGAATGGCAGACGCGCTAGATTCAGGTTCTAGTGGGGCGACTCATGCAGGTTCAAGTCCTGTCATCTACACCAAACTGGGGTGGCAACAACTGGGGTGGCAACAAAATTGCTACATTGTTCGCAAAGATAAACTTTGCTCTGCAATTGCAATTTCATTTCCCCTCCCACTCCCCCTTCTGTTTAGAGGTCTCGTTAAAAAAACTTTCATTTTTTTTAACGAAAAGTTTATTTGGTGGCAACAAAATTGCGACATTGTTCGCAAAACGCCGTTTTGCTCTGCAAAGGGTTCCCAGACAAGGCAACTTGTGTGGGATAGAGGAGAAATGATGAAGCAAGTGACTTTTTGCTTTTAAGCAAAAAGAAACAAGCGTAATCCATTTCGACAAATTTCCCCTCCCACTTCCCCTTCACGCTTCGCTTTACGGGAGACACAAAACTGCGACATTGTTCACAAAACGATGTTTTGCTCTGCAATTGCAGTTCTTGTTTCCCCCGTATACC
>SAAW01000097.1 GCA_009929275.1 Clostridia bacterium
GAACTACAAGTCCCATATGATTCAAGACTATTTCAAAGATGGCAGTGCTTTTGGTGTGAGCATAGAGTATGTTTTGGAAGAGCAAAGAATGGGAACAGCGGGGGCTTTAAGTCTTTTATCGTCTTTGCCAAATGAACCATTTTTTGTGATGAATGGGGATTTGCTTACCAATGTCAATTTTGAGCACCTCTACCATTACCATCTCTCGAATAATGCTATGGCGACAATGTGTGTTAGAGAGTATGACCTTCAAGTTCCCTATGGCGTTGTGAACATTGAAGAAGGAAAAATTTTATCGATTCAAGAAAAGCCCGTTCAAAAGTTTTTTGTCAGTGCGGGCATTTACATGTTAAATCCACAAGCAATAGCGTATATCGAAAAAGATACCTTTTTTGATATGCCAACCCTTTTTGAAAAACTCATTGCGCAAGGTCAAAATGCACTCTCTTTTCCCATACGAGAGTATTGGTTGGACATTGGACGTATGGAAGAGTATGAAAGAGCTAATGTAGAGTATAAGGATGTGTTTTAATGTTAAATGGAAAGACTTTTTTGGCAATTATTCCTGCGCGTGGTGGGAGTAAAAGATTGCCTCGAAAGAATGTATTGGAAATAGGCGGTAAACCATTAATTGCATGGAGCATAGATGCTGCCATTAAGAGTTCTTATATTGATAAGGTTATTGTAACAAGTGATGATGCTGAAATTTTAGAAATAGCTCAACACTATGGAGCTGATATTGTTAAGAGACCGATAGAATTAGCGAAGGATACGGCCACAACGTATGACGCTATTAAGCATACGGTAGATAACGTTGAAAAATATGATTACATTATCTTATTACAGCCCACAAGTCCTTTGCGTAATGAACAACATATTGATGAAGCAATAAATCTTTTACATGTAAAACAGGCAGATGCTATTGTTTCCGTTTGTAAAATGGAACATAGTCCCCTGTGGAGTAATGTTTTACCTGAAGATGGGGATATGTCTTTTTTTATACGAGATGAAATAAAAAACCGAAGAAGTCAAGATTTGAGTGATTATTATCGCCTTAATGGCGCCATTTATATTTGCAAGACTGAGAATTTTTTAGATGAGAAAACATTTTTTATTAAGAAAAATATTTTTGCTTATAAAATGAAAAGAAAAAATTCTATTGATGTCGATGAAGAGATAGATTTTGAGATTTGTAAGGTTTTTTTGAGAGATAATTGTCTGTTATAAGTTTAAGAAAGTTAGTTGCAAATAGGAAAGCATATTAGGCTTTCCTAACACTTTTTTTAATCTTTTGCCGTGTCCTTCTCCAAAACATCAGTACTTTATGCCAACGGTACATGGCTTTAAACAAAAGTGAGTTTTTTTGGTGTGTCTGCATG
>SAAW01000012.1 GCA_009929275.1 Clostridia bacterium
CAAAAATATGTTTTATTAAAGAAATATAATAGATAATTTTAAAATAAAATGAAAATAAATAAATTTGTTATTTTGCACAAATAATAAAATAAAAAAACAATGACTTGAAATAAAATTTTTTTATGATATACTTTGTTTAATGAAATTAAAGGGGAATAAAAATGAAAAATAATAAGAAAATCGCTAAAAATGAAAATGAAATCAAGGATATTAATCAAGCAATCGCAGATGTTATGGTGAATTTGCACCCTGGGAAGAAAATCTGCCGTTCAAAAATTATTACAAACACAATTAACGGAGGAATAATTTATTCCTGTGAATGCAGAAAATCAATTGAAGGAAAGACGATTTGCAAACTTAATGTCACTGATATTGCCGAAGGGAAAAGTTATCCAATTTTATTGGCTTTTGATAGACAAAACGAATTTCTCTTTATCGATGATAAAATAGAAGGTCATCTTTCAGAAGAAGAAATGGAAAGACATGTTGCAAAAAGATTGCACCCAGAAATGATTAAAAAATCAACACAAGAAAATCATGAATATTTAGGACTTTAATTTTTTAGATAAAAAGTTATAAAAACATAAAAAAATAGTTTTCAGAAAGAAAACTATTTTTTTTTGTCTAATTCAATTTTTCTTCCAAATCTTGTTGCATTTGGGAGTGCATTTTAATGGCTTGCTCCAGATCTTTTGCAGGAGCAACAGTCACGGGATAATATCCTGCCTTTTTCATTGATTCAAATATTTCAAAATTGTGCTTTGAAATTTGTTTGTGCTGACTTTCAATCAAATCCCGCAGTGGTTTGTTTGAACATTCCATTCCAAAAGAATTGTTCATTGAAAGCAAAAACTTTGTGGCTATAAGAGCGTCTTGTAAAATTTCTTGTTCTGTCATAATTCCTCCCTTATCCCTTATTATTTTTCAAATAATCAAGCAGTGCCTTATGATGCCCCAAATGAGTGCCAGCCATATTTTCAAAATTCGCTTTTAGTTTTTCACATTCCGCCATTTCACTGTAATATTTTAACTTTGTTGCCAGCCAATTTTCAAAATTCATTAGTTCGTTAAGTGATTGTAAATCTTTTGTAGTAATTTGTTCACTCATATCTTCCTCCTTAAAAAAGTATTAGCAAATTATTTTTAAATAAACCTCAAAATTTTTATTTTTTTTAAATGTCTATAAATTTTTTTAAAATTAATTATATTTGTTTTAAATTTATTAAATTGATATACTAATTCAAAGGAGTTATAGTTATGAAAATATTTATGGTTGGAGGAACGGGGCTTCTTGGCAGTGTTGGTGCAAAGGAACTTATTTCACGGGGGCACGAAGTTGTCACAATTTCATTGCCACCTTTGCCAAAAGATGCGGACATTCCAAAAGAGATGAAAATCTACTTTGGGAATGTAATTGAGATGAAAGATGAAGAAATTAAACAAATTATGGAGGGTTGCGAGGGCTTTGTTTTTGCAGCGGGAGTGGACGAAAGGATTGAGTTTCCACCACCTGTGTATGATTATTTCAAAAAATATAACATCGACCCTGTGAAAAGACTTCTTTCGCTGTGTAAAGAAATGGGTATCAAAAAATGCGTGATTTTGGGGTCATATTTCAGCCATTTTGCGAAAACTATGCCAAAACTTGACCTATATAATAAACACCCATACATAAAAAGCCGAATTGACCAAGAAAATGTTGCTTTTTCATTTTCAGACAAAAAAATGGAAGTTATGGTTCTTGAACTGCCATATATTTTTGGTGTTCAAAATGGAAGAAAACCTGTTTGGCAATTCTTCATTGATATGTTTCTTCCAATGAAAACAATATACTATCCAAAAGGTGGCACAACAATGGTGACTTTAAAACAAGTGGGGCAAGCATTAGCGGGGGCAGTGGAAAAAGGAAAGGGCGGGACGGCATATCCTGTTGGGTGGTATAACAAAAGTTGGCGAGAAATGATTGCTATTATCAACAAAAATATGGGTTATCCAAACAAAAAGATTGTCACAATCCCCACTTTTTTGTATAAACTAGCCACTTATTCAATGGCAAAAAAGTATAAAAAACGAAATGTTGAACCGGGGCTTAACCCTGTTAAATTTGTGAAACTTATGACGTCGAACGCCTTTATTGACAAAGAAATAATTGAGAAAGAGTTGGGAGTCGAACCTGATGATATCGATAAAGCGATTGGTGAATCAATCACTTATTGTATGAAGATTCACAACGAAAAGAAACAAGTGATTGGAATGAAAGGCGAATAATGTGGGTATATAAAAATATATAAATTATTTTTGTAAAAAGAAAAATTATGATATAATGAGGGCGAGGAAGTAAATATTTGACGAGTCAAATATTTTAAGTCGCGTTGCGACTTCGCAAGTTTCACTTGCACTTCCTCGCCCGTATCGTCGTTTAATCAAATTTCTCAACAAATATAATTTTATGTAACAACTGATGATACAAATAAAACAAAGGAGAAAGATTATGGAAATGAAATTTTATGTCTGTAAAATATGTGGCAATATTATATCATACGTAAAGCGTTCAGGGGTTAAAGTTATCTGCTGTGGGCAAGAAATGGAGGAAATCATTCCTAACACAGTTGATGCTTCGGTTGAAAAACACGTGCCAGTGGTTAGCACTTCAAATGGGAAAGTAACTGTTAAGATTGGAAGCGTTGATCACCCAATGGTGCCAGAACACTACATTGAATGGATAGCACTTCAAACCGAGAAAGGCAATCAACGAAAAGAACTCCACCCAGGACAAAAGCCAGAGGTCGAGTTTTGTATAATGCCGGGCGACAAGGTTGTCAACGTCTATGCCTACTGCAATCTTCACGGGCTATGGAAAGCCTAAATTTTAAAAAATAATAATATATAAAATAAAAAAAGAAAAAAAAGAAAAAATGTATAAAATTCTAATTTTTTCCATTTTCAAAAAAGGCTTTGTTTTGAAGAGCCTCTTTTGAATGAGGCTTTATTTTTAGAGCCAAATTGTTAAATTCCTCTGCTGTTTTCATATCGTTGAGTTTAAAATAACACACGCAAAGTTGAAGATATGGAATATATTTATAATAATCATTCAAAACAAACGCCCCAGATTTTAAATTTATGGTGCACTTTGTCGCCAGTTCATACCAATATATTGCCTGTTTAAACTTATCTTCACTAAAAAAAACGTCCCCAATCTTGCAAAGGTTTTCCGCTCGTGGCTCGTCAAACATAAAACTTCTAAAAAGCGAGAAAAGGGCGTTTTTTTTGTCGCCAAGACTTTCATAGCAAAAAGCTAGATTTGAGCACGCTTCAATTTTGTTTTCAATCCAGCCATTATAGTTTTCAAGAAAGTCATTAAAAGATTTTATTGATGTTTTATAAAATTTGTTATACATAAGTTCTCTTGAATAATAAAACTTTTGTCTCGAAGTTAGTTTCACCTTGTTTTTAAGCATTTTTTCATAGATTTTCAAGTTTCTTTTGCTAAAAGAATTCTGCGCTTTTCTGTGAGAAACAGACAAATTTGAATATTCAATGTTGCCGTGAATAAGCATAAATTCATGCACAGGGTCAATCCAAAAAAATCTCCTGTCATTTTTGACAATCCGCTCACGATAGTAGGAAAAAATTGGATTGTTTTCTTCATCAAAAGAAATGTTATATTTCAGCATCACAACATCAATATTTTTTGTAAGAGAATTTTTTAATTCCAAAAATTTTTTCTTGCTTTCTTCAATGACGTCGTCTGCATCCAGCCAAATTATAAAATCCATAGTGGCTTTGGAAAAAGCAAAATTTCTTGCCTTTGAAAAATCGTCAACCCACTTAAAATCATAAATTTTGTCCGTGTATCTTTTTGCAATTTTTTTTGTTTTGTCTTTTGAGCCAGTGTCAACGATGATAATTTCGTCCACGAAAAATTTGGCACTTTTAAGGCACCTTTCCAGCACTTTCTCTTCATCTTTCACAATCATACACAAACTTATCGTCACATATTATGATATTAAAATCATCAGATGTTTGTTAATTTTATGTATAATCTAACTTAATTTTAACAGAATTTCTTTGTTTTCAAAGTTTAATTGAGTGAGTTTAACCCCTGCTTTTTGCAAAATGGAAGCACTTGCAATGGAAGAGTCTGCATTTTTATATTTGTTTGAAAGAAACAAAACTTCTTTAATCCCAGATTGAACAATAGCCTTTGCGCACTCGTTGCAAGGGAATAGACTCACATAAATCCTGCAACCTTGCACCGACACTCTCGAATTTAAGATTGCGTTTAACTCTGCGTGGACGACATAAGCATATTTTGTGTTTAGAAAGTCGCCCTCTCTTTCCCAACAAGCCTCATCATCTTTCAGCCCCTTTGGCATTCCGTTGTAACCAATGGAAACCACCTTATTTTCATCACTAACAATGCAAGCGCCCACTTGTGTGCTGGGGTCTTTGCTTCTTTTTGCAGACAACATTGCAATGCCCATAAAATATTCGTCCCAAGAAATATAATCTTGTCGTTTTGCCATTTTCACCCTCCAAACTATTTATAATTTATTTTATCATTAAAAAAAGTGTCTCGCAAACAAAAAACAGAATAAAAATTTTTCATAAAATTATCTCTTTTATTTTAAAAATGAATTAACACTTTCTTTTTTTAATGTGTAATATACAATCGTAAATAATATTTCTTTTGCATAGATATTTTATGTGAAAATAATAATAAAGGAGAAGAAATGTTAAAAATATTTGACAAAACTTTAAAAGAAATCGAAATGGAAAAAGAGTTATATTGCAACTCTATAACACTTGATAAAGAAAAATCAAAAGAGATTTGTCCATGTTATGTCTTTGCAAAAGATGGCACAAAAGTGGACATTTTTGACTTGCCAGAGGAGCAAATTATCCGAATTTATAGGCAGGCTCTGAAAGAATATATAATCGCAAAATCGAACAACGAACTGGACAGAAACGGAAGGATTGATTCCATTAATGATGCTTTTAAGATGACAGAAATTTTAAAAGGACATAGAACTGCCACTTATGAGGGATTAAAGCAAATAATAAAACTTTTTTCTCCTGATTTTCTAAATAAATATGATATGCCTATGTTTGGAGTTTACTTATCGAAAGATGACATAGAAAACTATAAAATTTTGGCAAAGAAACTCCTCTCTTCATTTGTAAAAGAAAAAATGCAAAAAGTGGACTTGATTGCAAAATTTATTGAGGAAAGCAAGGGCAATTTTGAAGATATCTCTTTGGAAACAAAACACGAAGTTATTGAGCAGTTGATAAAAAATGAACAAAGCAGAAACTCCTATCTTAATTTTTCATCAATCGAAAGTCCAAATTTATAAAGAATAAATCTTTACAAAAAAATTAAAATTTGTAATTTATAAAAAATTATTGTATAATAATAAAAACAAATTTTAATTTGAGGGAAAAATGGATAAAGAAACTGCAAATTTACTTTTGAGTTTAAAATCAACTCAGTCATTTGAAGACATTGTCCAAACAGCGCTCTCAAATTATGGCATTTTCGACAATTATGATAAAGGTTCACACAAGACAAATGTTGAAGACGTGGAAGGGCTTGAAGCATTTTGCAAACAAATGTATATAGACTGGGGAAACATATTATTTTATAATTATGACAACCTGAATGCTTCGCAAAAAAGAGTTGCCAATATTTTAAGAAAAAACCCTGAATTTCACCCAAAGAATATGGAAAAGCAGTCGGGGACGCCTTTCTATGATTTTATTATGAGTGATTATGACAAAAATTTTTCTAAGAGTGGCACTCGTTTTGCAAAACTTCAAGATGGACGGACGATAATTAGTGATAGAGAAGAGGGTTATAGAGCGGACAGTTTTTTGCATGTGTATCGGAGAAATCATACTCAAAAAGTTGAAAGTAGATTATATCTTAACTTAATGGCGAAGAATATTCCTGCGTTTTGTCGGGAATTTTATGCTAAATGCAAAGATGCAAATCTTCCTTTTTATTTTAAGTTCAGCCTTCAAGATTTTAGGAACGACACTTTTTTAGCATACTCTTCAAAAGAAGACTTGCCAAAATACATTCAAATTATTGAAGAAATTAAAAAAGAAAAGCCAGAACTTTTAAAAGGGACGGAAACAATAAAGCCAATTCTTGGTGTTATAAATTGCTATATTGGCTATGGCGACGAGACCAGCGTCCCAAATGAAAGTTTCACAAGCATAAGAAATCAGGCGGTGAAAGAGGCTATCAATTTACTGAGTCTTGAAACTAAGAAAAAATTTGCTTGCAAAGAAGATTTTTTGTCAAACCCAACAGGCAACATATTAGAAAAATTAAAATTTTCATATATAAATATTTCTAAAGATATATTGGAACTTTACAAATTCAAAGGCGATATGAAACAAGTTGAATCATTACTTAGCGAAAAGTTTGATAATAATTTTTCAAGTTTAGTTCTTAAAAAAGTTCCTTTGAGAGATATAACGATTAATGGTGAATTTGTTATACCTATGTCAGACATTGATTTTCTTAGTTATTATAGCAACTATTTCGCAACGAGTCCCTTTATAAATCACACTGTTTTGAGAGCAAATCTTGCAAAAAGTTTGTTTTTTGAAAACGAAAAATCTTTTACCCCCAATGAAAAAAGTTTGTTAGATTCCATTCAACGCCACCTCATAAATTCAATAAAAACTTCTTTGAAAGAAGCAAAATCAAAGTCTATGGACGAAGAATATAAAGTTGGTAATTCTATTCTTTCAAAAATTGATGTGCCAAAAGGCAAACTTGATGAGACGGGGAATGCAATCTTAATCCTTGCTGCTGCAAATTTTTTAAAAAATGGAATCCCAAGCATTATTTTTGGCGAAGAAAACTATAACTTTTGTGAGATAAGTTATGATGTATATAAAGATGTTTTAGGCAAAGAAAAAGTTGAAACAATAAATCGTTCTGTCTGTGACAAAAATGACATTGCTTTTGAAAATGTCGCTCTTAACAAATCGACCCTTATTGATTTAAAAAATCACATTAAGGAAAGAAAAAATTCAGTTGAAGAAAAAACATTCTAATAAAAAAGTTAATAAATAAAAAAGTTGTTAAAAACTAACTAACTTGTTTTTTGTTCATTCTTAGATAGGAAATGAAGAATAAAACGCAAGAAATGGCAAGCGCAACGATAAAAATGATGTAAATTGGCACATTAGCACCAAATAATATTATATCTCCCATGCCGAATGAGTCCAACGCTTCCTCTGAGAGCCCAATCAAAGTGTCACCACAAAGCAGTTTTCTAAGGTGTAGTGCCATATGTGAAAAAGGCAGAATTCCAGCCAAATTTTTAGTGAACGGATCGAGCATTGAAAGCGGAAAATATATGCCTGAAACAAAGCCAATAAGCGTTCCCACAATCGAAGAAACACCACCAAAAGCATTTGTGCTATTTACAAAACTAGCGATGAAGACCATAATTGGAGTTGAAATTAACACATATAAAATAATTATACCGACAACCTCCAAAATTTGCAAGAAAGAATAGCAAGTCCCTGTGGAGATGACAAGATAAAGAACAGACAGAAAGAACATAATCAAAACTAAAACGAGCGTCAAAATCATCGTGGATAAATAATAACTGAGAGTCAATTTATATCTGCTTGTGGGAGACACCAAAAGCCCATTTAATTTTTTTGTGGCAATGTCATAGACATAGTTGCCGATAATTCCAAGAGAAAGGGTAATTGTTCCGACGACGATCAATCCGCCCATAATATATCCAAGAATAAAAGTGTTTTTTTCAACCTCATTTGCAAGAGGCAAGTCATTAAAAATATTTTTTAAAAATAATATATAAATTCCGAGAAGAATTATAATGCTTAAAAAAGAGAAAAACACACTTGCTTTATCTCGCAAATAATTGAGAACATTTCTTTTTGTTAATATGTATATTTCTCTCATTTTTTCTTCCTTAAAACATTGATGAAAACATCGTCCATACTGCCTTTAATCATTTCAAAACTGCCAATATTATCTTTATTTTGGGACAATATGTCGATGCAATCTTGCGGTGAATTAGTTGAAATTAAAAATTGGTCAGCAATTTTTGAATATTCAATTTCTTTCTTTTTTAAATTTTCGGCAAAAATCTTTTTGTCAACAGGCTTAATTTTGAAAATGTCTTTGGCAAATTTGAGTTTGAGTTCAGTCGGGGTCCCACTCGCCACAGTTTTGCCACTGTCGATAATCAAAACATAGTCGGCATCGTTAGTTTCTTCCATATAATGTGTGGTTAAGATTATTGTCAAATCGTTCAGTTTTTTGAGATTATTTATGATTTTCCAAACAATCTTTCTGCTTTCAGGGTCAAGTCCCGTGGTTGGTTCGTCTAAAAACAGAACCTTTGGCTCAGCAAGAAGTGCTCTGGCGATCTCAACTCTGCGTTTTTCGCCCCCAGAAAGATTTTTAAACTTTTTATTTTCAAGTTCTTCAAGAAAAAAATCCTTTTTTAACTGCTCATATCTTTTTTTAAGTTTTGAGTTATTTTTAATGTAAAGACAACCCCGCGTGAGAATATTTTCTTTCACAGTGAGTAAGTCGTCAAGAACATTTTCTTGAAAAACAACCCCAATTTTGTTTCTAATAATTTGATTGTCTGTTTGATTTTCAAGAGAAAATTCACCGCTGTCTTGTTTTAAAAGAGTTGTCAAAATCTTTATGGTTGTGCTTTTCCCAGCCCCATTTGGACCTAAAAGAGCAAAAAATTGCCCTCTAAAAACATTGAAAGAAAGGTTGTCAACTGCTCTAACTTTGCCAAAATTTTTCGACAACGACTCAACATTTAAAATAATTTCTTTTTCCATAAAAACTCCGCTAAGAATATTATAATGAAACATTCTTTCTATGTCAATTTGTTGCGAACAACAATTTGTTCAAAATTTTAATATAATTTGAAGTTTATTTGACAATATTATAAAAGTTTAATAAACTTTAATTAAGTTAGGAGGGTTTATGAATATAACAAATGAAAAAAAATTAAAAAGATTTAATTTGATTATGGGATTTTTCCACTTTTCTCAGGGTGTTTTGATGCTAATTTTGTCCTTTACTTGGGATAAAATCATTAATTTCACACCAACAATCTATTCAAATTTTCTTTCTTACAACACACTCACAAATTCACTTCAAACGACGACACAAGCCTTATTTGATCTTCCTTTTGGGTTTTTAGTTTCTTCCTTTTTAATGGTTTCTGCAATAGCACATTTCATTATAAGTGTGCCCAAAAAAACAAACGAGATTTATAACGCAGACCTAAAGAAACACATTAATAAATTTAGATGGTATGAATATGCTATTTCATCTTCAATTATGATTGTTTTAATCGGAGTTTTGTTTGGGATAAACGACATAGGAACATTAATTTTACTTTTTATGATTAATGTTTGTATGAATTTATTTGGACTTTTGATGGAAGAAATCAATCAAAACAAAGAAAAAACAAATTGGCTTCCTTTTGTGTTTGGAAGTGTTGCGGGAATAGCGCCTTGGATACTCATTGCTCTTTTTGGATTTGGCAATGCCGACCCATCACTTGTGCCTTGGTTCGTCTATGCAATCGCAGGGACATATTTTGTTTGCTTCAATCTTTTCCCAGTCAATATGATTTTGCAATACAAAAAAGTGGGCAAATGGAAAGATTATCTATATGGAGAAAGAGCCTACATAATTTTAAGTCTTGTTGCAAAAACTGCTCTTGCATGGCTTGTCCTATTCGGAGTTATGCAACCAAGTTAATCTGATTAAGTTAAAAACAACTTATTTTTTTATTACTATTATAAAACGTAAATCAATTTTGACGGAGTAAGAATTTAGTTTAATAATAATTATTATTATGTTACTGATATATTATCATTGACATATGGTCTTTTCTAGTCTAAAATAGTAACAAAAAAGGTGGATTAGATTATGAAAGATATGTTTCAGGAAAATCTTAAAAACTTAACAAAACAATATTCTCAAAAATATATTGCTGATAAAACAAATTTTTCACAGTCCAGCATAAACAACTATCTTTCAAAATCAAGCGAACCGTCTATACAATTTCTGATTGCTCTTAAAGATGCTTTTGGGATTAATGTAGACGATTTTTTATTTTCGGAGTTTGTAATTGAAGTGCAAGCATCTTATGACAAATACATTGGCAATTACATAATATTTTATTATAACAACGATTCATATAAGGGCGAAGTGCACACAAACCTCAAAAACACTCTAAACTATGGAGTTTTAAGTATTTTTAAAGAAAGGGAGTTTGACAAAGAAGTCGTCGTGCTTGCCACTTTTATGAAAGACAGGGTGAATGCTCTCAATATTTTGAAATCTTGCAACAGTGCAAAATCTCCAAAAGACATTGCCGAGATATATTCTAAAACTGGAAATATATATAAAGGCAACATTGACATATGCGAACAAAGCATATTTTTCGAACTGAAAAACAAAGATAATTGCGACCAAAGTTACATAATTTTGAACAATCCTCCCACAAAGTCTAATTATGTTGGCGGTGTTGGGACGGTGAATTCTATCTCACGAGGCAGGGAGCATAACCCTTGCATTCAGTTTATCATAATGTCAAAAAAATTGCTTGATGTTCCAGACGGTCAGTTATATGACTGCTTAAAGTTTGATGATTACAATGTAAATTTGAACGATAGCATCAAAGATGTCATCGACTTGTTTAAGAGATTATATGTTGAAAAAAATGAGATTTCTGTGGAATTGACGGACAATCAAAAGCAAGCGATTGTTCGCAACAAACTTGAATATCATTTGAACGAAGTGCTGGAGGCGAATTCTTTTAGATTTGCAAAAGTTTCTAACAGAGAAGATGACGCAATCTATAAACTCATAAAGGAGGGAATAGATGTTTAAAGAAATTGACAAAAAGTTTGAAGAGGTAAAATCAATTGCTTTGTCAAACAATTTGCCTCTTGAATTGATTTGCAAAGCATATGAAAAAGCCAAGGAATTGCATTTTTTTCAAAAGAGAAAAGACGGCTCTCCATATCTAATTCACCCAGTTGAAGTCGCTTTGATTTTGGCGAAACTAGATTTTGACGAAAATGTCATCTGCGGAGGACTTCTGCACGACACCATTGAGGATTGTGAATATCTTCCGGAGCAACTAAGGACTGATTTTAACGACACAATTCTCAAACTTGTGGATTCGGTGAGTGCAATCGACAAGGCAAAATATGTGTTAGATGAAAAGGATATTTATGAAGACCCCGAGTTTGTTAAGTCTTCATCAAAAGAACAGACCTACAAAAAATTAGTCACCCTTGGCAAAGAAAATCCCTGTGGATTTGCCATAAAATTTGCGGATAGGCTAAACAATCTTAGGACGATTTCAATTTTTGACTATAACAAACAACTTGAAAAGGTTAGAGAGACGGAAAAGTGGGTTCTCCCCATTGCAAAAACGCTTAAATCTGAATATTTTTACAGAGCGATTAAAAACGAGTGTTTTAAAATTATTTATAAAAACAGGGCCACTCAATATTTAGACCAATACAAGATTTATCACAATTCAAACGAGAAAAATATTAATAATTTAGTTATTTTTTTAAAAGAATTGTTTTCAAATTCGTCGATAAAAGAGGTAAAAATTAAAGACGTTTTGGAATATAAAGTCTTTGAAGATCTTTCTTTGTTATACAAAAATTTAGAAATTTCAAAGGCAACGCAAGGGCAAATTTTGAAAGTTGCGAATTATAACATTTATATGCTCTATACAGATGTTTCCCACAAAAAAGCCACTGATGAAGTGGTGAATATCTTAAATAATAAAACAAAATTAAAAGTTCTTGACACAAAAATTGGCAATTTCACAAACAAGATGTATTTTCAGATTGAAGATGAGATTAAAAATAAATATAATCTATATTTGATGAGCAAAAATGACTATGCCATTCAAAAAGTTGGCACATTAAGCGGACTTAATATCGACCTTTTAGATGAGGAAAACATAAGCGAACTCGGCGTAGATTTGATTAAAGTGAAGACGAGTAATGGCGAAGTGAAATATATTTACAAAAACAGCACTGCTCTCGATTTTGCGTTTAAAATACATAAAGACATAGGCTTTGCATTTCAATATGCAACTATTAATGGTAGCAAGACAAAGTTTCCTCCCTACACAAAACTTAACGAGGGCGACCAAGTTGAGATAATTGTTGAGAGAGAAAGTAACGGGAACCTAAAAAACAATTCTCAACTAAAATGGCTTGCTTATGTGAACACAGAACTTGCAAAAAAAGTGCTTATTAAGTGGTTTGAAAGCCTTCAAATTAAAAATGCAAATTAAAAAATAGTTTTTAAAATGATTTGCAATGGTGCAGAGATTAATTATTTTTATTTGTTAAATTTTTTATATAAGTTAAATCTATTTCTTTTTTAATTTCTTCAAAATCTTTCTCTTCAAGTTTGTTTGATAGTTTCATTTTGCCTGAATTTTTTAATTTTTGAATGCTAAATTCTTCAATATAAGATGGTTTTTTACCTATAATTGAGGTGAGTTCATTTTTCATTATTTCTCTTTGCCCGCCCAAACATATTGACAAAAAATTATAGTCTTTTATGTTTGTATGCTCGCTTTTCAAAAATGATTTTAATGGAAAAGACAACTTACCAAACCAAACAGGAGAAACAAAAATAATTTTATCATAGGATTTTAAGTTTAACTTATATTCTTCAAGCAGTGGAAATTTTTTTAAAAACAAACCTTTAAAGATTGTTGTAAAATTAACTTTTTTCTTTGTTTTAATTTCAAATGTTTCAAAGTTTAATTTTTCTTTAAGATACTTTGCCAATTTTTCATTATTCCCAGTTAAAGAATAATAGACTATTAAATTTTTCATAAAAACTCCCTCTACAATTTATTTATAATATATCATTGTAAAGTATAAAGCTATAATAAAAAAATAAAAAGTATTATTATATATATTTTTATAATAAATACTGCTGAAAAAGTGGTATTATATTATTGCAATAGATAATAAAATGAGTATAATGGCTATTAACTGAAAAAATTTATGTAAAAATTGCGTAAAAAAGTGACAAAAAATTAAAGTTTAAGGAAAAAAGAATGATAAAATTATTGAAACATCTTAAAGCAATGGAATGGGGATTTATGGTCTTTGGAGCAACTTTCATTGTAATGCAAGTCTGGTTGGACTTGAAAATCCCTGATTATATGGGAATAATAACAAAAATTGCGGAATATGGCGGAATTTATGGCACGATAAATGATATATGGCTAAATGGCTTATATATGCTTTTGTGTGCGCTTGGAAGTATGCTTTGTTCAATCATAACGGCTTTTTTTGTCACAAAAATTGCGTCAAATTTTTCCGCAAGGCTAAGAAGTCTTTTGTATAATAAAACCCAAAGTTTTTCAATGGCGGAAATCAACAAATTTAGCAACGCTTCACTCATCACCAGGACGACAAATGACGTCCAGCAAGTCCAACTCATTGTTGCCATTGGGCTTCAACTTTTGATTAAAGCCCCAATCACTGTGGTGTGGGCAATCTTCAAAATTGCAGGCAAACAATGGCAGTGGTCAGTCGCCACAGGAGTTGCTCTCTCAATTGTATTAGTTTTCATAATAATAATTGTCCTATTTGTCTTTAAAAAATTCAAAATAATGCAAAAACAAACAGACAATCTCAATCAAGTAACGCGGGAAAATCTGACAGGTCTAAGGGTAATTCGTGCTTTCAATTCTGAGAGTTATCAAGAGAAAAAATTTGAAAAAGCAAACAAAGAATTCACCTCAACAAACCTTTTCACAAACAAAGCACTTGCGTTTTTAAGTCCTGTTATGAGTGGCGTTAGCAACGGACTAAGCCTTGCAATATATTGGATTGGTGCAGTTGTCATAAGTTCGGCAAGTCTTCTTTCTGTTGCGGGACTTTTTTCAGATATGGTCATTTTCATATCATATGGAATGCAAATTCTCTTTTCGTTCATTATGTTGATTATGGTCTTTATGCTTGCCCCTCGCGCTCTCGTCTCAGCAAACAGAATAAACGAAGTTTTAAGCACAAACAACTCTGTTAAAGACGGCAATGGCGTAGGTCCAACGGAAGAAAAAGGAACGATTGAATTTAGAAATGTATCTTTTAGATATCCCGATGCAAGCGAAAATGTTATAAACAATATCTCTTTTATTGTGGAAAAAGGGCAGACGGTTGCCTTGATTGGCGTCACTGGAAGTGGCAAATCCACAATTGTAAATTTGATTTCAAGGTATTATGACGCGACGGAGGGGCAAGTGCTTGTGGACGGACATGATGTGAAGGAATATACGAAAGACGAACTCACTCAAAAATTGGGCTATGTCGCACAAAAAGCAGTGCTTTTCAGCGGAAATATTCGCTCAAACATAAACTTTGGAGATAACAACGCAAATGAGGAAATCATAAAAAAAGCAGTTGATATTGCACAGAGCAGTGATTTTGTAAAAGTGGAAAAAGGCGAACTCGACAGCCACGTCGCCCAAAACGGTGCTAACCTTTCTGGCGGACAAAAGCAAAGATTATCCATTGCAAGAGCAGTGGCAAGAAACAGTGAAATATATATTTTTGATGATACTTTTTCCGCACTTGATTATGCAACAGACAAAAAACTTCGCTCTGCCATTAAAAAAGATTTGTCTGGCTCCACGAGTTTAATTGTTGCACAACGAATTGGCACAATCAAAAATGCTGACAAAATTATTGTCATTGAAGACGGGAAGATTGTGGGAATGGGAAAACACAAAACGCTTCTTAAAAATTGCACAACTTATGAGGAGATAGCCCGTAGTCAGTTAAACGAGGAGGAATTAAACAATGGCTAATCTAAAATTTCAAAAACAAAAATTTGAAAAACCAGCGGATTTTAAAAAATCAATTAAAACACTTTTAGAATATTCAAAAAAATACTATCTAATGCTAATAATTGCAATTTTTTGTGCAGTGGTGGGGACGGTGCTTTCCGTTCTTGGTCCAAATATGATTTCCAGCATAATCACAGTCATTGAGGAAGGCATAAGTCCTTTTGGAATAGACATAGACTTGTCGGCAGTTGCCCGCATTGGATTTATTCTCATTGCTCTTTATGGATTTAGTTCGATTTTTAGTTATGTTCAAGGCTACATTATGGCGGAAATTTCCTGCAAAGTGACGAAAACAATGCGAACAGACATAAACAAAAAAATTACTCGTATGCCCCTAAAATATTTTGACACTCACAACCATGGCGACACTCTTTCGAGGGTGACAAATGATGTCGACACAATTGCTCAATCTCTAAATATGAGCGTGGGTTCTTTAATTTCAGGGATAACGATGATTTTAGGTTGCATTTTGATGATGTTTATAACGCAGTGGACGATGGCTCTTGTTGCAATTGGGGCAACCGTTTTAGGCTTTATTCTTATGGCTTTTATTATGTCAAAATCTCAAAAATATTTCATAACTCGCCAGAAAAGTCTTGCAGAAGTTAATGACCACATTGAAGAATATTATTCAGGACAAAATGTCGTCAGATCATATAACGCAGAGGAGCAAGGCGCAATAATTTTCGAGAAGAACAATGAGAATTTGAGAAAACAGACTTTTAAAGCAGAATTTTTTTCAAGCCTTATGATGCCACTTATGACTTTTATTGGCAACCTTGGATATGTCGCAGTTTGCATTGTGGGAGCAGCACTTGCTTTTAATGGGACAATCAATTTTGCAGTTGTCGTCGCATTCATTTTGTATGTCAGGCTTTTCACTTCACCTCTAGGGCAAATGGCGCAGGGTTTTTCAAGGCTTCAATCGGCTGTGGCATCTTCAGAGCGTGTTTTTGAGTTTTTAAATGAAGAAGAACTAACTAGCGAAAGACACATTGAAAAAGTAATCAAAAATGTTAAGGGAAAAGTGGAGTTCAAAAATATCAGTTTTGGATATGATAAAGATAAGACAATCATAAAAGACTTTTCAATAAAAATAAATCCCGGGCAAAAAGTTGCGATCGTCGGCCCGACAGGCGCAGGGAAAACGACCATTGTCAACTTGCTTATGCGTTTTTATGAACTTGATAAAGGCAAGATTTTAGTTGACGGAATTTCTATAAGTGATTTAAAAAGAAAAAATGTTCACTCGCTTTTTGGAATGGTGCTTCAAGACACTTGGCTTTTCGAAGGAACACTGCGAGAAAATTTGTCTTATAGTAAGCAAAATATAAGTGATGAAAAACTAATGGAAATCTGTGCCGATTGTGGTTTGGAGCATTTTATAAACACTCTTCCAAACAAATTTGACACAATGCTAAACGACACTGTCACAGTTTCCACTGGACAAAAGCAACTCCTGACGATAGCGCGAGCAATGGTTCAAGACGCCCCAATGCTAATCCTCGACGAAGCAACTTCTTCCGTCGACACATTCACCGAAATGCTCATTCAAAAATCAATGGATAAACTCACGAAAGGCAGGACGAGTTTTGTCATTGCTCACAGACTTTCAACCATTCGAAATGCCGATATGATCATTTATATGGAAAATGGCGAGATAAAAGAAACAGGCACGCATAAAGAACTGCTTGAAGAAAATGGCTTGTACGCCAATCTCTATAATTCTCAATTTATGCCTGCTTAAAAAATTTATTAAGTAAAAATTAAAAATAAATTTATCAAAAAATGGAGGAAAAATGGAAATACAAAGCATAATAAAAGTGAATAATCTCACAAAAGACTATGGAAACAATCGCGGTGTATTTGACATTTCTTTTGAAGTGAAAAAAGGAGAAGTTTTTGGGTTTTTGGGCCCAAATGGTGCAGGAAAAACAACTGCAATAAGGCATATTCTTGGTTTTATAAAGCCACAAAGCGGAAAGACAGAAGTTGCAGGAATGGACTCGTGGGAACAGCCCTGCGAAATTCAAAAACTTCTGGGATATGTTCCAGGAGAAATTGCTTTTCCAAACAATATGACAGGCTGGAAGTTTATCAAACAAATTGCTGATATGAGAAATATGAAAGACCTTTCACCTGCCGAAAAACTTTGCAAATATTTTGAATTAGAGCCAAAAGCCGAACTTAAAAGAATGAGTAAGGGAATGAAACAAAAGATTGCACTTGTAATTGCTTTTATGCACGACCCTGAAATTTTAATCCTTGACGAACCAACAAGTGGACTTGACCCTCTTATGCAAACGAAATTTTGTGAACTTATTGAAATGGAGCGAAAAAAAGGCAAAACAATACTAATGAGTAGCCATATGTTTGATGAAGTTGAAAAAACTTGTGACAGAGTTGCCATAATAAAACAAGGCAAAATAATATCAGAGATCAAAATAAAAGATATCGAGCACAAAACAGAAAAAGAGTTTGAAATTCGTTTTAAGACAAAAGAAGATGCCAAAAAATTTATGCAAGAAGATTTGCAATTTACCGAAAAAAACATAGCAAAAAACAGAGTAAAAGTAATGTTATTAGACGCAAAAATAAATGAATTTTTTAAACTTATCACAAACTATGAAGTTGAATATATAAGAGGAATTCCTTTTACGCTTGAAAAATATTTTATGAAATTTTATAAAGAGGAGGAAAAAAGTGATGACAAAAAAACTTCTATCTAAACAAATTTTTAAGCAAAGCATAAAAGGGAATTATGTTCTTTGGCTTAGTTTAACTGGTGTTTTAACTTTTTTTATCACGGTTATGACTCTTATGGGCTCAAGAATGTTGGAAAATCAATCGCAAGGGGGATTTGGCGGTGGCAGAACATCATCTCTTTTGACTTTGTATGCAAATGGTATTTTTGGAATGTTAGGCATTATGATTTTGATTGTTTTTGCGATTGTTGTTGGGAACAAACTTATTGCAAGTGAAGTGGACAAAGGCACAATGAGTTATACTTTAAACACTCCCATAACAAGAACTCAAATTGTGTTTTCAAAAATGTTATTCTATGTTCTTTCAATTTTTCTTCTAGGGGCTACCGTTGGATTATTTGGGACAATTTCAATCGCAATAGCAGGAGCCGAAGTCGCACTTGGCACATTCTGGCTTTTAATCCTCGGTTTTGTGCTTTATGGCTTTGCAATTGGCGGGATTTGTTTTTTTGCTAGTTGCTTTTTTAATAAAAGCGGGAATTCCATCGCTCTGGGAGCAGGGCTTTCCATTGCTTTTTTCATTTTAAATTCTCTTTCAGCAATTAACGACCTTGAATGGCTGAAATATTTTACACTCAACACGTTGTATGATACAAGTGCAATCATTTCAGGAAGTGGCTATGTAATTCAAATGATTGCTTTATTTGTGATAGGTGCAATATTGTATATTTTAGGTTGTAACAAATTTATTAAAAAAGACTTGCCACTTTAAATGAATATAATCAAACTACAAGTTAAACAATAATAATTTATTTTAAATTGCCTTAGACTGTGTAATAGAAATTTTTATTTATCTTGAAATTTATGCAAAATGAAAGTATAATTAAAAAATTGAATTAATGTTTTTGTTTTCTAATTAAAAATTTATTAAAATTTTTGAAAAATTCAAAAAAATAAGGAGATTTATGAAATCACAAAAGAGAACTCTTCGTTTACAAACAAAACTTGAAAAAAGAAGACAGAAAGATTTTGAAAGATATGGTTTAAAGCGTGAAGATGTTGAAAAAGAGTCTCTTACAAAAAAGCAAAAGAACAAAAAAGGCTGGAAAGCACTTTCTCGTTGTTTAGTCTATTTCAAAAGTCATCGATTTGGGATTGGTTTTATCATATTTCTTTCAATAATATTTTCAACAATTTCTTTGTTTGACGCAATGTTTGTCGAAAGAATGATAACATACATTGGAATTTTGGACATAAATAATTCCATAAAATATGCGATTATAATTGCGGTTTTGTCCATTATGACGCCCATTATAATTTGGGGTTGGGCAATAATTATGACCAAAATATTTCAAAGAGTTATTAATAAATTGAGGGTAGATTTGATTGACTGCATATCCCGCACGAAGACTTCAAAATTTGATGAGGTGAATTCAGGGGCAATTATCAGCCGAGTTAATACAGACACTTCTGCAGTCACCGACGCTGTGAATTTAACACTAAGTTATTTGATAAATATTTTAAGTGCCATTGCATTCACTATTTACATTTGTTTCATAAATATTTGGCTTGGGCTTCTTTTAATTATTTCAGTTATTGTTTTCTCCATTTTTGAAAATGGATATCAAAAACACAACTATATAATGAGAAAAAAACAAAAGATTGTTTCAGATTGCAGAGTTGGATTAGTCTCAGAGATTGCTCGCGGAATAAGAGATATTAAAAGTCTGAATATTCGTTCTAATGTCCAAAGAAAATTTAATGAGAATTCGATGCATATGGAAAATGTTACAGTGGACAGAGATGTGGGGAATAATGCGTGGAGAATTTGGAGGAGATTTGCCCAAGTGTTTTTTGACTTGGGGATAGTGCTTTTAGGCATCTATCTTCTCGCAGAGGGGCAAATCACCGTGGGGGCTCTCGTTGTCACAATTTTCTATAAAGGTCAGTCTATGCATTTGATTCAATATCTTGCAGATGTCCGTGAAGCATTTGGGAACGCAAAAGTCAGTGCGGAGAGAATTTGTGAGATACTTGATGATAAGGATTATGAAAAAGAAAGTTTTGGAACAAAAAAGATTTCAGAACCAATTGGAACGATTGAATTTAAAAATGTGGATTTCAAATATAAAAATGGCGCCACAGTTTTTGAAGATTTTGACTTAAAAATAGAGCCAAATCAAAGTGTTGCTTTTGTTGGGAAAAGCGGACAAGGAAAAAGCACGCTGCTCAGTTTAATCCCGAGACTTTATGATGTGACAGGCGGGAAAATTTTGATTGACGGCGTTGACATTAAGGATTTATCAGAAGACGGCTTGCGGGAACTCGTCACTGTTGTGCCACAAAATCCATACATTTTCAACACTTCAATTCGTGAAAATTTAAAGTTTGTGCAAGAGGATTTGACTGAAGAAGAAATGATTGAAGTGTGCAAAAAAGCACAAATTCACGACTTTATTATGACAAAAGAAAAGGGTTATGATAGTGTTATTGGTGAAAATGGCTTAATTTTGAGTGGAGGACAACGCCAGCGACTTGCCATTGCACGGGGACTTCTTAAAAAGAGCAAAATCATATTATTTGACGAGGCGACAAGTTCTCTTGACAATGAAAATCAAAAGAAAATCCAAGACATTATTCTTGAACTTAGCAAAACTCACACCATTCTTGTCGTTGCCCACAGATTAAGCACGGTTGTTAATTGTGACGAGATTATTATGATTGACGGCGGAAAAATTGTTTCAAAAGGTAAGCATAAAGAACTTATGAAAAATTGCACAGAATATAAAGAATTGTATAAAATTGAGCAAGACGCTTTAAAAATTGAAGAATAAAGTTTTAAAGAGAAAAAACTTAGATTCAAAATAATAAAAAAAGTAAAATTCCAGTGGAACTTTACTTTTTTTTATAAATTTTTTTTAAGAACGTTAATATTTTTTTTGTTTTATTTGAAATTAATCTATTTCTTCCTGTGCTTGTTGCCAATCTCTAATTCTGTTTTTAACATTGTTAGAATTATTCTTGGCATTTTGACTATTCTGTCTGTTGTTTTCTACCTTTTGTTCATATTGAGATCTTATTTGCTCCAATAATTCCTGAGAGTCTTCCTTTGCTTGCTCAATTAAAGAAGATTTTACTTGTTTATATTCTTCGAAAATTAATCTAAAACTTTGGTTAAAATTTATTTTTGCTTGTGCAAAAAGTGCTTCAAATTGAGCACGTTGCTGTTCAGTTAATGTGTCGTCATTAAGGCTTATTTGAATTTGTTGAATTACTTCAAGCGCAGTGAACATATTTGCATATTCTTCATTTGTTTTTAAGCCTTCCAAGTCAAGTTTTAGTTGTGCACGAATTGCTTGCGTTGTGCGTTGCATATTTTCGTGAGAAACTTTAACTAATTTGACAACTTCATTTATTGGCATTTCAACTAAATCTTCAAAGGTAAGTTCTGGATTATAGTATAATGCAGACATAATCAACTTGATGTGCCCAACGGAAATGCCAAATTCTTGTGCTTGTTCAGCATATTCTGCTAAAGTATCTATAGAAACAAAACCAAAAATTCCATTATTCTGAAAACAATTGTTAAGTTTCAATTTAATTTTGTTCACAATGTCTTCTTGGACATCTTCAATTTGATTAATAACTGTGATTTTAACTTCGTTTGGATCTGCTGATTCCTCGTCATTTTCATAAGAAACATATCCTGCATTAATGCAAAGTTGCGTGAACTTTTCGCATGCACTCTCAACGGTCATTCCAGAAAAATCAAAACTTTGGACAATCTCATCTCCCTCTGCGTCTGTTGCGACGGTTGAAATAACAATTCCGTCTTCATTGGCTGTAAATTCCACAGCAGGATTGATTGAAATTGAAACATATGTTTGAGCATTTGTTGATATAATATCGTTACTTTTGAAAATAAAATATATGCCAACTCCCAGACCTGCAACTAAGATAACACCCAAAATTATGAATAGAATAATTTTTTTCATAAAAACATCTCCTTTTTAATTTTTATATATTTATTATAAACCATAGTTGTTTTTTCTAAAAATTAATTACGATAATATTTATTATTATCTGTGTAAACTTTTTTTTTAAACTATATTAAAATTATTAATTTAATTATTTATAATAATAAATAAAAAAAATAAATTTGAAAATAATAATTGACATATGTCATAAACTATTGTAATATGATTTTGACATATGCCATAAATATAATAAAAAAGGAGGGAAAAATTATGCCAAGAAGAGATGGAACAGGACCTGCGGGAAAAGGGCCAAGAACGGGAAGAAGATTTGGAGATTGTGATGATGATTTAGTCAACTTCAGCCAAGCCGATAAAAATTCTTCAAATAAAGAAAGTTTATTTGAGCAAAAGAAAACTCTTGAAAGAAATTTGCAAAGCATTAATGATAAACTAAAGAAAATTTAGTAATAAGGAGAAAATTATGCCAAGACCAATGAAGTGGAGAAATGTTTGCTCACTCCCTAAAAACAATCAATTTGGTCCACTTTCAAAAGAAACAGACGAAAAATGTTTAATCGTTATGACTGTTGAAGAATATGAGTCCATTCGTCTTATTGACCTAATGGATTTCAAGCAAGAAGATTGTGCAGAGCAAATGAATATTGCAAGGACGTCAGTTCAAAGCATATATAGTTCAGCCCGCAAAAAACTTGCAGATGCACTTGTTAATGGGAAAAGATTGACCATTGAGGGTGGAAGATACATTCTTTGCAATAGAGGAAATAATTTTAGAAACAAAGAAATGTGCCATAAGTGTAGGCGTGAAGAAAATGTTTAAAAAAATTATTTGCAAAAAAAATCACCAGAGAAAACTGGTGATTTTTTGTTGTATAATAAAATATTTTTAAATGAAAATTGTGTTTTTTGAAAAGGATAATGTTATAAATTAGACTTATGAATTTGTTCTTCATCGTTTAACTAACATATTTTTATTTTGCTTTATAACTATCTTTTAAAGATATTGTGTAATTGAAAATATAATTATTATCAGTGGAATCTTTATCTAAAGTGAAATAACCTTTACGCATAAACTGATATTTATCATATGGTTTTGCACTCAGCAAAAATTTTTCTGCTTTTGCGGTTGTTTGAACCATTGAATTTGGATCTATAATTTCTTCTAGTGATACGCCTTCAGAAAGAGATTTTCCCGGACACTTAAATTCAACTTTTGTCAGATTTTTAAATTCTCTAATTGAACAATCAAAACAGTTATCTTTTGAAACAAAATGAATTGTTCCTTTCACTTTTAAGCCACTTTCATCTTGTCCGCTTTTTGTATCCTTAAAATATTCACATTTTAGATAGTCAATTTCGCCATTATTTTTGTATACAACCTCATTGCATTTTATTATATAAGCATTCTTTAATCTCACCAATCCATTTTGAACAATTCTGTTATATTTTGGTGGTGGGTTTAAAGAAAAATCTTCTCTTTCAATATAGATTTCCTTGCCAAATTTTGCGGTGTGAAAATGAGGATTTTCATCATTTGGATTATTGTTAATTTCAATTATTTCAGAGTCGTCTTTTTCATAGTTTGTTATAACAACTTTCAGTGGGTCTAAAACAACCATCGCGCGAGTTGCAACTTTGTTTAAATCTTCTCTAATATGATATTCTAATGCGCTGAATGGAATGGTGCTTTCGCTTGCAACCACTCCGCAACTGCGAATAAAGTTTTTTATACCTTCAGCAGTGTAACCTCTTCGTTTCATTCCCACAATAGTCATAAATCTTGGGTCGTCCCAGCCCATAACTTTGCCAGAATTTACGAGCGCTTTAAGATGTCTTTTTCCAAGTAAAACATTTTCAAGGTTGAGTGTCGAAAATTCTCTTTGTTTTGGCCCAAAAGGTTTGTTCCAACCGTGCTCAATGAACCATTCATAAAGTTCTCTATGAACCCTAAAAGTAATGTCACATAAACTATAAGTCACTCCCTCAAGAGCATCTTCCATTGGGTGAGCAAAATCATAGATTGGATAAATACACCATTTGTCGCCAGTTTTGTAATGATGTTCTCTCGAAATTTTATACATTATAGGGTCTCTCATTAATATGTTTGGATGAGACATATCAATTTTTGCCCGTAAAGTTAATGAACCGTCAGGGTATTTTCCCTCTTTCATTTCTCTAAATAACTTTAGACTTTCTTCAATTGGTCTATCTCGATATGGGCTGTTTGTCCCTGTTGAAGTTAATGTTCCTTTCAAAGATTGTTGTTCTTCTTGTGAAAGTTCATCAACATAAGCAACCCCATTTCTTATCATTTCTTCAGCAATTTTGTAAATTTTTTCAAAATATGCTTCACTTGCAAAAATCATTGCTTTTGGTGTATATCCCAGCCACTCCAAATCGCTTAAGTAACTGTCTGCAAATTCTCCTTGTTCACGGCTAGGATTTGTGTCGTCCATTCTAAGATATGTGTATCCGCCAAATTTTATTGCAGTTTCAAAATCAATCATCCATGCTTTAACATGACCAATGTGCCAATAGCCACTTGGTTCAGGCGGGCATCTTGTTATGACCTCCTTGCTTCTTCCAGCCTTCAAATCTTCTAATATCTCTTCTTCAATAAAATTAGATGGGATTATATTTTCAAGATTAATCACTTTTCGCTCCTAATTATTTTGTTAATTATAAATATAATTTTTATTTATACAATTTGATTTTTATCAATAAAGTCTTTTAGTCCAAACTCTTTTGTAGCAACCATAACAGCCTTTTCAATTATTTTCTTTCCAATATCTCCCCAGTTAAGAAATTGAATCGCTTTTTTTGGGTGGGTGAGCAATCTTTCATAAGTTTCCCCTGTGTCTGGATCTGGTTGAGATTTGCCGATTTTGTCAATCATTGCAACCATACGAACTTGAGCATAAGGAGGTTTACCATTTTGCTCATCAACTTCTTGATAGCCAAGCAGGATAGGTTCTCCAATTGTTACATTAACTTCTTCAATTAATTCTCTTCGTAAAGTAGCCTCAATTCCTTTATCAAAAGTTTCTGGAGATCCGCCGGCTAAAGAGTATATAACTTCGTCATTCTCCTTTTCACCCTTTAAAAGAACCCTACCATTCTCGGTAAAAATCACTCCATAAACTTGTTTTATTTTTAATCTCTTTGGAACTTTACCGATATGCCATTTTAAAAACATAACTTTATATCCTTAAAATAATTTATTTTAATTGCTGTAGAGTTTTATGATGATTTTTCACTATATGCTTTGCAAACAATTAATTCACTTTATTTGCTAAAATTATATCATCAAAATCCACATATCTACAAGTGTTTTAAAACATAAATTTTATATATTAAACTAAAATATAATAAAAAAAAGGTTCAATTTTCTATAATTATGATTGCTTTTATTGCGAAAAAGGGAATGAATTATTAAAGATTTAGAGTTTTTAATTATATAAAATTCAAATTATTTTAACATATAGTAATTGACTTATTATTGTTAAAAATATAAAATGAATTTTAATAAAATATAATGTTTCGCTAGCCGAGTTGGCTTTGCGAGTGAATTTTAGTCACATTGTCGCAAGTTTGGATTTTGGGCGAATCACCACAATAATTTTATTTATTTTAAAGGAGAAGATTATGGCTCATTGGGCATATGAAATTGCAGATAAATTAATTAAGGAAAGACCAAATAAAAAAGAATATGTTTGTGCTGCTGGGATTAGCCCATCAGGCTCAATTCATATTGGTAATTTTAGAGATATTGCCACAAGTTTGTTTGTTGTAAAAGCATTGCAACAAAAAGGGAAAAAAGCAAAACTTTTGTTTTCGTGGGACGATTTTGATAGACTTCGTAAAGTCCCTTCAAATGTTCAAAGTTTTACAAACCAATTTGAAGAAAATATTGGCAAACCATATACTTATATTGACGATCCATTTGAAAAAGAAGCAAGTTATGGAAAATATTTTGAAAAAGAATTTGAAACTATTCTAAATCAAATGGATATAAAATATGATGTTAGATATCAAACTGATTATTACACTTCGGGGAAATATCGCGAGCAAATAAAACTTGCTTTATCTAAGAGAAAAGAAATTTACGACATAATAATGAGTTTTAAAACTCAAGACGCTAACGAAGAAGATAGAGAACACTATTATCCTATAAGTATATATTGCGATAAATCATTAAAAGATAATACAAAAGTTTTATCATATGACGATAAAAATGGTGAGTTAATTTATTTTTGTGAAGATTGCCAAACTAACCATAAAATAAATGTTAATGACTATAATTTTATAAAATTGGTCTGGAAATTAGACTGGCCAATGAGATGGCAATATGAAAGTGTGGACTTCGAGCCAGGTGGCATAGACCATGCGTCAACTAATGGAAGTTATGATGTTTCAAAAGTTATTTCAAAAGATATTTTTGGATATGATGCACCTTTGTTCCAAGGCTACGGTTGGTTGGGGATAAAAGGTCTTGGGGCAATGCACAGTTCAACTGGGAAAAATATCACACCAAGCAAAGTTTTAGAAGTTTATGAGCCAGAAATATTAAAATGGTTATTTGCAAAATATCGACCAGAAGACTCTTTTGAGTTCGCATTTGACGAAACTATAATTCGACATTACTCAGAATATGACAAATTATTGAAAGCGTATGCTTCAAAACAAACAACGGAAATAGAAAGTGAAGTCTTTAAACTAATCTTAGACGACGCAACTCAAATGCAAGAAAAAACGCCTTTTGGCTCATTAGCAAGTGTTGCACCTATCGTAGATTTTAATCCAACTGCAACTTTTATGGCGCTAAAAAAAGCAGGCATTGAAATAAATCAAAACAGTTCTGAGAGATTAACAAAAGTTAAAAATTGGATTGAAATTTATAATCCAGAAAAAAAATACGATTTGCTCCCTAAATTTAATAATATTTATTATGATAGTTTAGATGATAATTCAAAACAAGTTTTCAGCAAACTTTATGAATTTATTTCCAAAAATGACTTTACAGAGAAAGAGATACAATCCTTTTTATACTCTATTATTAATGATGAAAATGCAACAAAAAAAGAAAATATTTTAAACCAACAAGTTAATTTTAAAAATATTTATAATATGCTATTTGGCAGAGATGATGGTCCTCGATTATATCTCTATTTGGCTGCCGCCGAAAAAAATAAATACTTAAATTTGTTAACTCCACACGCATAAAAACATTTTCTTACAACTTATCGCAATTCAAGTCTGTCTTATTCAAACTACAAAAATATATTCTATATAAGTAGTGAAAATTTTTATTTTTTTGTATTTTTATAAAAATGAGATTAAGTGAATAAAGACGAATTAATAAAAAATTTTGATTGTTTTGCAGGATAAATTTGGCAGTAAAGATAAAAAACCTATTTTTTAATATTAAAAAAAGCCCAAAAAAAGCCCAGTTATCATACAACTTAATTGAAGGAGTAAATCAATACTATTTTGGGAAAGAAATAGAAACTATGGATAATATAATAAATTGGTTTTTTATGACTATTATTTGACTAAAAAGGATAGCAACTGCTATCCCTGAATAAACAATTTAATTGTTAAAGATGGTAATGCAAATGAAACGCCTTGAATAACATCTTCATTTCTATCTTTTAGTCTAAAACTAATAATACCTAACAATTTTCCACATTTATTAAAAACGGGGCCACCGCTATTACCCTCATTTATAACAAAACTTGTTTGCATCGTTTTTATAGTTTGCTCATTATAAATTACATTTCTTTCACTGCTTGATATAACGCCAGTTGTAAATGATAATCCAAAGCCATTAGGATTTCCAATTGTAAAAATTGTTTCGCCGTTGGAGAAGTTTTCTTCCAGTTCGAAATAATTTGTATCAGATTTATCGATTTTTATGGTAGCCAAATCATTATCATCGCTAATTTTAACAACTTCTGCGACTAACCATTCGTCTTCATTGGCAAGCCTAACTTGAATCAAATTGTAATTTGCGTTTGTGATTGAATTATATGCTACATGCTTATTTGTTAAAATAGTTCCATTGTTATCAATGAAGAAACCAGTTGCATATCCCCACGTTATTTCATCATCTGATACTTTAATTTCAACTACTTTTAGAATATTGTTATTAAATATATCTTCTGTTTTATAGGAAGAAATAAAATAAACACTTGCAAAAATATTAAAAACAAATAATAGACCAAGAATAACGTAATTAATAATTATTGTCTTTTTTTTCATAATTTTACTTTTCCATCTGTTAAAGGATTTATATCATTATAAAATAAATTTAATTCTTCCTGAGAAAGTCCACCAGAATCTCTAAGGCAAAAATTGGAAATTTTTATTTTATCTTTTGATTCTAAAAAGACAATTGTTGTATTCAGTCCCATATATAATGTTGGAAAAACTTCTCTTTTGGCTATTGATTTTTCTTCAAATTGGTATGCTGCATAAAAATTTTCTTCAGATATTTCAGACTCTGTTAGTGTCTCAATGTTTACTGTTGTAAATTTTGTAAAAAAGCCTTGTTCTTCATTAGTCAGTTGGTCCCAATTATATGCTTTTAAATTTAATTGTTCGTTTACACATTTACGATAATTTTCAAAATTCTTTGTTTTTCTTAAAGAATAATATAAGTTTATAAATTTATCATAATCAAACGTAAAATTTGTTTTATTATTATCACCATTTTGTTGAAATGATATAATTTGGAATTCTTTTTCATTTTTTAAATAAATATAATAAGTTATCAAACCACATCGATATGCCAATTTAAAATCGGATTTTATATCAAAATAATAACTTAAAAATTCTTTTATTTCCTCGAAACTGTTTAGTTTTCTTACAATATATTTGCTATAAACTAAATTTTCCCACTCTTTAATTTTCATATAATCTCCTAAATTTTGGGTGTACCATAAAATACATGTGGATGAGAGAAAGATGTATATGTTATACCAGGGTGATAATGATTAAAATAGCCAGGTTTTGTTGCAAAATGATGTATTGCCCCTGGACTTCCTAAAAATGTCCCAGCTTCAGTTGCTATCAACACTGCACTCTCGTTAGTTAATGTATAAAGACTAATTACAAAAGAGTTGTTAGATCCTTTATGTGCAGACTTAACAAATGTAGACCCTGTTAAAACGGCTAAAGCCGAAATATTACTTATTGCTACAGGAGAAACATACAACAATCCGTCATCAGTATCTGCTATTGCTATATAATATCTATTTGACTCAAATTTCATAGTTTTGTCATAAGGTGTAGCATCTATTTTAGTATTCGAAATGGAAATTGTATAGCTTAATTTTGCAGTTATAGTAGTTGTTACCACTGTTGTTGTTTTTGCTGTCCATAATGATGTAAACCAACTCCAAAAACTCTTAACCCAAGACACTATTGTTTTGACAACCACATTCACAACTTCAACTATAACAGGTGCGGCAACAATTGCCACTGCAGTTAATAATACTGCGACTTCTTTTGCTGTTAAAGCGATTCCAATAGCAGCTAATGTAAAACTACACTCATTAAAACTATTTTGAGATAAACTTTCAGATAGTGATACATTTGTTCCGTCAGGCATTGCTATGTAATAGTCATCAGAATATTCATCATAATATGGAGTTGTTTCTAAAGTCTCAGTGTAAACAATAACATTATCTTGAATATAGTCAGTAATAATTTCAAACTTTTCATTTTCTATATCTAAATTTGTTCGATATTTCTTTATTGTAATCTCTGCATTTGTAGATAAATATTGAATTCCAGAAAAGTTAAAATTTGAAATATCAGTATAACCTTCAAATAAAATTTGCGTATCATTGTTATCAATTGAGTAGTTATCAAAAGTATTTAACAATTGATTAACCTTTTCTTCATATGACAATGCTCCAATTTCGTTTGCATTAATATCTCTAGTAAAGATATTGTTTTGTGAGTTTATAAAACTCGGTAGTAGAAATGAAAAGCAAAGTATTAAAGCTAAAAACATAGAAGTAAAAATTATTTTTTTCTTAAATATTTTCATAAACATTTCCTTATATTTATTTATATAATATCAAAAAATACAATATGAGTCAATAACAAGTAAAAAAATAATTCAAATAAAGAAGGTAATGTGAGAACTTATTATGGAACAAGCACCATATTCCAAAGATTTGTAAAAAATCACGACTTAAGCGGATAAGGATCGCACCTACACGGGCTAAGACAAACCTTCTGAAACATTATGTTTGAAAACAATGTGAACCCTAAAATAACTCAAATGCTATTAGGTCACAAAGAAGTTACCACAACAATTAGAAACTACAACTCAGTTGATAAAACCTACTTTGATAAAACAGCAAACATAATAAACGAACAATTTAAAAAATGGCAGTAAATGTTTAATACTAGAAATATACATGATAAAATTAGCAAAATGGTTGAAGAATGTAATGTTCTCCAACCTTTTGTACTTTTGAAGGAGAAAATCATGAACGATAAATATGAAATTGAGAACGAACAAAGTGATTCTGAAAATAAAAAACACGAGAACAAGCAAAAGATTGTGAGAAATGAGTTTAAAACAGTTGGTAAATATGGAATTCCACTCGTTAAAAAACAAGAAATAGATTTGAGCAAGATTGAACTTTGGAATTATACAAAAACAAAGTCAGATGATAATGAAAATAAACATAAAACAATACATTTTTTTACATATGATTGGTTGTTTGATAATGTTTATGAAAAACCTGCAACTGCACTTGAAAAGTTGGATCAATATTATGCCTTGCTAACACCTGAATTTAGTACTTATAAAGATATGCCTCTTGCTAGACAAATAGACAGTGTGTTCAAAAATCGTTGGTGTGGTGCATATTGGCAAAAGCAAGGAATGAAAGTAATCCCAACGATATCGTGGGGATCTATACCGTGCATGGAATTTTGCTTCGATGGGGTTGAAAAAGGCTCAGTCGTGGCTGTTTCAACTTATACGCGAGAAGATAATAAAGAAGGATTTATGCTTGGTTACAATAAAATGTTAGATAAAATTGAACCATCTGCAATCATTTGTTATGGAACACCATTTCCAGAAATGAAAGGAAATATAAAAGAAATAAGTCCGTTTAACATGAAAGAATTAATTGCGCAAATGGGATTTGAAAATTATATGGAAAAATATATGTCTGGTGAATTATACCCGTCAAACTAGGAGTAAATATGAAAAATTTAAAACTTTATATTGAAATGCTCCCAATGGGTGCATGGAATAACGATTTTAGCAAAACATTACCTAAAAATGAATGGGACATTCTTCGAAGTGATTGCTATAAACGAGCAAATGGAAGATGTCAAATTTGTGGTTATATTACAGATGATTTAGATGCTCATGAAGTCTGGGAGTTTAATATTCATAAGAAAACTCAAACACTAAATGACATAATTGGAATTTGCAGTAAGTGTCATGGGGTTAAGCATATTAGGAATTCTCAAAGATTAGGATATGGCGAAAATGCAAAAAGACATTTTTTAAATGTAAATAATTGTAGTGAATTAGATTATGCGTCACATTTAACAAAGGTGCTAATGGATTTTGAAGAACAAAACAAAATCTATAGATGGAAAATACTCGCTGATTTAACTAAATTTGGACTTAAAAATGCAACAATAAAAGAACCAGATATCCCAATAATTAAAAATTCATATGAAAATGTAGATTGGAATTCTACAACATATAAAGAAAAAAAATCATTATTTAAAAGCTTTGTTTCAAATTTTGCACCATTTTGGATATCCCCACCGAAAGTTAATTCCATTTTAGTAAATAATTATCAAGGCGAAATACAATTGACTTGTGATAATGTGAATAAAATAGAGTGGTATTTGGATAATGTTAAGATAAAGACTAAATACAATGTTGTTGGTAAATTTAAAACTCTAATTAAAGTTGAAAATTTAGAAGGGAAAAATTTATTTTTTATATTATTTGGAGATGGTGGGCAGACAACCTCTAAAATATTTGAACTTTTGCCTCAGGAGATGATATAATGGGAATGTGCAAACCAAGTGGTAGAATAGATAGTAAAATAGGTAAAGTTGGCGGTCTTAAAGCTTACGGATTGCCCAATACAAGAGTGGAATTGTATGATGAAAATGGAGAACTTCTTACTCAAAGATGGTATGGACCAGATGGTCGCGCACTTCTAAATCGTGACTGGAAACATAGCGACAAAGGAAAAGAAAAGCACAAGTTTCCTCATGATCACCCGTGGGATTGGTCAAAAAATAAACCCAGAGGAAATTATGATCAAAGTAGAGAAATCGATGAAAACTTTTGTAAAAAAAAGGAAGAAAATAAAAATATGAAAACAAAATTGTCAAGAGAAGAATTAGAACAAATTAAAATAAAACAAAAAAATAGATACAAAATTGAAACGAAGTGTGATGTGTGCGGGAAAATTATTTCTGTAGATGAAATTGGAAATGGAAGTGGATGCAAAAACTGTGGATGGGTGCAAGATTTGTTAAGTGAAGAATTTCCAGACAGAGTAATGTGCCCAAACTTAATACCATTAAGCAAAGCAAAAAAACTGCATATCGAAAAAAACCCCCTTTTACCTGATTTTGACGATTTTATAGGTGGTCTTGATTTTTATGGAGAAATGCAATTTACATACCAAGGAATAGATTATGGCGTTACTCGTGGTAAAAATGATACTGTTGACTTATGGATTGTCAACGCAGAAGTATTAGGAACATTCAAAGATTCTGAAAAATTTAAAGAAAATGCAAAAATTGATGGCAAATTGATAAAAGATATTTGGCAAGAAGTCAAGGATGTTAACTGGTTGCAGTAATGTTAATATGAATAAAAAATATGCGAAAGGTTATGTGTGTAGATATAATATGATTATATTTAAAATTATGATCAGAAAAAAAAGTAATGGCAATTACTGGCAATCAGTCCGTTTTAGGCAGTTTTGGAAAGATTTAGAACGATTTTTAAAAAAGATTAAAGAATTAAAAGCCCGAGAGTTTATGATGAACTTTCGGGCTTTTTTTAGGAACGCAAGAAAAAATTGAGCATAAGCGAAAATTTAATATGTAAAACAAAAAAACAAGTTGAAGTAACTTGTCTTTTTTCTTTTGATTAAATTTTACTGGCAATATGTGAAAAATTACTGGCAATGATTTTTGAGTGATTTTAGATAAAAAAGAAAAACTCGTAGAAGTGCCTAGAATAAAGGACTTTACGAGTTTTATTTTGGAGCTGATGACGGGATTTGAACCCATGACCTATGCCTTACCAAAACCGACACCGTTTTTGCTAAGGCTGTAAACCCTACCCTAAAACACCATATAAGAAGCCACTTTCAAGCACCTAAAACTAAAATGGTCACATAAGCAAATCAAACTTATGTGACCATTTGTACCTAAGTCATGCTTTTTTACTATTAATAGTCCAAGTTCATACTGAAATCGTCGCGCTAAATCTTTATTTATGAGTCTAAATCAATCAAAAATACATTATATGAGCTTGTTAATGTAATTTTTTTCTATATATTAACTAAATGAATGACAGGATATTTATGCTTATGTTTAATTATATTATGTATTTGCATATTTTTTTTATATGAACAGCAAATAATAATATGCGATATTACTTGATTTTAAGCTGATTATATTATACAATAGTAACAATAAACATATGGAGTAAGACTAATGAAGGTTTGTTATAAAAAACTATGGAAATTATTAATTGATAAAGATCTAAAAAGAAATGACTTGGTTAAAAATGCTAATATAAGTACAACGACATTATGCAAAATGGGTAATAATAATCCAGTT
>SAAW01000098.1 GCA_009929275.1 Clostridia bacterium
TAGATTGACTTTCTCCGCAATCAGCCGTAAAATTTCCTCTTTGCGCTCATGCAGTTTCTTCGCGTAGGCATAAACGCTCTCAAACTCCCTTAGTTGTTCATCGCTCGCCCCACCCGTCATCTCCTTACGATACCGTGCGATAAACGGAATAGTCGACCCCTCGTCTAACAGCTTTAAAATGTTGATAATATGCTCTTTGGCAATGCCTGTTTTTTGGACTAAAATAGGAATCAGTGGGTTCATCAATGCTTCTTTCTTGGTTTACATGTAAAGATTTTTGGAGGGAATATTTTAGCGGAAAAATATTTTAAAAGATTTTTTCAATTGCTTTTTGCAATGTTTCTATCCGTATTTCTTCAAAGCGTTTACCGATTAATCGTAATTTATCATTTCCCTCAACTACTAAAAATAGTAATTGATCCATAGACTGTTTTGACAATTTTAGAAGCTTTTTAAAATTCTTATTACATGGTTTAGTATAATAAATCTCGCCTTTTGTAATGACAATCCCGTATTCATCAATATGTTCTTTTTTAGCTTGAGTCAGTTGCCATGGGGAATATTCATCGCTAAGATGATTGAGATATATTAAATATTCTTCAAATTTTTTCTCGGTAAGATACATTATTATATACTTTTAAACAAAATTTTTCAGTTTCAAAATTTTCTTCTCCAACTCTTCCACTTCGTTACTGCAAATATCAAACACAATTTCCGCATCAATCGCCACGTAATGATGTGAAATAAAATCGCGCGTTTTGATAATCTCACTCCAATACGTTTCATCTGCAACTTTAAGTAAAAGCTCTTTTTCGCGTTTCATGAGATTTTTAAGCGCTTCGCCGATGGATTGAAGACGCATAGCAATGGCATCAAGTTTTTCAAGCCCTGCATCGTTTTGTAAGAAATCATCACATGAGTTTATACTTTCAAAACGCTTTTTAACCAATGCCAAACTCTCCAAAATAAAGTCCAAAAGCTCTTTGGTAGTCGCTTTATCCATAGATGACTTCCTTTTGGATTTGCTCGAAAATTGCTCCTTTACTTTGTTGATGCTTGTGGAGCAGGTCAATTTTACGGTGGTATAAATTTTCAAGATAAACCCAAAGCCCCGCGATATTGCGAAATGTTTTACGGTTAAATTCGACATAGATGTCAATATCGCTTTGAGCATCTTGTGTTCCTTTGGCAAAACTCCCAAAAAGACCTATTTTATCGACATCATAGTTTTTTTGCAAAAATGCTTTATGCTCGCTAAGCGTTGTTAAAATGTCCTCTTTTTTCAAAGTCTTGGCGTGTGGCATACCGTACCTCATTTGGAATTGCAAAATATATTTTATTGTACAAAAAATTTACATGTAAAGCTACTCATCCT
>SAAW01000099.1 GCA_009929275.1 Clostridia bacterium
TTCCAGCGCTTTTTCAGTTAATTGGTAAATTGCCGTTGTTTCTTCCAATTCTTTTAACTGAAAAAGCGCTTTAATAATAATTGCTTGTTCATTTTTTTGAAACCAAGATTGGTCGTAAGCAAAATCCAATTCCGCCTTATTTTTTACTATAATTTGTCCAGTTTTAAGATCATAAAAGCTCACTTCAAGTAAAAAATCACTCATCAAACTTTGATTATAATGAGCATTATTCCAAATTGCGCCACCAACCGAACCAGGTAAACTAGTAAAGTCTTCTAAACCAGCCAAATTAGCTCGGACTGTTTCCCAAGCCAGCGCTGCCATTTTTTCTCCTGCCCAAACTTGAACTTTTCCTGCGCCTAATAACTCAATTGAGTTATTAGGCGCAATTTGAATTACTACTTCTAAATCGCCATCAGGCAACAAAACGTTCGTTAAACCACCAACAATCACTGGTTTAATTTTTTTTTCCCTTGTCCAAGCCAAAGCAGCTTGCAATTCCAATTCATTTTTGACCACAAAAAAATAACGAGCTTGACCGCCAATTTTAAAACTTGTTTTTTCTTTTAAAGAAACATTTTCTTGCATCTTTTCCCATTATACCACCTTTAAGCGGCCAAATCAGCATTATCAAATAAAGCCGCTGGCTTAATTTTTTTGTGTCGTCGTGGCTTAGTGGTCACTTCTTTAAGCGGATTTTTACCTAATGTTTGCCACTCTTGACGTAATTGTTTCACTTTCCACATGAACAACTTTGCTCGACTTTCTGCTTTTGAATCAATTACAAAACGTAAAGCTTCTTCGATTATTCCTTCTTGAAATCTTTTACATAAACTTAAATAAATTTCCTTACTTTTTTCGTCATTTAATTCGCGCGCGATTTGCAATCCTCGCAATTGTTCTTTCGTGCTTATTCGTTTATTAACTTCCACTGCTACAAATCGCCCTAAATCGGCTGAAGAAATTTTTTCTAAAGCCATTGTCGCTCCAATTCTGTCTCCGCTTGCGAAAAAATTTCTTCCCGTAATCTTTCCAGTTCAAGCACCGAAAAAACTTGCAGGACATAATCCATACCCGGAATTTTTCTCTCACCGCCGCGGGCATCAACTCCAATCCGCATTTGCAAAAAATCATTTATTTTTAATTTTTCTTGGACACTTTTAACACCATTATGCCCATGAGGTGCTTGTCGACTAATTTTGAAACGACCAAATTCCAAATCCAAGTCATCATAAATCAAAACCAAATCTTCTTTAGCTTGTAAACGATAAAAATTGAGCGCAGCAAACACACTTTCTCCACTTAAATTCATAAATGTTTGCGGTAAAACTAGTAAGACTTCTGTTTTTCCCAAAAACCCCCGACTCACTAAAGC
>SAAW01000100.1 GCA_009929275.1 Clostridia bacterium
AAGATAAGCGCCGCTATTTGCACTTGTGATGACATTTCCATTCAAAGTGCAATCGTTCATTTCAAGTTCTTTGCAATATTCAACAGAAATGCCAGAGCCTCTGTGTTTCGCAGAATTTAGATAAATGTCACAACTACTGATTTTGACAGTGGTTGCACTTGTAACAAAGACTCCACCACCGAAATATTTTGATTCATTTGATGTTATGTCGCAATTTGACATCTCAAAACTTCCACCAGTTTTAGAATAATAAATTGCTCCACCATAATTGCTTGAATAATTTTCACTAAAAGTTGAGTATTCAATTACACAATCTAAACTAGTTATACAAATTGCTCCGCCACCTCCGCCCTGTGCGATGTTGCCTTCAAAAATGCAACCATTTTCTTTTGTCCCGTTTGTTGATGTGATTGTTGTTTTTTGAGAGTTTGAACGAATTGCTCCGCCGCTACTATATGCCGAATTCCCAGTGAAAGTTGAATTTCTGAATGTCAATTCTACTGTCCCTGTGGTGCAATAAAATGCACCCGCAACATCATTTTTTGCAAAATTGCTTTCAAACAGGCAGTCAACAAAGCTTGCTGATAAAATGATTCCTGTTAAATGAACTGCTCCGCCAACATTAGTTGCAGAATTTGTGCTAAAAGTGACATCACTTGTTTCGCCGTCCCCGTCATCCTCACCAACTGTCACATTCTTAACATTTTCAACAAGTAAAGCCCCGCCGTGTGATTGTGTGTTATCTTTAAAAACACTGTGCCGAACAATCAAACTTTCTGCAGTTCCAACATAAAAGGTGCCGGAATTTTCACCAGCATTATTTTCCACATTCAAATATTCCAAAGTCCAATTGCCATTTGAAAAAGAACCTGCCCTTGCGTTGTTTGAAAAAGTCGTCCAAACTTCTTCACCCGTGGCAATTTGGTCGTCGTCTTCACTGGTTGCTTTTGTTATCAAATAATTTCCTATTGTCGAACAACTTGCATTTAATGCAATTCCTTCACTTTGATTAATAAACCTGCAACCTTTGACATTAATTGTTTCAGTCGCACTATAATTAATATATATCCCGTCAGAGGCACCATTAATATAATCATTATTGTCAACGACACAAGAGATAAGTGTTATATTTTGTGTGGTAACAAAATTGATTGCACCACCAGCCCCTTCTGAAGTGTTTTGTGAAAAAGTGCATCTTAAAAGAGTTATGTCTGTGACAATTTCTGAAAAAAGTCCACCGCCCGGCGAATTTAAATTTGCTGAGTTATCAATGAAATTACAATCAGTTAGTCCCACAATTGAGCAAGAATAAAGTCCTAATCCTCCACCATATCTTCCTGTATT
>SAAW01000101.1 GCA_009929275.1 Clostridia bacterium
GGTTAGGAGAGAGTGGATTTGCAAATATCGTATCTTCCCACTTGAAATCAAAAACGGCAAAGGGATTTGTAAAATCTGTTATGAAAGATTTTGAGGCTTTTTCAGCGCCTCCACCACCCGATGATGTTACGCTCGTATTTTTGAAAAGAAAGGGAGAACTATGATTCGTTTGTTCATAGAAAGCCCTTTGTTTTTAAAAGCGAAAATTTCATTAAACGAAAAGCAAAATCACTATCTTTTTCATGTGATGCGCCAAAAAAAAGGAAATGAATTAGCTCTGTTTAATGGAAAAGATGGAGAATGGATTGCTTTGATTGTTGAAATTTCAAAATCGAAATTAATCGTTGAGTGTCAAAAACAATCAAGATTTCAAAAAGATGAAAAATCAAACGCTTTGTGGCTTTGCTTTGCCCCGATAAAAAAAGAAAATATGGATTTTATCGTACAAAAAGCGACAGAATTGGGCGTAGAAGGCTTATATCCCGTCGTAACGCAACGAACTATTGCCAAAGTTAATGTTTCCAGAATGAAGTTACAGGCTATTGAAGCTGCAGAACAATGTGAAAGGCTTTCTGTCCCACCAGTTGCAGAACCTGTGCTATTAAAAAATTTTTTAAACACTTTTCCGAAAGGAAGACGCTTGTGTTTTTTAAATGAAAGAAATGAAGGTTCTTGCCAGTTCGACGTTCAAAACCCGATTGCTTTTTTGGTGGGACCAGAAGGTGGGTTTGATGAACAGGAACTTTCTTTGATACAGAGTTACGATTATGCTCAGAGCATTCATTTCGGCCGTCGTATTTTAAGGGCTGAAACAGCTTGTCTTGTTGCTTTAGCCTCTTATCATCAAACTTTGTTGTGGAAAATGTAAATAAAAGTTGCAAAATGAAAAAGAATGACTTAAAAATAGAAAATAAATGTAAAAAGGGTGTGTACTATGAAATATAAAATCGGATTTTTTCTTTCGTTTTTAGTTGGATTTTCTTGTTGCTCGTCTGTTCGGGCACAGACGGCGTTTGCGGATGCTGTCCTCGTTTGCCGTTCCAGACAATGCGCGGAATCTTCTCAAATGATGACAAGAGAATTTTTATATAATCAATTAGGGTCATTATTAGAAAATAACATCGGAAAATCAGTCTTGTTTTGCGATGCAGATCCAGCAACCCATGTTTGTTTAAATTCTTCGTTGAATTTTGATGTTCTAACGGGCGTTACAAAAGGATTTGTGAATATCCCGTCGGTAACTTTGTTGGATGCAAAAGCATGTCCCGATTATAGTGGCTACACTTTTATTTTGGATTATAAAATTTCAGTTAACGGAACACATCCGGAATGTCAGGCCGCAC
>SAAW01000102.1 GCA_009929275.1 Clostridia bacterium
ACTTATTGAAGAGCAAAAAAAATATAATATAATATATAATGTCAATAATGAACAATCAATAAACGCTTCTCAAACAGAAAACACAAAAAATTTAGTGCAAATTCTTAGCAAAGCGGGAGAATAAGAATCTGTGCTAAACAAAGAAAGGTGGAGAGAATTCTGCCTTTCTTCAAGTTCATCCACAACACTGAAAAAAATATTTGCATAAATCATTCAAAAAACATTCGTGACATTTTGGATTTCTTGCGGTGCAGATATATCGTCCATGAAGGACGAGCCAGTTGCTGGTATTTTTGTGAAATTCTTTAGGAACGATTTCTGAGAGGTCCTTTTCAACATCGAGAGGAGTTGTTGATTTTGTCAGGCCAATTCTGTTGGAAACACGAAGAACGTGGGTATCAACAGCTATATATTCGGCATCAAACAACTCGCTCATAATAACATTAGCAGATTTTCTACCGATGCCGGGAAGAGTTTCCAAGAGGTCTCTTGAGTTTGGAATTTCCGAATCGTATTCCTTTATGAGCTTTTCTGATAAAAGAATAATGTTTTTAGCTTTGTTGTTGAATAAACCAAGTGTTTTGATATGATTTTTCAGGGCATCTATGCCTAAGTTTATCATTTTTGAAGGAGTGTTTGATATTTTAAACAATTCTTCTGTGGCTTTGTTAACGGCTTTGTCGGTTGTTTGGGCTGACAACAAAACTGCAAGACAAAAAGTATAGGCATTATAATAAATTAGCTCTGTTTTGGGATTTGGATTCCTCATTTGAAATCTTTTGAAGATTTCTAAAATGTCACATTGGTTCGATATGCACATATCTTATTATACCATCTTTTGTTTTTTAAAAAGAAGTGTTAAAAAAATTATTTTGCGCTGCTTGTTTTTGAAATATTTGTTGTCTGATAAAAAACAGCAATAAAGTTTGATTTTTCAAGAGCTCCAACCCTAACAAATGCTGCGAAACCAGGCTACGGCTACAAAAAGCCCGGCCACGCCCAAAAAGCCTCAGAAGCCGATTTCGGACAATTTTTTTTCATGACAATAAATTTCACGAGCGAATGCTCTGGAGATTGAAAAACAGCCAACCCCTCCAAAAAAAGCCGCCACCTCTTTAAAAACTCCATCCTCAAACACCAGCTTGTGAGCAAGGCCTCTTGTGCGATTTTTAAGAGCTCCAGACCTAACAAATGTTGGTAACCCAGCTCTCTGGTTAGCTACCGCCGCGCCATAATATAAAGTCGATCCGGTTGTTTTTTTAAAGCGCCACGGTCCCGCAAAACCGCGCCACGCAAAAACCAGTGCAATTTTCAAGAGCTCCGGCCC